>NZ_JAWOVC010000003.1:0-435382 GCF_033339735.1 Vibrio sp. 2033
CTCTTGCAGGGCATGCATCAGTTGAACGCTTGAGAACTGGATATCTTCATTGATAGATTCAAGAACACATTCATCAATGCTGGGCCTCTCAATCTGGCTGACTTGCAGATCTGGTGTAAGGTTCAGAGTGATATCACGCATGTAAGTGGATAGGTATTTGTAGCCTAGCTTTGTTCTACGGTACTCGAGTTCTGCTCTTTCCTGCGGAGTTATATTGATTTTGACCTGTTCACTGCATTTTGATTCTGCTGATTTCCGTGGTCTGCCGCGGTTTGGTTTATTGATACGCTGTTCAATAAGTTTTAGAACTTCAAGTTGCTCATCAGAATCCCTCAGATGACGGTAGTCACCCTGCATTTCAATTACGAGCTGACGTTGTTCGATGAGTTTTGCACTGCTCATTTGGTCTAGCTTTTCTCTGATGCTTAATTCAAAATTAATCATACTGATTACCTTTATTATTTTTATTAGTGGTAAGGAGGAGCGGAGCGACAAGCGCAGAACCGTAAGGTTCGAGCACCGCAGCGTTAGCGAGGAAGCTCCGCAGGACAAGCTGCTAATTAATTTCGAGGAACGAGAAATAATTAGTACTGGCTTGTTTCCGTGTTTTTTAATTTAGTGGAACCATTGTGATTATTCTCCTTCTCGCACTCATGGAGAGCAGTGTCAAAATTTACAGATGGGAATAAACAGAGAGTTCCTGTTCTATATTTAATTCGTTATATGGTATTTGTTCAACTGACATTAAAATTAATATTTAGTATAATTTTAATTTTTTAGGGAATTAATTAACTTGTGTTGTATAAAGTAAATTATGTACCGTTGGATTATTAAAAAGTAAATTGCTTATAATGGGAATATGTTGGGATAACTTAATTTTCGTATAATATAAAATTAGAGTTAGTCAACTTATTACCTTTTAAAAGGTATGGAGTAGTGGTTTCTTGTCTTGGATTGATTAAGTAAATAATTAACGAATCGAACCAAATTGATTGAGTAGGAGAGGAAACACCATTATGCTTAAGGTTGACTATGTAAGTATGTTGGCCGACTTCGTCGAACTTGTCGAGTTGATGTCGCGTGCTAAGTGGAGGGTGTATGGCAGGTAAGGTAAAACAGCGAAGAGCTAGGAAAGTTTATACTTCTGAGTTAGCTGAATCGTTTGCAAACGCTGTTAATTTGGCAGCAAAGCAGGTCAGTAAAGAGAAACCTGATTCCCCTTCAGCAACGCTGGATAAAAAAGAGTGTTGTAAAGCTTGTTCAGCGAAAAAAGTAGCATTACCTACTTCTTTGCTTCATAAACAAAAAAGGAGCACATAGAGTGCTCCAAAGGAAAAGGGCAGTGTTTGGATTACCTTATGCGGTGGCGAACTTGTAAGTGCGATAGCCGCCAATCAGGTTACGGGCCTTGAAGCCGTTATTAACTAACTGACGGTATGCAACGTTACCGCGTAACCCAACTTGACAATAGATTACGATCTCCTTGTCTTTTGGTAGTTCATCCATACGGTGACGCAATTGGTCTACAGGAATGTTGATCGCATCTTTGATAAAGCCAACATTTTCAAGTTCGCCAGGGTTACGTACATCGAGCAGGACTTGCTCGTCTGTCAATGAGTCCATTTCATCAAATTGAATCGGAGTGGCGTCACCGTTAATGATGTTGTTTGCCACAAAGGCTGCTTGGTTGATCACATCTTTGGCACTGCCATACGGCGGCGCGTAAGTGAGCTCAAGGTGTTGAAGCTGCTCGACAGTCATGCCTGCACGCTGTGCAACCGCCATCACATCAATTCGTTTGTCGACACCATCTTTACCCACTGCTTGCGCACCAAAGATTTTGCCTGTTTTTGGATCGAACAACATCTTCAACGAGACAATCTCAGCACCTGGGTAGTAACTTGCATGGCTAGCGGTATGAACGTAGACCTTTTCGTACTCAACACCATCACGTTTAAGTTGTTTCTCGTTTTTGCCTGTTGAGGCAACTGCGAGGTCAAATATCTTACAGATAGCGGTGCCTTGTGTACCTTGATAGGTTTCACTGCGTCCTAGCATGTTGTCGGCGGCCATACGACCTTGACGGTTAGCAGGGCCAGCAAGTGGAACTAGAGTTTGTGCACCTGTAACAAAGTCTTTTTCTTCGACTGCATCACCAACAGCGTAGATGCTAGGATCGCTAGTCTGCATCATTTCATTGGTGTAGATACCACCTAGTTCACCAATTTGAAGCCCTGCTTCTTTTGCTAACTTAGTCTCAGGGCGCACACCGATAGCCATGATTAAGATGTCAGTGGTTAGTGACTCACCATTGCTTAGAGTAAGATTTAGTTCACCTTCAATATGCTGGTGTTCGGTATCTTCACCAGAACCGATGCTGGCTATATGCTCGTTCGGCACGTACTCGATAGCTTGGAGAGCAACGCCTAGTTTAAGGTCAATACCTTTTTGACGAATTTCAGCGTGAGCAAAGCCCGCCATTTCACGGTCGACAGGTGTCATTACCTGATCTGCCATCTCAATTAGCGTGGTTTTAATTCCCAATTGGTGGAAGGCTTCCATCATTTCTAGACCGATGAATCCACCACCGACAACCGTAGCGTGCTCTGGCTTGTTCATCTGGATGGTTTGAATGATACGATCCATATCTGGGATGTTACGCAGGGAATGCGTCAGCGGGTTATCAATACCAGGGATAGGCGGTACGATAGGGCCTGCACCTGGGCTAAGGAGCAAGAAGTCATAGCTTTCAGTATACTCGCTATTATCCAATAGGTTCTTAACAGTAACCTGCTTGTTGTGTCGATCAATGGATATGACTTCGTTCATAACACGAACATCAACGTTAAATCGAGCTAAGAAGCTTTCTGGAGTTTGCAAGAGGAGCTTACTTCTATCCTTAATGTCGCCACCTATGTGGTATGGCAAGCCGCAATTGGCGAACGAGACGAAACTTCCTCTTTCGAACATGATGATTTCTGCATCTTCACTCAAGCGACGAGCACGAGCTGCGGCTGATGCTCCACCAGCAACGCCACCAACAATAAGAATCTTTGTCATTACCTAACTCCAAATTTAATCGAAAGTACTTAATAAACCACTCTCTCTAAAAAGAGTGGTTTATTATTTACTTTTCTAATGACACAAATGGACCGCGTTCAAACATAATGATTTCTGCGTCTTCACTAAGACGACGAGCGCGAGCTGCTGCAGATGCACCGCCAGCAACCCCACCAATAATCACGATTTTGCTCATGGATTTCTCCTGCTGAATGATCGAAAACGCCTACACCTTACTTAAATAAATTAGCTAAGTCTAATGTTATTTAATCTACATTAGCATTGACTTAATAATATTAATTAGTAATATCTAATAAAATGTAATGTAGTAATGAAGAGGCATAAGAATGGGCGACAGTATGCTACAAAGTGCGACCGAAGCGAGTGAGCTGCTTAAAATTATGGCTCATCCAGAGCGCCTAATCGTGATGTGTAAGCTGATTGAAGGCGAGAAAGGGGTCGGTGAACTTTTTGAAGGTTCATCATTAAGCCAATCTGCTTTTTCACAACATCTCACCGTATTGAGAAAGCACGACATTATTAAAGCTAGAAAAGTTTCTCAGCAGGTATTCTATTCAATTTCTGATGAAAGAGTTGGTCCGCTGGTTGAGGCCTTTAAGCAAGTTTTCTGTAAGTAATTAGTTTGGCGGTTGCTATGTTTGAAGTTCCTTGGATGTCGCTGTTGGGCGGCATAATAGTTGGCGTATCAGCGATAACACTGATGCTATTTACTGGCAAGACTGCTGGGATCAGTGGGATCTTAAACGGTGCCGTTGAGAACGCAGATCGCGTTTGGCGCATTGTTTTTTTAATTGCGATGGTATTAGGTGGCGTGTTTGCTGTTTATGTTCTTGGCGGGCATGTACCAGAACAGTACAGCGGTTCTGTTGTTTTAGTTATCGTTGCTGGCTTGTTAGTCGGTGTCGGTACGCGTATCGGCAATGGTTGTACTAGTGGTCATGGCATTTGTGGGATAGGGCGTTTCTCAATCCGTTCTGTGGTCGCGACGTGTACTTTTATGGCCACAGCCATGTTAACCGTCTTGCTAGTATCGTGAGGAATAGTGCCGTTATGAAAACTCATGTAATGAAAAGTATTAAGCAAATGTCCGTTGTTGCATTTTCTGGTGTGCTCTTTGGTATTGGTATGGTGGTCTCTGGTATGGCTGAACCGGCAAAAGTGATTGGCTTTCTCGATATTACTGGAGCATGGGATCCAAGCTTAGCCTTTGTAATGGGCGGAGCACTTGCGGTGTTCGTTCCAGCTTATCTTTTATTAATAAAGCCAAGAAGCGAATCTGTGTTTGGTGATGAGATTGTATGCCCAACTTCTAAAGCGATAGACAAAAAGTTAGTCGGTGGTGCTGTACTGTTTGGTATTGGTTGGGGGTTACTGGGTGTGTGTCCTGGTCCTGCGGTTGCCAGCCTTTTCACTGGCAACACACAAGTTCTGCTCTTTATAGTGGCAATGTTGGCTGGGTCATTCACCGCTAAAAGAGTGGTTCGTCAATAAAGAAAGTACTTCAACGTTAAAAATAGTACTTAAACGCTAAAAAGTGAGTGTCGTAGAAACCGGGCAATGGTCACTCAGTTTATAGTCGAGTACATCTTGTGTTTTGAAAACGGTTTGAACACCAGACGACGCCTTTAAATCACCACTCACAATAATGTGGTCTATCACCGAGCGGAATTGGTGGGTTTTATTCGGATTACGATTAGAACGCACTTTACATTCCGCTTTAGTCTCTTTAGTCACTAGCTTTGCACTAGTATTGTCCGATATCACGTCCCACAACCAATCTCCTTGATAACCCAAGTTGTGGTTAAAGTCGCCAAGCACGACATAATGTTGTTTGTTGTCCTCGCGCGCCTTTATCCACTTAGCTAGTGCCTGTCCTTGTTGTTTCACTATCTTACAATCGCGGTTATTACGATACGCGCCACTGCAACCCGCTTTCAGATGTACAGAGAGTAGGTGAGTCTCGTTTTCTTGGTTTGGATTTAAAACAAGGTAGCTCGCGAAGCGCAGCTTGCTGTTGCCTCGTGTGATAGAGAAGTCTGGCTTGTCTAATACGCTTACGCCATTGCGCACGGCAAAGCCTGTGTATTGGTTGGTGTCGTTAAACTGAAGGTGTCGGTTGGAGGCGTTTGAACGATCGGAAAGATAGATAGTGAAGTCATTGCCAACAGCTTTTTGCATTGCAGCGACGCTTTCGACTTCTTGAAAAGCAAGAATGTCGGCTTGTGTTTTATCCACATAGTGGGTCAGTTTTTCAAAATCTTGTGGTGTTCTCGACACTTTTCCACCATCTATAGATAACCATTCTATGTTCCAACTGGTTAGATTGATGGAGTTTTGAGCAAATGAAAGAGAACTAAAAAGTAATATTAACGTAACAAAAAGTGATCGCATTTTGGCCTGTTGCACTCCTATCTTTTAGCGTATTCCTTTCCATCCTTTATCCTACAAGACCTCCAAAAATAGCAAGTAGATTTAGTACCAATTTTGCAATTTTCATGGTTTTCTTCGCAACTGAGATCAACGCCAATAAGATCGATTTCTTCTTGTTCGCTAGCCAATCTTTATTGATCAAAATCAATGTTTTCGAGTGGTGCTTCTCGTTAAATACGCCACAATATATTGTGTTGCTAGAATAAAAAATAACCCCATATAGTGTGTTTGTGGATAACTCTGTGAGTATGCTCGGGTAAGGAGAACAAGGTGAAACCAATCGTAATCAAACGCGACGGATCAAGAGCTCCGTTCAACAGGGATCGTATCCAAGCAGCAGTTGAAGCAGCAGCGGAAAACAAAGATAAAGATGTCGCTATTTATGCTCTTAATGTGGCTCTTGCTGTCGAGTTACAGTTAAGAGAACACGATGAAGTTCACATCCATGAGATTCAAGACTTAGTCGAAAATGAACTCATGCAAGGTCCTTACAAAGCCCTAGCGCGTTCTTACATTGAATATCGCCACGATCGCGACATCGCTCGTGAGAAGCAAAGTGCACTAACTCGCGAAATCGAAGGTTTGATTGAAGAAAGTAATCTGGATCTAATCAACGAGAACGCGAACAAAGACGGCAAAGTAATTCCGACTCAACGTGACTTGTTGGCTGGTATCGTAGCGAAACACTATGCGAAGACGCACATTCTTCCTCGCGATGTGGTTCAAGCGCACGAAGTGGGTGACATTCACTACCACGATTTAGACTACGCACCGTTCTTCCCAATGTTTAACTGTATGCTTATCGATCTTAAAGGCATGCTGACGCATGGTTTTAAAATGGGTAACGCTGAGATTGATACGCCAAAATCAATTTCGACTGCAACAGCGGTAACAGCGCAAATCATTGCTCAAGTCGCGAGCCACATTTACGGCGGTACAACCATCAACCGTATTGATGAGGTTCTAGAACCGTACGTAATCACAAGCTACGAGAAACACCTAGAGATCGCAAAAGAGTGGAACATTGCTGAGCCAGAAGAGTTCGCAAAAGCACGCACTGAGAAAGAGTGTTACGACGCGTTCCAATCTCTAGAGTACGAGGTAAACACGCTACACACGGCGAACGGTCAAACACCATTCGTTACGTTTGGTTTTGGTCTTGGTACAAGCTGGGCATCCCGCCTTATCCAGAAATCGATTCTGAAGAATCGTATTGCAGGTCTAGGCAAGAACCGTAAAACAGCGGTATTCCCTAAACTTGTATTCGGCATCAAAGATGGTTTGAACCACAAATCAGAAGATCCAAACTACGACATCAAGCAACTTGCGCTTGAGTGTGCGTCTAAGCGTATGTACCCTGACATTCTTAACTACGACAAAGTAGTGGAAGTAACCGGTTCATTCAAAACGCCAATGGGTTGCCGTAGCTTCCTTGGTACTTACGAAGAAAACGGTGAGCTGATTCACGAAGGTCGTAACAACCTTGGCGTCGTGAGCTTGAACCTTCCTCGTATCGCTATCCGTGCAAACGGAAGCGAAGAGAAATTCTACGAGCTTCTAAATGACCGCCTACGTCTTGCTCGTAAAGCACTAGAGACACGTATCTCTCGCCTTGAAAACGTGAAAGCACGTGTGGCCCCAATCCTATACATGGAAGGCGCATGTGGTGTTCGCTTGAAAGCAGACGACTCAATCGCAGATATCTTCAAGAACGGTCGTGCGTCTATTTCTCTTGGTTACATCGGTGTACACGAGACAATTAACGCGCTATTCGGTACAGAAGCGCACGTTTATGATGACGCTGTTTTGCGTGAAAAAGCGGTCGCGATCATCAAGCATCTAAAAGATGCTGTGAATCAATGGGCTGACGAAACAGGTTATGGCTTCAGCTTATATGCAACGCCAAGTGAAAACCTATGTAGCCGTTTCTGCCGCATCGATGCGAAAGAGTTCGGCGTAATTGAAGGCGTAACAGACAAAGGTTACTACACCAACAGCTTCCACCTAGATGTTGAGAAGAAGGTGAACCCATACGACAAGATCGACTTTGAGATGCCTTACCCAGAAATCTCAAGCGGCGGCTTTATCTGTTACGGCGAGTTCCCGAACATGCAACGTAACGTTGAAGCACTAGAAAACGTATGGGACTACAGTTACACCCGAGTGCCTTACTACGGTACAAACACGCCAATTGATGAGTGCTACGAGTGTGGCTACAACGGCGAGTTTGACTGTACAAGTAAAGGCTTCACTTGCCCAAGCTGTGGTAACCATGACTCAACTAAAGTATCAGTAACACGTCGAGTTTGTGGCTACCTAGGCAGCCCAGATGCACGCCCGTTTAACTTCGGTAAGCAAGAAGAAGTGAAGCGCCGAGTTAAACACCTGTAAGGTTTACTACCACTCGTTTTAACACTTTGAAAATCAACTTTAAACAGGTTGATTTTCTCTTTCGCGATAACACAGAGACGCATTATGAATTACCACCAATACTATCCAATTGACGTTGTTAACGGACCGGGTACGCGCTGCACGCTGTTTGTGTCGGGTTGTGTGCATCAGTGCCGTGGGTGTTATAACCAGTCGACGCAACGTTTGGATTCTGGTGTACTTTTCACGCAAGAAGCGGAAGACAAAATCATCGCTGACTTAAACGACACGCGTATCAAACGCCGTGGCTTGTCGTTGTCGGGTGGAGATCCGCTTCACCCTGCTAATGTGCCTTATATTTTGAAGATAGTGAAAAGGGTGAGAGAGGAGTGCCCAGGTAAAGACATTTGGGTTTGGACTGGCTACACGCTGACGGAACTGAATAACGCGCAAAGGGAAGTGGTGCAATACATCGATGTTTTGATTGATGGTAAGTTTGAACAAGACAAGAAAGACCTCAATCTCGAATGGCGTGGCAGTTCAAACCAAATCATTCATCGCTTTACGGACATCTAATCAAGCATTCTCCGCACATAAAAAGGGCTCACGCGTGCATAACGGGTGAGCCCTTTTGGTGTGAGTTCGTTAATGTCTTTTTGGTTACGCTGTCACCGATTGGTCATCTTCAACCATATTATTTATCCAACGTTTAGATTGAATACGGTAAGTCGTCAGTACGCCTTTCACTAACTCTTCCGCGAGCAGAGACATCAAGACAAAATGCAAAGGCAGCCCTAACACCATGCCTGTGTGATAAGTAAGGGGGATGCCAATAGCCCACTGACCGAACGTGTCGATGAAAATGCTATAGCGAATATCAGCGCCACTCTTTAGTACGCCGCCAATTCCAACCATGTTAAACACCCTCAAAATCATACCTAGCGCCATGACTAAACATACGTTAAGTGCCATGTCTGCATCGGTTAACGGGCTCAGTACCAATAGGTGATGAATCATGGGCGAGCTCAACCACACTAGGAAAAACAGCAAGGTGGCTAAGATTGCGCTGGTTAACACATACCACCACGCCGTTTTCTCGACTCGGTCATAATGTTTTGCACCAATATCATTCCCAAGAAGAACGGATGCAGCGACCGCAAATCCCATAAAGGTTGAAATCAGTACCCCTTCAATCGGTGATAAGAATGAGATGATCGCCAGTTCTGAAACGCCCAATTGACCATAGATGATGCTGTAAACGATCAATCCACCAGTCCAAAGTGCATCGTGGACCAACATGGGTAAAGAAACCTTAAAGTACTTTTTTCGATACTGTTTTAAGCGGCCTTGTACCCAATCGAACTTAGTCGGAATTAGGTAAGCATATCGTTTGTAGAAAAAATAAATCAAGACGGCGGTTTGGAAAAATCGAGAAACAAAACTACCTACGGCTGCACCAAATACGCCCCATTGAGGGAAACCAAATAAACCAAAAATCAAAACATAATTAAGCGCGACGTTAACGACAATGGCGGAGATACTAACGTTGGTTGCCAGTTTGGTTTGGCCCACGGAGCGCAATACCGCTTCAATCGGTACTACTATCGCCGTAGCAATGAGGCTAAAGCCCGTAACCACAAGATAATCACGTGCATAAGTGACGTATTCAGGATCGTCTGACATAAAAGAGACGATCTCTTCATCAAAAATCGCATAAAGAACGATAAACGGCAGCGTCACCAAAATGGAAATAAACCAAGATTGCGCCAACGTTCTGCGAATTCCGGCTAGGTTTCCTGAGCCGTAGTATTGAGAAGCAAGTACGGTAACTGCACCGCACAGGCCAAAGACAACCGCTAGGTTGAAGAAAAAGATACGATTTCCAACTCCAACTGCTGCCGTTGCAGATTCTCCGAGTAGGCTTACCATGAAAATATCCACGACGCCGAGCAAAGCAAAAAGCATGGACTGAAGTGAAACAGGTAGGCCAATCGTAATCAGCTTTTGCCAAAATGCTTTATCGATGTATTCGCGTGTTAAGAGCATCGCATTTCTCCTTAAAGATTAATGCGAGTAGTTTATCCTCATGATTTGGCGGTGTATTTTTCAAAGGAATCCAAAACCTTTGTAAAACTCTCTACTAACGCACATGTGAGCCAATAAATCATGGAAGATAAACAAGAACGCTACGCGATTTCAGAAAAAACTTATCAAGAGTTTATTGATCACAGTCGAGTATTAGCACTTGAGGAGAGAGGCATTGTGCAGTGCGGCATTGCCACTTGTCGTGACTTCTTCTCTGTTTATCGTAAAAACCAAAAGAAACACATGCTGCTCTATACGGTGCGTGGTAAAGGGTGGCTAGAGAGTGGGACTTATCGATACGATTTGGAGCCGGGCTCGTTGATTACAGTACCCGCAGGTGTTGAAAACGGTTTTGGTATAGAAGAAGAACCTTGGCAGATCGCGTGGCTTTTTCTTGCTACTGATAGAGAGTGGCCGATATTAGAATGCGATGTTCGCTATCAGCTTTCATCTACACCTGAAGTGATGTATGCATGTATCCAAACACTACTACGCAGCATTCACCTTCCAATCGATTATGGTGGTGCGGTAGGTGAGCATAGTGTGGCTCAGTTAGAGCTGATGTTAAACATGCCGCCCTCAGAGTCGATATCACGCAGCCAATTGAGGCTTCGGCGTGTATTTGACCTTGTCCAACGTCAGCTCCATAAGGATTGGAGCGTTGAGCAGGTGGCGGCTCTATATCCATGTTCGGAGCCTCATTTGCATCGACTGACTCAAAAGCAGTTTGGTCGAAGCCCAATGGCACATTTAACGCGTATGCGCATGGAATATGCTGCTAGGTTACTTCGTTCAACAGAATGGCCAATTCAGCATATTGGAGAAATAGTCGGATATCCGACCAGCGCAAACTTTAGTACACGTTTTAAAGCGTGGTCAACCATGACACCAAGAGAGTTTAGAAAAAACGGTAGAGTGGATTGGTACGACGAGGAGTGAATCGTTCTTTTTCTGAACGATAGAGCGCACAAAACTCACCGCAATCCAGAATTTTGTTCTCTAATTGATGAAATAAGTGAAAAATCATTTCGTCATTTTTTGCGATGGTGTTAACGTGAGGTTCGGTACTTGAATTTCAAAGGGTTATGACTTTCATGTTTTCTAATCTCCCAACTCCCGTATTAGATCCTATTTTATCTCTATCCGTTGCATACCGTAACGATGAACGTCCAAACAAGGTTGACCTTGGCATTGGCGTATACAAAAACAGCGCAGGCGAAACGCCGATTATGAAAGCCATTCAAATGGCGCAGGATGTCGTTGTTGAAACTCAAAAAACCAAGTCTTATGTTGGTCTTGCGGGTTGCGAAGAATTTAATAAAAGCATGATCGATTTGCTGCTGACGGGAACGTCTGCAATGGATCGTGTTGCAGCTATTCAAACGCCAGGTGCAAGTGGTGCGCTGCGTATGCTCGGTGATCTAATGAAGATCGCACAGCCAGATACGACGGTTTGGATTTCCAACCCAAGCTACGTAAACCACAAGCCAGTGATGGAAGCAGCAGGCCTTAAAGTTAAGTTCTACCACTATTTCTCTTCGGAAACGAAACAAGTAGACACCGCAAAAATGATGGATGATCTTGCGAAAGCTGGGCCTTCAGATGTGGTACTTCTTCATGGTTGTTGCCACAACCCAACTGGTGCAGATATTGACTTCTCTGCTTGGCAAGCCATTACAGAATTGTCGCAGAAGAACGGTTTCATCCCATTTGTGGACATTGCTTACCAAGGCTTCGGTGATGGCCTAGAAGAAGACGCAAAAGGTCTTCGTTTTATGGCAGATAACGTTGAAGAGATGTTGATTACTACTTCATGTTCGAAGAACTTTGGTCTGTACCGTGAACGAACTGGTGCAGCGATTGTGGTTGGTAAGAACATGCATGATGTAACCAATGCAAAAGGTAAACTCCTCACTCTAGCTCGCTCGACTTACACGATGCCACCCGACCATGGTGCAGCTTTAGTCAAGACCATTCTGCAAGATGACAATCTCACTTCCGTTTGGAAGCAAGAATTGAGTGAAATGCAACATCGTTTGGTTAGCCTTCGTCAAAGTTTGTGTAACGAGTTGAGAAACAACCATAATACAGATCAATTTGATTTCATTGAGGGTCACAAAGGCATGTTTACTGTGCTAGGCTTTAGTGGAAACCAAATGGCGCAACTGCGTGAAGATTATGGCATTTATGGTGTTGGCGATGGTCGAATTAACATTGCCGGACTTACCGAAACTCATATTCCATACGTAGCGGACGCAATTAAGAAAGTATCTCAAGCTTAATTGGAGTGTGGATGAAAAACTGGAAACTGATTCTGCCGCTTATGATGAGCGGCAGTTTAATTGCTTGTACGTCAACTCAAACGACACAGGAACCTGTTGAGCCAGAGTCGCCAAAGGTCGAAGCGCCCGTTAAAGTCGAGCCAGAAGTGAAACCTGAGGTAGATCCAAAGCCTGAGGTGGAGCCCAAACCAGAAGCGAAACCTGAGAAAAAGCCGGAACCAAAGCCTAAGAAGCCAGTCAAGGTCACAAAAACACCCGATGGCATGTTAATTCTTGGTTCTGAAGAATGGGTTTATGTTCCTGAAATTGACCAGACTTTCAAGGCTAGAGTCGATACAGGTGCGACAACATCATCAATTAGTGCGACTGACATTGTTCCGTTTGAGCGTGATGGTAAAGACTGGGTTAAATTTAAGATAGATTTAGGTGACAAAGACACCAAAGAATTTAAAGTACCCGTTGAGCGCTGGGCTAAAGTTAAGCAGTCTTCGTCAGAAGAGGTGGATAAACGAGCGGTGGTAAAAGCCTACATTACCGTTGGGGATCACAAAGAAAAGACAGAGTTTACGTTAGCCGATCGCGGACATATGACGTTTCCAATTTTGCTTGGTCGAAGCTTTTTTAGAGATATCGCCGTTGTAGATGTATCGAAAAAATATGTGCAAGATAAACCTAAAAAAACCGCTAAAAACTGATGTATTACAGCTAGTTTCTGCTAGAAGCTAATAATTCGTGATTAACAAAAAATGGCCTCCAAAATTGGAGGCCATTTTTATTGAATCATATGCTTGCTTGTGATGCCCTGGTAGTCATAGTCATGTCCACTAAAATGCAAAACGAGCAGACATTACAATTTGCTGGCCATAGACACCATTATTTTTGAAATCTGCACCAAGCGATAGTTGCTGAGTTGAGTGGAATCGTGCGCCCAGATTGTAAATGGTGTTCGAATCGTCATTATCTATGATTTGGCCGATACGGCCATGTAGCTCAACATTTTGCATAAACCAAATACGAGTACCAATATTCACTTCCGTGCGCCACTCGTCACCCACTTTATCACTGCCGTTCTCTTTAATGTTGTGTACCAACATTTGGCCATAAATATCTGCAAATTGGCCTGCTGGCCCATTAAAGCCTATACCACCAGCAATGTCCCAGTCTCCGCTAAACTCACTGTCTGCGCGAGCAATGAAATGGGTATTCTCTGTAAAGTAGGTATTGAACTCGCCACCAAATGTACCAGGGCTAGTGCCCATGCGAAATTCCATCGTGTTGTAGTTGAAATTATTTGCATGTGCGGAAAGTGGCAAAATAGCACACAAACCAAAGGCTGCAACCTTTAGAGCTTTACCTAGCATGGTGTCTCCGGGCAAGATGATTAAAATGAACAAAAAAATGGTCTGCAAAAAGCAGACCAAGATTGATAAAGCTATCATTTTAAGTGCTTGCCGTCACTATTTAGCTGTAATCGTCACTACATCATGTTGATATGCACAGCAATCGGGGGTTGTTTTACATGACTACGAGTTGTTCGACTTCAATCTCTGGTTTGTTCCCGCCTTCAAATTCGCCAAACAGACGGACTTTAGTCGTGTGATCAATCGGAGTATTTAGCTGAATATCGTCATCGAGTTCGACCATCACTTCACCGGAACCATCGCTAAAGACAAACTTATCCGCGCGAACTTGACGCAATAAGTTACCTTCAACGACCACATCTTTTTCAGTAAACATATTGGAGTCGTTTAGCAAGGCATCCAATTTTTCCACAGTGACAGGACCGTTAAACTGCAAGTTTGATTGGTTTTGAGCGTTATCTTTCGCGAACGCGATAGAAGGAGCAATAGCTAAGGCGGCGATTGTTGCGATAATTGTATTCTTTTTCATGTTACATCCTCATCGGTTTGTTTTGATGGGGTCATTAAAACAGGGCTTGTTTGAACCAATGATGATTTCAACATTCATATTCTATTCATTTGCTTGAGTAAGTGGGGACGATGACGTTATGATTGTTCATCTTCCTCTATTCCTTACGAATGTTCATGAAATCAGCGATCCCATCTTTAATGGTTCAAGGCACCACTTCGGATGCCGGAAAAAGTGTCCTTGTGGCAGGTTTATGCCGTGTATTAGCAAGAAAAGGGATAAATGTTGCCCCATTTAAGCCACAAAACATGGCACTAAATAGTGCGGTAACCAAAGATGGCGGTGAAATAGGTCGAGCACAGGCCGTTCAGGCACAGGCGTGTAATATTGAGCCAACCGTACATATGAATCCGGTTTTAATTAAACCTAACAGTGATACAGGTGCTCAGATCATTTTGCAGGGTAAGGCGATTTCCAATATGGATGCGGCTGGCTTTCATGATTACAAGAAAGTGGCGATGGACACGGTGTTAGATTCCTTCTCTCGTCTGACTCAAGAATTTGATTCGATTATTATCGAGGGCGCGGGGAGTCCTGCTGAAATCAATTTACGAGAAGGCGATATTGCAAACATGGGTTTTGCTGAGGCCGCTGATGTACCAGTGATCATTGTTGCTGATATTGATCGTGGTGGAGTGTTTGCACATTTGTACGGAACACTTGCGTTACTTTCTGAATCTGAACAAGCGCGAGTAAAAGGATTTGTTATCAACCGTTTTCGAGGTGATATTCGTTTATTGCAATCGGGCCTCGATTGGCTAGAAGAAAAAACAGGTAAACCTGTACTTGGTGTACTTCCTTTTCTTCATGGTTTGAATTTAGAAGCAGAAGACGCGATCACTGCGCAGCAAGAGTTGCACTCTGAGGTAAAACTGAATGTTGTTGTGCCTGTTTTAACCCGGATTAGTAATCATACTGATTTTGATGTGCTGCGATTGAATCCAGACATCAATCTACGTTATGTAGGTAAAGGCGAAAAAATAGATAAAGCCGACCTGGTTATTTTGCCTGGGACCAAATCAGTGAGAGACGATCTGGATTATCTAAGAAGCCAGGGGTGGGATAAAGATATCTTGCGTCATATTCGTCTTGGTGGAAAAGTGATTGGTATCTGTGGTGGCTACCAGATGCTTGGAAACTTGATTGATGATCCAAACGGCGTCGAAGGCCAACCAGGTCAAAGCGAAGGACTTGGCTTGCTTGATATCACTACGACGCTAACTAACAGCAAACAGCTTACAAACACACAAGCACAGCTTTCTCTTAACGGCAAAACAGCCAATGTAAAGGGTTATGAAATCCACGTAGGGCGAAGTGAAGTACGGGGCCTGCAACCTTTTACATTCAGTTCCGGTGAAGCGGAGGGGGCGATCAGCGAGTGTGGCCAAATCATGGGAACCTACCTTCACGGGTTCTTTGACGAGGCAGATGTCTTAAGCCTGGTATCAGAATGGGTAAACGGCACCCAAATCAAACAACAAGACTTTGAAGAGTTAAAGGAGCAAGGCATTAATCGCATCGCAGATGCGATAGAACAACATATACGCCTTGATTTTTTGTTTAAATAGCCCATTAACTGATTGAACTTTATATTTAAATAACCTGTTCTTTCGCTTGCCTTGTATTGGAGTATCTCTATGAAAGCATGGAAACAGTATGCTTGCCTTGCGGCAGTATTAAGCATTTCATTTTCAGCAAACGCAGCAACGAACCTAAAAGTGTATGCAGCCTCTTCTATGACGAATGCGATTAACGAAATCGCGCAAAACTTTGAAGAAAAGTATGACGTTTCTATCACTCCCGTTTATGGTGGTTCTTCTTCTATCGCTCGACAAATTATCAATGGCGCACCAGCGGATGTATTCATTTCTGCGAACACAAAATGGATGGATTATTTGGTCGATAAAGACGTCATTTATCGTGACAATGTCACAAATCTAGTGCGCAATAGCTTAGTGTTGATTGCTCCTCAGTCTTCAGAATTAACCTCATTTAACTTTTCTGATGCAAAGGCATGGGAGAAGGCATTGCATGGAAATCGTCTTGCTTTAGGCAATCCGACGTCAGTACCTGCTGGTATGTACGCGAAAGAGTCATTGACTACACTGGGTGTATGGAAAGCGGTTCAAACTCACGTCGCACCAGCAAAGAATGTGCGCTTAGCTTTGGCGTTGGTTGAACGTGGAGAAGCGCCTTTAGGTGTGGTCTACAAAACCGATGCTCAGTTAACTGATAAAGTCAAAATTCTCGGCGAATTTGCGAGTGATACGCATGCGGCTATTGTTTACCCGGCTGCAATTGTGAATGATTCTACTGAGTCGGAGCAGTTCTTCCAGTACCTAAAATCGGACGAAGCCGCACGCGTTTTTGCTCAATATGGCTTTCAGCAATAAACCGGCCTTCAATTATAGGAACGAAGCGTGACAGAACTGGAATACCAAGCCTTAATGTTAAGCCTCAAAGTAGGCGCGTACGCAGTACTTTGGCTGATTCCTCTCGGCGTTTTTCTTGCTTGGCTACTTTCTCGAAAAACGTTCTTTGGTAAATCGATTCTCGATAGCTTAATTCATTTACCACTGGTATTGCCGCCAGTGGTAATCGGCTATTTGTTGTTGATTTCTTTAGGACGACAAGGGTTCCTTGGAAAGTGGCTCTATGAAAACTTAGGGGTAGTCTTTAGCTTTAATTGGAAAGGGGCAGTAGTCGCTTGTCTTGTCGTGGCTTTGCCTTTGATGGTTCGTTCAGTACGCTTAAGCTTAGATAGCGTCGACCCTAAATTGGAGCACGCAGCCTCTACGTTAGGCGCTTCTCCTTTAAAAGTGTTTCTCACCATCACGTTACCACTGACCATTCCCGGAATTATTACGGGCACGATGCTGTCATTTGCTCGTAGTCTTGGCGAATTCGGGGCGACGATCAGTTTCGTCTCTAACATTCCGGGTGAGACCCAAACGATTCCGCTGGCAATGTACAACTTTATTGAAACGCCAGGTGCAGAAATGCAGGCGGCTCGTCTGTGTATCATTTCTATCGCGTTAGCCTTGTCTACATTAATGATCTCGGAATGGCTAAATCGTAAAGCGGCAAGTAGATTGGGTGCGAAGCAATGACGATTAAAGTCCAATTTAAACAAATGCTTGGTGAGACTGACTTCGACATCAAACTTAAGTTACCCTGTAACGGAATTAGTGCCTTGTTTGGACGATCTGGTGCAGGTAAAACGACGTTGATTAACATCATCAGCGGATTGGTCACTCCAAGGCAAGGGTATGTTGCGGTTGGTGAGCATGTTTTGTTTGACAGTGAACAGGGAATCAACCTACCAACGCACAAGCGTGGTATTGGTTATGTGTTTCAGGATTCACGTTTGTTTCCTCACTATTCGGTTCAAGGCAATTTGTTATATGGCGTTAAAGAAAAAGATGACGAGTATTTTGATGCAGTCACCGAACTCTTGTCTATCAAACCGTTACTAAAGCGCTTTCCGGTATCACTTTCTGGTGGTGAAAAGCAACGTGTTGCGATTGCGCGCGCATTGCTATCTAAGCCCAATTTGCTTTTGATGGATGAGCCACTTGCCTCACTCGATATGCCAAGAAAGCGTGAGGTAATGCCTTTTCTCGAGGAGTTGTCGGAGAAGGTAAATATCCCTATTATCTATGTCACACACAGTCTCCAGGAAATTTTAAGGCTTGCTCAGCACCTTGCAATTATTGACCAAGGTAAAATTTCGAGTTCAGGTAAGCTTGAGGAAGTGTGGGCTTCTCATGCTATGCGTCCATGGCAATCTTTCTCAGATCAAAGCAGCTTATTTGAAGGCCGGATTGCTGAACATCATGAACGTTATGCACTGACTTGTATCAACCTTGCACCTAATGTATTCCTGTGGGTGCAAAAGATTGACGGAACACCAGACACGCCAATACGCTTGCAAGTGCGTGCCAACGACGTTTCTATCACGCTCGAGCAGCCCAAGGCGACGTCGATTCGAAATATTCTGCCTGCTATTGTCGATTCCATCGAAGTGTTTAACGCAGCCGATGACAAACAGAGTATTAATGTATCACTCAAGCTAGACGAGAAATGTTATTTGTGGGCAACGATCACACCGTGGGCCCTTGACGATCTCAACCTAAAAGTTGGTAGCCGTGTTTTTGCGCAAATTAAAGGTGTCAGTGTGACACAAAAAGATATGGCACTAGCGCCTCATTAACCGTTTAGACTGATTTACGCTTCATGATCAAAAAAGGCCGCAAAGTGCGGCCTTTGTTACTAGAAGAATGTCGGAATTACTTCGCGAATACTTCTTTGAATTCACGCTTAAGAAGTGGGTCACGACGTGCTTTCTTAAGTTGCTTAACCATGTCTTTCACACAGTTGTGAAGCACATTATCAAGTAGTTGAGCACGGTATTCTTCTTTATCTTCATCTGTCATGTTTTCTGGCAGATTAAGAGTCGGAAACTCTTCCATCACATTAATACCAGCGAATGCTTGGCCTACAGAAACTAGAGCATGAAACTGTTCAAAGTTGTCTAGAATGTTCTGTGCACTTGCTGGCATTTCGTCCCATGATTCACGTACCGCTTCTTCAGACACTTCATGGATAGAGGTAACCATTTCGAACATTTGCTCTGGAACTTCGTCAAATTCGATAACTTTACGTAGCTCTGGAGAAATGCTGGCTAGATCGATTTTTTTGCTTTCGCTGTTAGTTGCTTCTGACATGGTGTGTCTCTCATTACAAAAAGGCGGGAATATTAATACCAAATGCATCAAATAGCTATACCCATTAGTCCGCAAGATGACCAAAGTGAATGAGTTTGTTGAACTTCTGCTCACAGGCCATGATTAGATAGGGTAACGTTCAGTCTAATTGCTTTATGCAATGGATTCCGTGATATTCAAACAAAAATATAGCACTTAATTATGAGTCGAATGCAACAACTCTATGAGTATGGTATATGTTTAATAAAGACATAATTAAAAATGGAACGCGTTATGCAACCGATAGGGACATCGATGCGAATCCTTCTGGTTGACGATGTTCAGCTAGACAGGATGCAGCTGGCTATTCGTCTAAAGCAACTTGGACATATTGTAAAAGCCGTAGGTAGTGGACTAGAGGCGTTAAATACCTATGAGAGTTTTGATCCGGAACTGGTGTTACTCGATATATCAATGCCAGATATGAACGGTTTTGAAGTCTCTCTTCATATAAGAGAAACGTTTCCGGATTGGATCCCAATTATTTTCTTGAGTAGTCACGAAGAGCCAGAAATGATTGCTAAAGCCATAGATGCGGGCGGTGATGACTATTTAATTAAGCCGGTAGATAAACTGGTACTGAACTCTAAACTTATCGCAATGCAGCGTATTGCTCATATGAGACGAGAGCTTAAGCAAGCGACAGCTCAATTGGAGCAGGTTAATCAACTTTTGACTCAGCAAGCGAATGAAGATGGCCTAACCAAACTCTATAACCGCCGTTATATCGACCATAAGTTGGAATCGATGGTTGCATGGCATGGCCGTCACAACATGCCAATGGCTTTGATTCTATTGGACGTCGATTTTTTTAAACCGTTTAATGATAATTACGGTCATATTGAAGGCGATCGTTGCTTGCAAGCGATTGCGAATCAACTCAAGGCTACTTTTTGTCGCTCTGGGGAATATGTAGGTCGATATGGTGGAGAAGAGTTTGTTGTGTTGCTAGGGTGTACCGACACTCAAACAGCAGAAAGAGAAGCCGAGCGTATACAAGAGGCTATGTATTTTCTCGATTACCCACATGAGTATTCTAGTGTGTCAAATAGAGTGACAGTGTCACAGGGTGTTTTTGTTTTTCAACCGACAGGGAAAGAAGTGCAATCAGACTTGTATGCAACCGTTGATAAAGCACTATATACCTCGAAGTCTTTGGGAAGAAACACACATACTGTAGTTAATTCTTTTTAAAAACAAAACCTTATGAATACTGCTCCTTTTGTTGCGTTGTCACTTTTTGGTGGTTATTTTAAAGCTAACTCAAAGTAAGATAGGCAAACAGTGCGAACGGAATTTCGCAATCGGGCGTATACCTTATACCTTTGATTAGATAGATGACATCGGGATAGTGGCAACGATGAGTGCAGTTATTATGCTGATGGGGAAGTTCGGTTTTGTTTTAAACCCAGACAAGCTTGTTAACTTTCACGATTGGTTAGGGCCTAACGAAGCTTTATGCAGTTACGTCCGGCCTTTTTCGCTTTGTAAAGTGCTTCGTCCGCTGATTTAATAACGTCCAGAGGAGCTTGCCCATTCCGGCTATCAGCAACTCCGAAACTTGCGGTAACAAAAACCGACTTTCTTTTCGAACTGTTGCTACCACGACGTTTTTGTCCTTGTTTATGGTTCTCAGGGCGAGATTCTTCATCGCGTAATATCATCTCGTATTCTGCAATCGATTTGCGAGCTTCTTCCAAAAAGTTCTTACATTCGTCAGTGTATTTGCCTTTAAAAACGATGGTAAATTCTTCTCCGCCAAATCGATAAACTTTTGCGCCGCCTGGGGTTTTAGTGAGGCGCGAAGCGACCATTTTTAGAACGTCATCACCAGTATCGTGACCGTAGGTGTCGTTAAACTTTTTAAAATGGTCAACATCAAGCATTGCGATCGTGAACTTCTTACCCATGTGTTTTAGATCGAGATCAAGTGCACGTCTGCTCGGAATCAGCGTTAGGCTATCGGTGAAAGCCAGTTGATGGCTAGCGGAAGCGGCATAAATAATGATAAGCAGCCCTGTTAGCGTAAACATGGTGCTTGATATGTACTGCACATCAAAGAAAATGAACGTCGCAGACGCCAATACCATGGCAGAGTAGGTCATCGCATGGATAATTTCATTCTTCTTTAAAACAAGGATTCCAAGAAAACAGACAATACCCACGCAATATAAAACAAGAATTAAAGGCAGTTTAGAGACCGTCGGTACAATAAATAAAATACCGCTTGTCCATTGTTCAAACCCTCCTTCAACGTAATATGCTAGCGTTAGATAAGACCAAAGAACGAACATTGCTAACATCAAGATGTAAGTCAACATGGCTCTAGAGTCAAAACCTTCTTTACTAAACAAAAATACCGTAAGAAACGAGACAGGAAGTAACGTGGCTAAAATGGTTAGCTCAAGTAAAGCGGTACCACTTTGAAGCGGGACTTGTAGGCGGTGCTGTATCACGAAGTAGGCTAGCAACATTGCCAAGCACACCATGGACTCTCTGCCTTGCTTAAATGAATAACAAAGGAGTAGCGCACAACCTAATAGTATGTACGGCAAGTTTGCGGCAATGCCCCAGTTTGCCTGAGTCATCTGAATAATGCTGTCCATGCCCGAACTCACTATGCCCAGTAGCAAAAAAGGGAATAAGAATCTGAAGCCTGATGAAGTCATTGACGATGAGGACATCTATTACAAACTGCCTGAAAATAGTTGACTATATAATTGGTTAGGTAAATCGTTTTATCAATATGGATATTTATCCGTTATTGAATTTCGAACTTTGAGAACTAGCAAGAATACGTCTATTTGTTCCTTTTCCCAAGTATTTTGGAAGACATTACGGCAAAAAGAGAGAGATTGATTAAATTAAGAGCAATCAATAAGTTGTTATAAACAAGTCGTTGCTATACTCATTTCATAGGAAAAAGGAGATTTACAGATGCAGATAAGCTCAGATGTACACAATTACATGGAAACATTAGTAGGCCAGGTTCTCAGTTTGCCCGAATTTTTAGAACAGTATGACAACGAACAGTTAGCCGATATTGCTTGCCTTGCGCTTATCCAGCTCAAGCCTGTCTATATCCGTCATGATATTGATTTTTTGTCTTCACTTCCTGAACAAAAATTAAGCCAGTTTAAGCAAAGCGCGGATATAGCGGTGAAAAACGCCGCAGAAATGGTGAAAGAAGACAGGCGTAAGAACCGAGAGTATGATGTGCCTGTAATTTTTTCCCATACTAGTTATGATGATGACAAAGAGTTGGATTGGTATGAAAAACCGATCCTTAACGTTAATATCAAGTAAGAGTCGCTCAGTTGACTAGTGAGTTGACCCAAGGAGGAATCGTGGGATTTTTTTCGCGTTTGTTTGGTGGTAGTGAGAAAACGGTTGAAGCCAAAAATATCGAACCAGTTGAGTATAAAGGTTTCCTTATTTACCCAGAGAGCCTTTCAGAGGGCGGACAATATCGCATCGCTGGTCGAATAGAAAAGCATGACAATGATGAAGTGAAAACACATCGGTTTATTCGCTCCGATTTACTTGGCTCAGAGCAAGATGCCAATGACCTTATGTTGAAGAAATCTCAAATGTTTATTGATCAAATGGGCGATAAAATCTTCGACTAGCAATTTACTGCAATTTGATTCCAGTCATCTTAAAAAGAGCCATTAGTGTATATGCTAGTGGCTCTTTCTTTTTAACGCATAAATCTCTGTTAAGTCAGTATTTAATCGTTACCTGGTTAGACCTCAGTCTAGTACGGTGTTGCGTTGTTATTTTTCGAGCACAGAGCGACAATCATTCATTACTTAGCGTTATATGTAATGAAATTTAGTATTTAAATTACAAAAGACTTGAAGTAATGAGACGCGTTCGATACAAACAGAATAATAACAGGGCTGTTAGTCAAGGTGTTATTGTGCAAATGGGTGTCCCCAAACATCATCTTTCGTTTGCAATTGTCTTGCGTGGTAAACAGATAGAAATAAAAAAGAATTAGAGTAGAGCGACGCTCTGTTTTGGGACTAATTTATTGATATGTATACAAGGAGTATGCGTTTTGCAAATCGGTGTACCTAAAGAGATACTCGCGGGTGAATCGCGAGTGGCTGCATCGCCGAAGTCGGTTGAGCAGTTAATAAAATTGGGATTCGATGTCGCGATTGAATCCCAAGCGGGGGTGCTAGCGAGTTTCGATGATGCCGCTTATGAAGCAGCTGGTGCGAAAATCGTTTCTAGTGAAGAAGTTTGGGCATCTGGCCTTATTTTAAAAGTTAATGCGCCAATTGTGGATGATGAGCAAAGCATTGACGAAATTGCGTTACTGCAAGATGGAGCAACACTGGTTAGCTTTATTTGGCCGGCTCAAAATGCTGAGTTGATGGAACAACTTTCAAGTAAGAACATTAACGTTCTTGCCATGGATTCCGTTCCTCGTATCTCACGTGCACAAGCCTTAGACGCGCTATCTTCGATGGCTAATATCGCTGGTTATCGTGCAGTGGTTGAGGCAGCTCATGAGTTTGGTCGTTTCTTTACAGGTCAAATTACGGCTGCCGGTAAAGTACCTCCAGCGAAAGTATTGGTTGCGGGTGCTGGCGTCGCTGGCTTGGCGGCTATCGGTGCTGCAGGTAGCTTAGGTGCCATTGTCCGTGCGTTTGACGTCCGCCCAGAAGTAAAAGAGCAAGTTGAATCGATGGGCGCTGAGTTCCTGACCGTTGACTTTCAAGAAGAGTCAGGCTCCGGG
Source organism: Vibrio sp. 2033 (assembly GCF_033339735.1). Taxonomy (NCBI): domain Bacteria; kingdom Pseudomonadati; phylum Pseudomonadota; class Gammaproteobacteria; order Vibrionales; family Vibrionaceae; genus Vibrio; species Vibrio sp. 2033. Next base: position 23,694 of record NZ_JAWOVC010000003.1, read on the forward strand.
GATGGCTACGCAAAAGAAATGTCTGATGACTTCAACAAAAAAGCGGCAGAGTTATACGCAGAGCAAGCTAAAGATGTTGATATCATTATTACGACCGCGCTCATCCCTGGTAAACCTGCGCCGAAGTTGATCACCAAAGAAATGGTCGACAGCATGAAAGCGGGCAGTGTTATTGTCGATTTGGCAGCTGCTAATGGCGGTAACTGTGAATATACAGTGAAAGACCAAGTTATCATGACGGATAACGGCGTAAAAATTGTTGGTTACACTGACATGGTTGGTCGTTTGCCAACACAATCTTCTCAGCTTTACGCGACAAACCTTGTCAATCTTCTAAAACTGCTGTGTAAAGAGAAAGATGGCAACATCAATATTGATTTTGAAGATGTTGTTATCCGTGGCGTTACCGTGGTGAAAGAAGGTGAAGTTACTTGGCCAGCGCCACCAATTCAGGTTTCAGTTCAGCCGCAAGTGAAACAAGAACAGCCTGTGAAGCCAGAGCCTAAAGTAGAAGAACCTACGTCTCCAACGAAGAAAATTATTGGTGTGGCAGCGGCTGTTGGAGCCTTTGCATGGGTTGCATCGGTTGCTCCGGCAGCGTTTCTTTCTCACTTTACTGTATTTGTTCTAGCGTGTGTTGTCGGATACTACGTAGTATGGAATGTTACCCATGCACTTCATACTCCACTAATGTCAGTAACGAATGCTATCTCTGGCATTATTGTCGTTGGTGCATTACTGCAAATTGGACAAGGTAATGGCGTCGTTTCATTCCTATCTTTTATTGCCGTATTGATCGCGAGTATCAATATCTTCGGTGGTTTCACCGTCACCAAGCGTATGCTTGAAATGTTCCGCAAAGATAAATAGGAGTCACAATGTCTGCAGGATTAGTACAAGCAGCTTACATTGTTGCTGCATTATTTTTCATCATGAGTTTGGCGGGGCTTTCAAAGCAAGAGTCTGCTCGTAATGGTAACTACTACGGTATCGCTGGTATGACGATCGCGCTAATAGCGACGATCTTTAGCCCAGATGCGCAAGGTTTTGGTTGGATCATTATCGCGATGGCGATAGGTGGTGCGATCGGTATTTTCTATGCGAAGAAAGTAGAAATGACCGAGATGCCAGAACTGGTTGCGATTCTACACAGCTTTGTAGGTTTAGCTGCGGTTTTAGTTGGCTACAACAGCTACCTAGATGCGCCAGAAGCAGCAACACATGCTGAGCATGTTATCCACCTTGTAGAAGTATTCTTGGGTGTGTTCATCGGTGCCGTAACTTTCACCGGTTCAATTGTCGCATTTGGTAAGCTGCGTGGTGTGATTTCTTCGTCGCCACTTAACCTGCCTCATAAGCACAAAATGAACCTCGCAGCGGTTGTTATTTCTACGCTTCTTATGATCTACTTCGTAAAAGCAGATGGCAGCATGTTCGCTCTTATTGTGATGACTTTGATCGCGTTCGCATTCGGCTACCATTTAGTCGCTTCAATCGGTGGTGCAGATATGCCAGTTGTTGTCTCTATGTTGAACTCATACTCAGGTTGGGCAGCAGCGGCAGCAGGTTTCATGCTAGCAAATGATCTATTGATTGTAACAGGTGCTTTGGTAGGTTCATCAGGTGCGATTCTTTCTTACATCATGTGTAAAGCAATGAACCGTTCGTTTATCAGTGTTATTGCCGGTGGTTTTGGTCAAGAGATAGTGATTTCAGGTGACGAAGAGCAGGGCGAATATCGTGAAACAACGGCTGAAGAAGTTGCAGAGATGTTGAAGAACTCAAAATCAGTAATCATCACTCCAGGATATGGCATGGCAGTAGCTCAGGCACAATACCCTGTTCATGAAATTACTGATGTACTTCGTTCACAAGGTATTGAAGTTCGCTTTGGGATTCACCCAGTAGCGGGTCGTCTACCGGGGCATATGAATGTGTTACTCGCTGAAGCAAAAGTACCGTATGATATCGTTCTTGAAATGGATGAAATCAATGATGACTTTGCAGAAACCGATACCGTATTGGTTATCGGTGCTAACGATACGGTCAACCCAGCCGCACTGGAAGATCCGAACAGCCCAATCGCTGGTATGCCCGTATTGGAGGTATGGAACGCGAAAAACGTAGTGGTATTCAAGCGCTCAATGAATACTGGTTACGCAGGAGTACAGAACCCACTGTTCTTCAAAGAAAATACATCAATGCTATTTGGTGATGCGAAAGAAAGTGTTGAGTCTATTTTTAAAGCACTTTAACCATTCTTGATTTAAAACTATACAGGGTCAGCAATCGCTGGCCCTTTTTTGTTCCGTTTCAATGTTATAGTAATGCAAATCCTTCTGTTAGCAGATGTCAATTGCTTGTAGATTGATGTATAGTTTTGGCTAATGTAACAAGTGACGGTAACAGTTTGATTAAAAAGTTTTTGCTCGGTTTTGCAACTGTATTGCCGCTTTTTTCGGCACCTGCATTTTCCGATTCACTACCAGAAAGAATAGATACGTTTACAGAGCTATTTAACTATGAAGTAGCTCTTAAGTCGTACGATATTCGTATTCTGCAATCAAATTATCCTACCAAGTTACTTGCGCCAGATTCGCTTCTGCCGCAAACGTCTGACTATCCGTTAAAAGATATCCAACAGCTTTACAGCTTGGCGAATACTTGTCGTGGCAAATTACCATTAAGTCCTTTAATTACTGAGCCTTTAGTATTTACAAGGGCGATTTGTAAAGGGACGCAGCTGACACCTCGTTGGTTCTCGCGTAGTGGTCTCATTCACCCTGGTGGTGGGACGTATGCGGCACGTTATGTGGATAAGTATCCAGAACTCAAACCCAAACTATCTCAGTACATGCATATAAAAGAGCGTGATAACGAGGAAGGGGATGAGTTGCTAGAAAGCTTGAAAAACATGGATGACGACGCCATTAATGCTTTGATTGCAGGCGCGAGCATGTTTATTGAAGGTAACGAACTTTGGTTAAGACGTGGTGACCGTTACTTTGTTTTCGAGAAAGATATCTGGCAAGAGAACGTAGCGAATGCGGGTCTGTCATACGCTCTAGCGTCTCAAAGCAAAAGTTGCTTTGTTAAACGAGGTAATATTTGTTGGGATGTAGAAGATCACTCGCAAGTTTTGCGGATCAGTATGATCATACTGGTAATCGCCAATATTCTTTTGGTGATTGGTTGGGCGGTGTACCGTTGGAATAGCAAGCGAGAAGAACTACGTAGTAGAATGCTCGTGTTGCAAATTTTAACGCATGAGCTCAGAACACCGATTGCATCTCTGTCACTAACGGTTGAGGGCTTTCGTCGAGAGTTCGAGCATTTGCCTGAAAGTGTGTATGACGAATTCCGCAGATTGTGTGAAGATACGCGCCGCCTGCGTCAATTGGCAGAAGCGAGTAAAGATTATTTGCAATCTGATAACCAAATGCTTGCAACAGACTGGGTACCATCCGTTGCAGATTGGTTAGAATTTAAGATCGAAGAAGAATTTGATAGTGCCGTGCTTTTTAACATCAATGAAGATGTGGCTGCTAAAGTTAATGTGTACTGGTTAGGAACTTGTATCGATAACTTGCTTCGTAATGCGCTTAAGTACGGTGTCGCACCGGTTGAATTGGATGTCTCAACTAGTGAAGAAAAAATAGTATTCCAAGTCCGAGATGCAGGAGGCCTAACGGCTAAAGATTGGGCAAATTTGAAGAAACCGTTCGTAAGTAAGAGCGGGTTAGGACTTGGATTAACAATCGTTGAATCTATGGTAGGCCGCATGGGCGGAAAAATGTCCTTAATGGGACCACCTACAACTTTTATATTGGAGATACCTTGTGAAACAGACACTGCTTCTCGTTGAGGACGATAAAAACTTGGCTGACGGCCTGTTAGTAAGCCTGGAACAAGCAGGATATGAGTGTTTACATGTGGAGCGTATTGCAGACGTAGAGCCACAATGGAAAAAAGCTGACTTGGTAATTCTCGATCGCCAACTCCCAGATGGTGACTCTGTACAATGTCTCCCAGAATGGAAACAGATTAAAGACGTACCAGTTATCTTGTTAACGGCACTTGTTACCGTAAAAGATAAAGTTGCAGGCCTTGATTCCGGCGCGAACGACTACTTAACAAAGCCTTTTGCTGAGGCGGAGCTTTTTGCGAGAATCCGTGCACAGCTACGAGCACCGGATTCAGCAGAACAAAGCAACGCTGATAAAGTGATTACAAAAGACTTAGAGATTGACCGCTCGACTCGTGAAGTGACTTATAAAGACGAGCTAATTACGCTTACTCGAACAGAGTTTGATTTGCTGCTATTTTTGGCGTCAAACTTAGGTCGCGTGTTTACTCGTGATGAGCTACTTGACCACGTTTGGGGTTACAATCACTTCCCGACAACACGTACGGTTGATACACATGTACTACAGCTTCGTCAAAAACTGCCAGGACTGGAAATTGAAACACTTCGTGGTGTTGGCTACAAGATGAAAGCATAAGTCGTAATGAAAATACTACTCCCTGTAGTTGTCTCATTAGCGTTAGTGAAACCAGTCCATGCAATGGACTGGTTTCAAACTAACACGCCTTTAACACAGGCACATCAACACTTACTTGAAGATGATCTTGCGGGTATGTTCAACTCTCTTGTTGAACTCTGGCAAACGGAACCAAGTAAAGATTTGACTCCTCACCTTAATGATCTTCTTGGTCAGTCACTATCTAAAAACTGTGGCAAGGCTCTCACTGGTGTAACGCTGCCTGATTGGATAAGTGGTGTGAACGTTATTCGTCAGACTATTCAAAGCCCTGGGCGAGATACATTTAGATTGGTAATCAAGCTAAGAGCTACAACTGACATCGAAAATATTTCATTTAATCGATGGGTGGATGATTCTATATCCGCGGACAGTTCATTCAGCTATGAACAACAGCCGAACGGGACAGAACTTGCCAACGAGCGTAGTTACTCGAAACGCTATAACTTAACCGGTAAGCTTGAAGCTGGTTTATATCACTTAACCGTTGTTTCTACTGATAAACAAGAGTATCGAACTTGGGTAATACTTGGAGATTCAAACTCTTCTCAATATGTTCGTTGGACATCTAAAGAGAATTGGAAAGTAGAAAAGAGCGCACTTCGTAATCCCCATTGTCCATTACCGCAACTTGAAGTCGGTTTGTATGACTACATTGATGGCCAGTACGAGCAAATGTGGAAAAAGACTTACGAGTCTAACTATCCAAATTCATTGGAGCTAGCGGGTGTCCCAAACGATAGATACGTATTGGCGGTAAGTATCAATAGTCGCCGTTGGCAGGGCGATATAATTGTTGAGCAGGCTCAAACTATTAGCCGAACCTATGATCTTTCCCAGGAAGAATAGTTAAAGAAATACTACTTGTGCCGATAAAGGTTCAGGACGAACTAAAATCACAAGTGTAGTATGAAAAACAAATATAAAATTCTTGCCACTTCTGTTGCTACTATTCTTTTCGCTAATGCTGCTTCTGCTGCTACTTATGCGATAGAGGCTCGTAGTGATGCAATGGGTGGCGTTGGTACCGTATCAGCAACTTATCTAACTGCGCCTTTTTTCAACCCCGCTCTTACTGCGATTTATCGCCGAAATGACGATGCAGGCATGATCGTGCCAAGTTTTGGTGGCAGCTACGATGATCAATATGATCTAGTTGATGAGATCGAACGCATCAGCAAATTGACAGACGTCGATGAAATCAAAAAATCGATGGATGCTATCGATGGGAAAAAGACAGACTTTGATCTTGGTGGTGTCGTTGCCATTGGTATTCCCAACAAATTCTTATCTGCAACTGCATACGGTAAGCTATACACTGAATCATTCGTACAACCAAATGTTGATACCTCAGGTACTAATCCATTAGATGATAGCTATGTACAAGGTGTTTCTATTGGCGTGGCTGAAGCAGGTATTTCACTTGCTAAATACACTAATTTCATGAACCAACACCTTTCTTTTGGTGTTACTCCTAAACTTCAGCGTATATACACGTACTCATACGCCACGAGTTTTCAGAATTTTGATACTAAAGACTTACGTGAAAATGAGACCGCCGAAACGATGTTTAACTTAGACGCAGGCGCACTTTGGTTCTTTGGCCCATATCGTCTCGGTATTTCAGCGAAAAATTTGATCGGAAGAGACGTTAAAACAAAATCATTCCAATATGGCAGCGATACGATAAAATCATACGAATATAGCATGCGTCCTGTATACACCGTTGGGGCAGGGATTGTTGCCGATTACTTTACGATGAGTGTTGACTACGATCTTAACGAAGAAAAACGTTTTTCATCCTTTGATGATAATACGCAAATGATTCGAGCTGGTATTGAATTTGATATTTTGCGTCAAATGGCATTACGAGCAGGGTATATGAAGAACTTAGCTCGAAGCAATGACGAAGGAACCATTACTGCTGGTATCGGGTTGTCTCCACTTAAGTTGTTCGAATTGGATATCGCAGCTCAGTACACAAACGAGAACGCTATGGGTGCATCCATTAATTTCCTTGCTACCTATTAATTGAATCGTTATAGTCAGCTCCTCAAAATGAGGAGCTTTTTATGTTTGACGATTTACCCCCTCTATCTCACCAAGAACAACAACAAGCTGTAGAGAGAATTCAAGAATTGATGGCGAAGGGCACAAGTACTGCAGAAGCTATCAAAATTGTTGCCGAACGGATTCGTTCTGAGTACGCAGAAAAACAACAGCAACAAAACTAATCAATTCATGGACAGGGCATACGCCCTGTTTTTTTGCCTTTCTATTTTCTATTCCTTTACACTCCCAAACACCACCCTGGTTACGCTGTAACTAAAATTTACTATACCTCTATGATTTTAATCTTGTTCAATTACCTTTAAAACTAAATAGCGGGTTAGTAAAATTTTACCTCATCATATTAACCTTGGCTTACACAGTGCAGGTAGTTAGGCATTTTTTAAAGAACTTATAAGTTAAACTCAATTATATCAATTGTTTACCTCGGTATTTTAATCTGCCAACCATATTGGTCGCGATTGATCTTGTAATTTAATTACAAAGCCCAAGAGAGCCTCGTTCTCAGGCAGAAGATTATGCTAAAAAAAGAAAAAAGAGACACCGTAACTTATAACGATAATTCAACTAGAGTTATTAAATAAGCGATATAAGAACAGTAAGCACTCGCAGACATATGTAATAGATGAAGCGAAATTCATCTTATTGAGCTGCTTTTTTTAGCCGAAATACGTCTCCTGGATTTGAGCGGAGCGTTACATATTGAGCATGCTTAATCTAAAGTAGTTTTACTAAACTAGGCGACGTTGAAGTGGGTAATATGAAACCTCAAGAGTAGTAGAAATCAAGAGTAGTAACGCGTGTTACAACGTAATGTTTTCTGACATCCTTCATGTTAAATAGTCCGATAATTAGAGAAGAAATTGGAAAAACATCGTTGATCTTTGGATGAGAGGAAGCAACAAGGTTGCAATGAAAACTATTTGCCTGTTTTACACTAAACTCCTTTAACTATCATGTAGCAGTAGTTTTGATGTTGTGTTCGCTCTATGTGGACTAGACTTAATATGAGAACAAAAACTAACCTAGGGAGGAATGATGGGTTATAAGCACGTTTTGGTTGCTGTCGACTTATCTCAATCTAGCCAAGCCGTTATCGAAAAAGCAATAATGCAAGCAGATAACTCAAGCAGCAAACTCTCATTTGTTTACGTAGATGTTGATCGCATAGTCATGGAAGCGAAGGAAGAGCAAGAATTGGAAAGAAGGCTGCAAGAGCTCGCTGATAAATGCTTATACCCAGTCAACGAGACCATGGTAGTAATAGGCGATCTTCATATAAAACTATCGGGAATCGTCAAAAAAGAGGGGATAGATTTAGTTGTCTGTGGTCATCATCACAACTTATTGAGTCGCTTTTTTTCATCGATACCAAAGGTTGTGAACGAAGTTGAAGCTGATTTATTAATCGTCTATTTAGACGAGTGATCGACAACTCTTGTTCGCACTCATCATTTTTTGTCACTAAAAAGCCGAACGTTTATGTTCGGCTTGGTGTATCGGTGATAATAAAAGTTTTTAGCCAGGAATGATTGATGCCTCATGAGATAAAACAGATGCAGACTCCGCGTTTGACTGCAGATCAAAATGTACGTTAACTTGCACGCCTTCTCGCTCAAAAGTGACATCATCAAAATCGGTCATAGCGATTTTGAATCCATTTCTAGCAAAAAAGCCAGTCACCATAGTTCGCTGCTTAATTTCTAATGCAGACGCGAGTAGCTTATCCATGGCATTCTCCTTGGTTATTGTGGGGATATGGGTAGAAGATACACATAGATTGGTATGAAATCAATTTTATATAAAGTTGCTTTTGATGAAAATTTTAATGTAAGTCAATCTATCGTTTACCCCACGTGATTTATTCCACGCAAAACCTTGATAACAAGACGGCAGAGCATCTCACATTGTGATAGCAAGCATAAAGATGGTGGTGTTAATAAATACCGCCGAAACAATATGTTACAAAGATTAGCGTTAGGCCTAGTTGAGTAGACAACGCAAAATTCTAAATCTGAACAACCGCCCTAAAATGACTCACTCTTCAATACTTGTGATAACTCAGACCTAATAAAAGTAGATATCTCAGCTAGCTTTCTTGGCAAAGGGTTTTGATAAGGGTAGGCAATATACATGGAACGTTCTATATCAAAAGTTTGCGATATTCGGATGTTTTTGTCTATATAGTTACTTTTAATAAGATAGTTTGGAATGACACCAACCCCAACTCCCTCAGAAACAAAGTTTATTAAAATAGAGGTGTTATCAACTTCGATAACATCAGTATATTGATTTTTAATTGATTCCTTATTCGAATGATGTTTGTAGATTAATAGTGTTTTGTTGTTAGCATTACTTACCCTAGATATCAAAACATCACTATAATCACCAATTTTATGTGCAATAAGAGTGTCATCAATAACATTATTAAGCCTAATCGCTAAATCTACGTTGCTTTCTAATAAATTTTCTACATTGTTACTTGACGATATTTCAAAATCAACTTTTGGATATCGTTCTTTTAAGTCTTTAAGAACAGAACCAAAAATAGAAGAGGCTATAGAGTTGGGCATTGTGATTTTAAACTTTCCATCAATGCATTCACTCAACGAGCTAGCTCTGTAATTTAACTCGTGCAAACTCTCTAACGTCTTGATAGCAAGCTCTCTAATGCTTTCGCCATGATCAGTTAAAACGAGTTTCCTTGTTGTTCTGTGGACGAGTGTTACGCCAAGTTGTTTTTCTAATGCTGCTAGCTGCCTGCTGACTTGAGCTTTAGACTTTCCAAGTTCTTTTGATGCCTCTGTAAGAGAGAGGTGTTTACAAATGGCTGCAAAGCAGATCAGCTCATTGTTCATCAATTCCATGATTGTTACCTTTTTGCAACTCTGAGTCACGTTGTCTTTTAACTGGTGGGAAAGTATAACTTGCATCATCGGAGGGGGACAATGATATTTAAAAACCGCCATGAAATAATGGCAGACTACTATCTTAATAAAACCATATTGGATATTAAGTTAAACCGATATCCTGAAGAAATTAACTCAATCGGATTAAATATAGAAAATAAAGATTTAAAAATAAAGAATTTGTCTCGTGAAATTACTAAGTTGGATTCGGGTGATTTAATTATTTATTGTGCATCATTGATAATGACTCATTCCATATCGGAAAAAGTAATAATAAAAGTTGAAATTGATTCTTTAAATTATAAAGTTAAAAGTGTGAGGATATTTAAATATGAAGACTGCAATACAAAATTCGAAAAGATCTGTTTATCAGAAAGATACATTGTATAGAATAATAAATAACATTAGTACTTTGTATACCAAATCACTAGTAAAATTATTTGGTGAAGAGTTGAGAATCCATCATTGCAAACATAAGATTAATGTAAGAACCACTAACGAGTTGAGTGAGCATATGAAGAAAGATCTAGGTATAGATTGAAAAGTAGAGAGTTTACATCTGTTAGATTCCTTGTTCCTATAAAGGTAATCTAGTACTTATACGTTTGGGTTAAGCAAATGCGTGTCCATGTTGACTCATATTGAATGAGCAAGACGCAGAACCAACGTGTACTGTGTTGAACGTAACCCAAGATACAATGAAGGAACTTAATCAGCCACACGGTTTTAAAGTTGATGACTGGTTATTATCAAGTTGTCGCTGTGGTGAAATCGAAGTTCACGATCCATACAAGACAGCTGATGAGGCTTGCAAAGCAGCAACAGCCAAATACGGTGTAACTAAACTGACTTCACCAATGCTAATCTTCTAACCCTTAAGTTCGTATTATGCGACGTTATGTTGAATAATGTTTCATATCAATTACATATACACCCTTTTGATTATCAGGGTATATATGACGAACTTTCGAAAAATGAGCAAGAATTACGTTTTTCGTGAATTTGAGTGTGGTTTAAGTGTAGAAGAAGCAGCAAAACTATGTTTTAAAAGTGTGAGGATGGTCAAATTATGGGATTCAGGGAAGCCCATTCCACCCGAATGCAAACGGCTAATGAGAATGACCAAGGGGAGGGAACTAGCCACCTCGGAAGCTTGGGAAAATTTCAAAATGCATAAAGACACGCTTGAACTACCAACAGGACAACTAGTTACACCCCAAGAGATCCTTACTGGAATAGCTTTACTTGAAATTCAGTCACCTAGTGACGCAGGAACACTTACAAAACTCATGAAGTATGCTAGATGTATAGCAGGGATAAAAAATAAGTAGCATATATTTGAAGGGAAGGACTCTAAATGAAAAAAACACTTGTGATGTTAACTTTGCCTTTACTCATGCCTTTTCCAAGTCTAGCGAACTTTGAAGGATTTACAGAGAAGAGCTACTCAAACGAACAGTACTTAAGAACGCATTATACTGAAAGCAATCACTCTCAATTTCACATTGGATGTGGTAGAGGCTCTGACCATAAACTATTCAGCCTTGTCGGACTTAAACACAACAGCCTTTATGACTGGAGTGGTGTTACAAATATGAAGCTTTCAATTGACGGTGGCAAAGTATTGTCAATTAAAGGTGGGTCGAACAAGTATGACGATATGTTTTACTCAAGTGGTTCAACTGATTTGTTGATTCGAGAAATGTTAACTGGAAAATTGTTGGAGGTAAGCGTAATTGATAATGAAGAGGAAAAAATACGCTTTTCACTGGAAGGAATAGAAGACGCGTACACAACGCTCAAAGATAAGTGTAACTTACCCAAGAGCTAATTATTAAGCCGAGCAATCACTGTTCGGCTTTTTTGTATCAGAGCACAAGGTTAGTAGTGAGTGGGAATTTACCCCCGTAATACAGAACGGGGGTTTGCCCTCCGCTGCGCTCCTCCTCCTCAGTCTTCGTCGTCGTCACTTATTGTCGGGCAACCGCCAAATAGGAAAATCAATCTCGACACTCGATTGATTTAGAGAGCTATGGGAGACATGAGATAGAGCCGACACTTGGGAGTGCCCTGGGCGTTTTGAATGGTCTAGCAGGAAAGGAGGGCGGCAGAACCCAAGAGAGTTTGGGTTGCTAACCGCGCCGATTAAGTGGGGAGGCTATCTTTAGTTAAGTGGGCGGCTTGGTGCCCCGTCGTCGCTCCGCAACTCCTTATCCCTGCGGGGCTGTTTTTGTGGAGACAAATACCAACCGAGAAAAATCCCCAAAGAGAATATCCAAAGCAAATCTAAGAACTCCAAGGAAGCAGAAACCCAAAAGAGCAAATCAGCCCCCTTTAAACTCACTGTAGCCCAACTTACGAACCCAGTAATACCAATCAACGAAGTCATAGCCACCACGAAGAATCCAGCGCTTATCCCTTGCAACTTGTCTATAAAATTCATACATCCTTACCTCACATCAGAAAAGAGTTCTCACTCATCGCTTGACCACGTAGAGAGCCAATACTAGCGACATCCGTCTCAATGGAATCATCACGACCACCACGGTCATTAGTGGATGGTTCGCACGTTATAAGGCTTTTAAGCTCACCTTGTTTGAGAACCATTAAGCATTCGTCCAATAGCTCAAATTGAACATCCACGGCATCGAGATAGCGCTTATTGATAGAATAGAGCCCATCGTCGGTATAAGCGTTAATCACAACATCAAAGTTAGCCGTTCTAAGGTTGATTCCGTTTTTTTGTTTAATGATCGTCTTCTTATGGAAACCAGACAGGTAGGCAGATTGAAGCCCCTCAAAATAGAGAACATCTGTTACAGGAACAAAAGGAGAGCCGCCTTGCTGACCACTCGAATTAGCAGTCCCACCGCTAGATAAAACAGAATCCCCTTTAGTAGACGTCGAAGCCGGTCCAGCCGGAACAGATTCCAAATTTTGGCTGTTAGTTTTCGTCTCAAGTTCATCTGTTGAAACCTGACTTTCATCTTCAGTAAGTAAATCCATAGCGCCATAAATAAAATACACCGGACAAGCAATCATTAAGAACAAGGCTAGAAAGAATTTCGGAGAGCGAAACAGCGTATTCAAGCCACCTGATTTAGTAGCCGCACCCGTACCCGTAGACTTATAAAGTAGATGCGCTTCCAAAGGGATTTTTTGAGGGAATAAGTTTGCGTCTTTCTTTTGCGGAATAACTGGTTTAGTCACATTAGTAGGGTGTTTGTATATCCACGGTTTACGCTTAGCAAAGAAAAAACCATCCCTATTTTTATGAAAAAAAGCTTGCTCAGCACACGCCTTGATTGAGCTATCTATCTGCTGCCAGTCGGGAGAGAGCAACTCAATATCCCAGTTGTATTTTCGATGACGCATAAAGCCCTCGTTATAAGTTAACGGGTAGATTATGCGACCATTTTCGTCGTATTCAGCCACGCCTAAATCGTCTATCTCGCACGATTGCAACGTACTCAAATCGACAGGAACGTGGCGAGAATCGAAAAACTCCTTATAGCCTTTAGGTAGGTTTGGAAGAAATTCTTCTAAAGGGCGGTATTTAATTTTTCGACCATCGAAGCCGATGTTTTTAGAAAAGATATCCTGACACTCATCGATGACAATGAGCGCATTGAGAGGGCACCAACAGAAGAAATGCTGCCAGAGTTCAATACCAATTTCAGAGCGCGAGAAAATACGAATCAACTTAGCAGATGAAGGGAATTTAATATTCAAGCGCTTTTCAATTTCTTCTAAGGGCTGCATACCCTCAAAGTTGGTCACAACCACACGACCAGCCTTGAGAGCAGGGAGAATAACAAACCATGCCGTGTAAGCGGATTTATAAGAGCCATTGCCACCCGTTCTAATACTAATTGCCATTGTTGCTACCTCGACATTCTCATTACAAGTGCAGTAGTGGCGCAATTGGCATAAATAGCCATCCCATCAGGCACTTTAAATAATATCCCCCAGTAACGAAGCTCAGAGGGGAGCAAGTTAAACAAATCAGAGAATAGGGAGCTAAAACCAATCTCATCTAATAATGTTGTCGCCACCAAATAAGAGATACGCAAAAACTCAATCATCACCATGAATTTCATTTTTATCCACCACGCTTGGAGCCACACAAAAGCCGCATCAAAATAGCTACCTGCATTACTGAAATAGTTAAGAATGGTCTCACCCATATTGGTGATGTACTGAAAAAACTCATACATTAGAAAGCCCCTCCGATTGCTCTTATCCCTAGCAGGCCAAATACAAACAAAACCACCGCCCCGATGATTCCGGCGTTATCCTGTAACGCTGCCATAACTGCATTCTGTTGACGGACTACATTGCCGCGAACCGTAAGCTCGATGTTATGAGCGTTGTAATCACCGCCGTTAACATCAGATGTAAAATTGAAGTAAGCGCGGTACTGATTTAATAAATCCTTATACTCATTTTTAAGGACAGTAATTTCAGCGTTTAAGTTGTGTAATTGGGTAGCCGAATAAAGGGGAACAACGGCACCGCCACCGCCACCATCAACCATAGGTTTACCTAACCCCTCAATAGCATCGACCACATCACCAAAGCCCTTTTGGTTAGTTGATTCCAAGTCGCCAAGGTCATTGGATAGCTGACCAAAGCCATTGTTTAAAAGGTTATTTGCAGATGTAAGCAAGCCGTTGGTTTGATTACCAATACCAGACAACATATCTGATTGTCCTTTGATAGCGTTGGCTACATGGTTTGCATTATCGACAACCGTGTCGGTATTTAAATCAACCGACGCCTTGAGAGCATCCAGAGCGGATTTTGTTTCAGCTTGGTTTTTGTTCATGTCGTTATTGATACCAGTTAGCTGAGAGTTAACATCCTTATTCATCGCCTTAATAGCCGCTAGAGTGTCACTAGTATTATCAACATCCGGCTCAGGTTTATCAGGGTCAGTAGAACCACCACCGCCACCGCCAGATGGTTTATCTGGGTCGCCTAAATCGCCACCCGTTGGAGGGTCGATGTCGGTATCACCCGAACATTCCGGCCAGTTTGGGGAAAAGATGGTACAAGACTCAGGCGGAGGAACGTCACACCAATTATTATCTGGCGTACAGCACATTCCGTATTCTGCATTCCAATCAGGATGATTTTCATCACATTTGTTTTCATCGTCCAGGCATGCAGGAAATGAAGGGGAACCCGGCTCACAGCCCTCAGGTGGAGGTGGAGCAATATCGCAAGACATTCGAAAATCAGGCGGGTCAACTTGGTCATTACAAATAATTGTTGGAGAGCCACCATCAGCAAGACAGTTAGACTCATATTGGTTCATCTGACTTATCGTGTCAGGACGACTACAGAAAGGAGGAGGAGGCGGCTCATCGCATGTTCCCGTATCAGGGTCGAACACTTGACCATCAGGACATGAGGCTGCAGTGGTATACCTAAGAGAAAAAGACCCCCTATCTACCACAGAACCAGAGCAACCAGAACCACGATAATATTCAGAATGTATCGTTACACTAGAGTGGCTAGAAAGCTCACCACCAACCATTTTTTGAGACTGCCTTAAAGACGGGATATAACTACAATACCCCGTCACTTGAGTAATAATACCATCGGGAGATGAAGCATATTTAACTTCACCATACCAATGATATTTAACCAGAGCATTAGCACTAAACGAAACACTCAGCAAAATAACCAGTGACGCAATGCTTTGTTTAATACTCATTTGTATTCCTTATAAAAAAATAACGCCCCACTAGGAGGCGTTAATACCAGACTTAAAACCCCCAACGAATCCACCGAACATCGAGAGAGCGAAAAGTAGGGTGAGTATGGCGGTTAACGTCTCTTGCATAGTGATTACGAACGCATCGAGCCAATCATCATACGAAGACCAAAACCGATAGCCGCTAGACCAATGAGACCAGTCACAACTAGCGTGTAGTTTGATTGACCTTCAGTTACAGCCGCGTTAATTGCCTCAGAATGGCTAGCCGCGAAAGTAGAGCCAGATGCCACCACAGTAGCCAAAAGAACAGATAGTTTTTTCATAGGAATATCTCCAAAAGGTTTTACAGGATTAGGCTTTACCAAGCCCTTTAACGATTCGTCCGAACACATGACCGGACACAAATGAGAGCAGCAAATAACCTGTTATCTCAGCGTAAAATGCTGCATCAATATCAAACTCCAAGTTTGCGCGAGTCGCCATCAACTGATAGTCGTCATTGCTCACCACTACGAACGTACAATTGGCTAACGGCTCGTAGGGGAAAGCTTTAATCGTTCCATCAGTGAGGATTTCCGCACAGACTGAGAGAGTCATAATTATTTAAGGCTCGCTTGAAAGTGTTTTTTAATATCGTCATCAAGCGGAATGAGCTCCTTAACTTGAATATCAAGAGGGTCATCAATATTCACATCAAAGCGAAGTTCATATTCGCGATTAGGCACAAACGCTCTGGTGTTGATTAACTGGTTTGCGTAATCCAGATTGATGCGAATTGGTTGTTTGTTAAAAGGAATATCAGTGTTTAAACCGATACCACGCTGTTGAAACTTCTCAACGTCAACTTCTTCAACCGCACGAAGAACTGAAAGCTCCGCGAACTCCATACCCGATTTCGGGAACTTCTTAATAACTACTGCTGTAATTGTTGGCATAGCCTTGACTCTCCAAAGTTAAGGATTTGAGATGAGCGTAAGCGTCCGGCACGCCTAGCTCGTTAAAATTCGTTCGTCTGTATTTTTCGGGAATAAGCATTCCAAACGCTTCCCCTAAGTCACCCTCAGTCATCGCAATGACCTCAGACAACGCTTTGCCGCACTGGCGACGAGCCCAAGCGATACGAGAGAAAAACTCCAAACCTTGAGCCTTTTTGTTCTTGGAAAACTTGACGGGTTCAGACGGTTCAATACTGGCGGCAAAATCACAGAGACCAGCAAAAGCCGAAGCAGGAGAGGCGAGCATATCGACGTCGCACTTTTTCAGTTCAACTTCATTTCGATACCAAATGACCTCAGGGTCAGTAATTTTTTGCTCCAACTTTTTGTTGTAAATGCGCCAATAAACGGTTGAAGAACGTGAACCCACTATCGTTGCTTCTTCCATTAGCTCACCAGATTCAGTAATGCGCTTATGTGGAACCATTGAGGGACCACGACCACGCTTAGCCGTACGAAACGCACCGTTGTAAAAACATATTTCTGCATAGCCACAGTCAAAAACTCCCGTGTAATCATCGACAGCCAAGTCAAGACGGGCGAGGCGAGTAACGCCAAGCACCGTAGCTAACCAGAAATGTATTTTCTTATGCGTGGTGTAATCAAAAAGCTTGGTACAGCCAGTACCGTTGATTTGGACGAATACCGTGTCATTGTTGCCACCAATACCAACCAAACCACATTCAACGGTTCCCGTCTTATCAAGAATCACCATCGAATCTTGATAGCCATGCAAGCCACGGCCACGCATAGGCGACAAACGGAAACCGAAAATCTTTGACATGAATTCATCAAAGCGATGCGAGAGCACTTTACGAACCTTGTCTTTATGACGCTCCATTGCGCTTTCAATGGCGTCTGGAGTGCTAGAAGTAGGTTGACGAAACTCAGGCATCTGCAAGTTAATGAAATCTTGGTCATTCGACTTATCAAGATGGCGTAAATCACCGTAGTTAAACGTAAAAGCCAAGTGGTCAATTTTGACTGGGCGTGTTTCATCTTTAAATTGCATGAAAGACCCCCTTTAATAGCAATTCGTTGTAATTTTCATCTGTAATTTCAACCAGTTGATAAGCATCGTTACCGTAGTGGATGTGTAAAAACTGGTTGAATTCAGCTTGGTTTTTAAAGAAATGATGACCCCAAGGAAAATACACATTGATTCCGATTTGGGGTTCATCATCGAAATAAATGGAATCCATAATTAAGCTTCCAAACCAGTTGCTTTTTGAGGTGCCGTTCCTAGGAAGCGGCATAGAACTTCATGTTCGTCAGATTCAAAACGAAACTCGTAATCACCAACCGAGAGATAACCAAAAGACTCTTTGTTGTTTTCGAATGTGCTAATGCAGTAGCCAAAATGATTGAAAGGAACAACGACTTCTTCAAAGATGTCTGTTGTAGTGATGTAGCACAGCTTGAAAGCAGGAACATGAGACACAGCGAAGTGACGAAGCGTTAACGTTTTAACGTTGACGTTTTGAACTTGAGTTTCCAATACGACCATAACAACCACCTTGACTAGTTGAGAGCGACCGCCGAAGCCAAGACGTAAGCGTCAAGGGCAAACGCCCAGAGCTAAGGCGGTCTAAATCCTGATTTAAGTGGACTATAAGCCACAAAATTCAGGACTGTAAAGACCGCATTTTGTGGACTGTGGGTATACAATAATCAAGACAGGAGGTGCGACTATGTACACAAATCAACTGCTAGATGCCTACAAAAAGGCAAAGAACTATGTTCAAGATAAGCAAATTGCTCATGATTTGGGGTTAAGCCGCCAAAAGATTAGCGCAATTAGAAATGGACAACGCTATCTAACTGAAAATGAAGCACTTTTTCTTGCGAAAGAAATTGGAGCAGATACAGAATCCGTTTTGGTGTACTTAGCTGCTGATAAAGCCAAAACGTACGAAGCTCAACAAGCTTGGGCGAAGATTGCAAAAAAGTTTAACGGGCTAGGATTATCAAGTATTTCAATGATTTGTGGCATGTTTGCGTTGTGGCTTGGCGACCTTAAAGTAGCTATAGCTAAGTGCGCATTATGTATATTATGTTAAATTGTCTATTGCCATACGCTAAATGCTGTCTGAGCATGCTCCTATTCCCCAGCAGATTTTAAATTTAAGGGCCTTACTGTGAGCATTAAACATAATGGTTATTTACCATAAAATAGCTAATATCGATCTATCAATCTACGATTGCTTGCTCTTCAATTAGCAACTTATAAAAAATGGCGTCTATTTCTTTAGACGCCATTTTTGTTTACTGGAAATATTAAATTAGCCACCGGCTAATTTGACTGTCATGCCTTTCTTTTCAAGATGTGCCTTGATCTTGTCTCTAGCATCACCTTGAATCTCGATATTGCCATCTTTTACAGAGCCACCACAGCCACAGACTTTTTTGAGTTCTGCCGCTAATAACTTTAAAGGTGCATCATCCAAGTCTAAACCTGTAACAATGCATACGCCTTTACCTTTACGGCCTTTCGTTTGGCGCTGAATCCGAACAACACCATCGCCTTTAGGGCGAGATACTTTTTCTTCTTCCGGTTTAATTCGACCGGTTTCTGTTGAATATACCAGAGTCATTCTATTGTTTCTTTTGTTGTTGAGCTTGCATCGCTTTTTGCTTTGCAACCAAATAAGCTTCGATATGGCGTTGAATAGCGGCTTTACTGCCCTTAATCAGTTTACCATTAAACATACAGTACCAAGAGTTAGGTTGGCCTGTATCGTTTTGAATAGTATAGCCGTTAAAGACCTCTGATTTTGCAACACCAGTTTGCTGCACTCTTTGCCCGAGTGAAGCAAACTCTTTGGGATCAATAATCGATGCGGTGTCACACCACCAATCAATGCTTTTCTTTACCGCCGTCAAACTGCCCTGTAAAACGTGGTTCTTGATTTTAACCTTCCAAACACTGCCATCTGATCCGACTGACTGCAGGTTAAAACCTCTATAATTTGAAATCGCCATACCACTGAGTCATCTGTTTAATGCGTTGATATAATCATAATTGCTACTGAGCAATATTCAAATACGGCTTGAATAATCCTTGCTCTAGAAAACAACTTGTATCATAAAACGCGTCTCGATAACGTTAATCACTTTGCACTGTTTATACAATCTTCCAAGAACTCATGAAATTTGTGCCCGTTGTTTTGAAGCATTTTAGGGAACATTGAGATCGGAGTCATTCCTGGAAATGTGTTTACTTCGTTTAAGTAAATCTCATCATCTTCCGTTAGGAAAAAGTCGATACGAGATAAATGACGAAGATTCATTTGTCTAAATACCGTCTCTGACGCGTGTTGGATGGAATCTAATTGTACTTGAGTTAGATTCTTCGCCTCAACTTCTGTGAGCGAGTGACTTGAACTGCTGTACTTTTCATCGTACGAGTAAAAAGCACCATCAGGCGCGATGACCTCGCCTGGCTTAGTGATATGTAGTTGGCCATTCATCTCATATGCAGCAACTTCAAGTTCTCGAGGTTTTACTGCTTTCTCAACCAACACTTGGTCAGAAAACCCAAAAGCATCATTTACTGCATTAGAAAGCTTGTCTTTTTCTGTGACACTGTAACAGCCAACGGAAGAGCCTTGGCGAGCGGCTTTAACAAAAACTTTTCCCCACTTTTCAAAGGCTTTATGAGCTTGAACGTGAGCTTCTTCATCGTTTCGCGTTAAGAATAAGTATGGCGTATTGGGTATGCCAATAGCGTCGTACCAAAGCTTAGATGTGATTTTATTGAAACTATTGCTACTCGCTTCTGGCCCGCAGCCAAGATAAGGAATACCTGCGATTTCAAACAGAGATTGAATGTCGCCTGTTTCGCCAGGAAAACCATGTATACAAGGCACGATGAAATCAATGGTTTGATTAGATTCACTTGAGCACAACTGCTTGGTATTGAGATCCAAGTAAACCAACTCACCTTGGTTGGTCATCCAACCTTCGTTTTTTATTTCTACGCGTGTAACGTGAACGTCTTCAATAAGATTTAGTTGTTGTTCGACAAAGTTTGCAGACAATAATGAAATCTCGTGCTCAGAAGAGCCACCGCCGCATAGTAAAAGAATATTTTTAATCATGAATCCATCTTTCCGTGACCTACAAAAGATACTATTTATTATGATAAACCTTTGAAGTGTGACGTACAGTAATTTTAATGTGAGGAATGTTGTTCGAATAGGATTTGAGCAAATAAATAAGGGAGCTATTCGCTCCCTTCTTTGATGTGTTAATTTAATTTGTTAAGCGTTGGGTAAGCTGAGTTTTTGATTGCATCAATGCTCTTAACAAATGGTCTTAACTGCTGAAATTGAGCTGGCAAAGTCGAAATCGCTTGCTTGGCTTCTGAGCTTGTTGCGTAGTCTCCGTATAAAACTGAGAACCACTTAGTACCGTTTACAACTTTGTAGTTTTCCCAAATTGGCTGACCGTTCTGTGGCAGCTTATTTGCAAACTGATCGACTTTAGCTTGGCTACCCACAGCTGCGACTTGAATGGTATAGCCGAATCGTTGAATGCCAGCTTGCTTTTTACTTGGTGGTACGATCTTAACTGGCTTCGCCTGCTCTTTTGGCGTTAGCTTGACTACTTTCTTTTCTTCAGGCTTTGCCGTCATTTTCACAACAGTTGGTTGTACGTCTTTTTCTACTACAGCGTTTTCAGACGCCATAATTGGTTTAGAGATACGATCTGATTTGTAGTCCTCTCGGTAACTTTCTGAGGTCACATCCGTGATGTAAGTTTCAGATGCACAAGCAGAAAGCAGAACTGACAAGCCGATGATTGCGATTTTTTTCATGAAGTAACAAATGCTCTGGATAAATATTACGATAAATCATGCCGATAGCAGGGCCGTTTATCAAGCATCAAATACAATAATCTGTGATTTTGATGTGATGAATAACACAAACTCCATAAGCATCGTACACATTTTCTGCAATGTCTGGTCTGAAGATGTTTTATCAGTAAATTATTCGTTTATGATTGATATGAAACCGAGAAGCCAACGTGACTTACAAACGGCCAGGAGTCAGCATGAATAAACTACATAAACTCTTTAAACCCAACTCTGTGGCCGTTATTGGGGCATCTCAAAAAGCATTGCGAGCAGGACATGTTGTGATGCGCAACCTTCTACAAAGTGGATTTGGTGGCGCGATTATGCCAGTAACGCCGCGATATAAAGCCGTATCTGGCGTGATCGCTTACCCTGATGTAGCTTCCCTGCCCTATACGCCAGATATTGCAATTTTGTGTACGAACGTTTCACGTAACGAGCAATTGCTTAAAGAGCTAGATGAGAGAGGCACACCGTTTGCGATTGTTATCTCTGATGACCCTAATCCTTTAGATATCTCATCATTGAACATTCGAGTCTTAGGCCCAAACAGCTTAGGTATCATCCTTCCTTGGCACAATTTTAACTGCACGTTTTCACCTGTTGCAGCTAAACCCGGAAAAATTGCTTTCATCTCACAATCCGCGGCGGTTTGTACCACGGTTTTAGACTGGGCAAATGATAAGAACATTGGTTTTTCTTCGTTCATTTCGATTGGGCGCGGACAAGATATCGATTTTGCAGATTTGCTCGACTATTTGAGTATGGATGGAAACACTGAAGCTATTCTGCTTTATGTTGATAATATCCAAGACGCTCGCCGATTTATGTCTGCTGCGCGCGCCGCTTCACGTAACCGACGTATATTGGTGCTAAAAGCGGGCCGCTCTAAAGAGATGAATACTTTTGAGCAGCAAGACGGAGATACACTTGACGTAATTTACGATTCTGCTATTCGCAGAACTGGTATGTTACGAGTCAGCAATACGCATGAGCTTTTTGCCGCGGTAGAAACACTCACGCATTCTGTGCCACTTCGTGGAGAGCGTTTAGCGATCATCACCAATGGCGGCGGCCCTGCTGTTATGTCCGTTGATACTTTGATTGAACGTGGTGGCCAACTCGCAACGCTTGATGACGCTTCCATTGAGCAATTACAAGCAGTACTTCCATCCAACTGGCGTGCTCGAAATCCGATTGATCTGTCTGGTGACGCAACCCAAAAACGCTATATTGATACCATTAACGCACTGATGAATAACGACTGTGCAGATGCGATATTGATTATGCATAGTCCTTCTGCTGTTTCTGATCCTCTTGAAACTGCTCAAGCCGTTATTAATTCAATCAAATCTCACCCTCGGCATAAGCATTTTAATATCTTGACCAACTGGTCAGGAGAACAAACGTCGAGAGAGGCACGACTGGCATTTACTCAAGCAGGTATTCCAACCTATAGAACACCTGAAAGTGCGGTTGTAGCATACATGCACTTGGTCGAATACAGACGAAACCAGAAACAACTAATGGAAACGCCAACGACGGCAGAGCCATTACATTCTGGAAGTGTGAGTTCAGCAAAAGAATGGGTAAACGAACGACTACTGGATAAAAACACAGTCACCTTAGATACGCATCAAACCAGCCCATTATTTAAGCTGTTCGGGTTTAACGTTTTGCCGACGTGGATTGCATCTGACGACATTGAAGCCGTTCATATGGCAGAAAATATTGGATATCCTGTTGCGGTTAAATTGCGTTCTCCAGACATTCCTCATAAATCGGATGTTCACGGTGTCGCTCTAAATTTAAGAAACAGTCGAGAAGTTTCCAACGCAGCGCTATCCATTTTAGATACCGTAAAGCTCAGCTATCCTTCCGCCAATGTGCATGGGCTGTTGGTACAAGGGATGGCAAAGCTCGGCAGCGCTGAAGAGCTACGGATTAGTATTGCAGTAGATAAAGTCTTTGGACCAGTGATCTTGCTTGGTCAAGGCGGCTCTGAGTGGAATATCGCCCAAGATGCCGTCGCTGCACTTCCTCCTTTGAACATGACGCTTGCGCGCTACCTTGTCGTTGTTGCCCTAAAGTCTGGAAAGATTCGCCTGCAGAAACACAAAGATGCGCTCGATATTACTGAGTTGTCGAAGTTCTTGGTTCGTATCTCCCAAATGGCAGTTGAGTTACCAGAAATACAAAAACTGGATATCCATCCAGTACTAGTGTCCGGAAGCGATTTAACCATCCTTGATGCAGATGTCACACTGTGTAAATACGAAGGAGACGCCCAAAAACGGCTAGCGATTCGCCCTTTCCCGGCAGAGTTTGTCGAAACTGTAACGCTTCGAGATGGCCAGCCTATCCTGCTTCGCCCTATCTTGCCTGAGGATGAGCCGCTGCATGCTCAATTCATTAATAGCGTATCGAAAGAAGATCTCTATAAGCGTTTCTTTTCTGAAGTTGGAGAGTTCAACCATGAGGCTTTGGCAAACTTTACTCAAATCGACTACGACCGCGAAATGGCGTTTGTTGCGGTAGCGTTTAATACTGACGGACCGTCTATCATAGGGGTAGCCCGCGCATTGATTACACCAGACAATAGTGACGCTGAGTTTGCTATTTTGGTTCGTTCAGATTTGAAAGGAAAAGGTTTAGGCAAAGTGCTGATGCAGAAAATAATCAGCTATTGCAAAGTTAAAGGCACAAAGCAAATGTCTGGAATGACCATGCCAGCAAACAGAGGAATGTTGATGTTGGCTCAGAACTTGGGGTTTGAGATCGATGTCCAGTTTGCAGACGGTACGGCAGATATGGTGCTCCCTTTAAATTGAAAAGCGCAGCATTAGCGATGACTTTTACTTCTTACATTCGATAATCAATGGGAATCTAAGAAGTAAAAGTTACGTTGTTACTTTAGTTTCCAATTCTTTTTTAAGTACTGAATACACCAGGATTTTGCCTCACCCATAGTGTTCCGGCGCCATGCCAAAATAATATCCATCGGCTGTTCTTCAGTGCCTTCGATTCGTTTCAATACACCACTATCAATAAGAGGTTGTGCAATTTGGCTTGGTAATGTACCAATACCCAAACCTGCAGTGAGCGCTTCTACTTTTGCCGTAAAGTTGGTGACGGTCAAGCGAGGCTGTTTTTGAATGATATTAATTGAGAGCGCTGGTTGCTCACGTGCGGTATCTGCAATAGCAATAATCCGATACTTTTCTCGCGCTGCTTCATCAAACTTACCACTACGCTTGTGAACATAGTGATCAGCGGAAGCTACCCAATACATACTCATTTTACCAATTTTTTCTGACTTAACTTCTTGAGGAAGCGTATCCAGTGATGGGCAAATCAGTAAATCAGCTCTCCCCGTATTCAACGACTCCCAGCTACCAGCCAGAATCTCCTCTTGCAGCCTGACTCGAGTTGAGCTGACCTCGGCCAGCGCATCAACCATCGGGAAAAAGTTGGATATAGGAATAATGCCATCGAAGGCAATGGTAATATCCAGTTCCCAGCCATTCGCCAATAACGTTGCATCGTTCACTAACTTTTCACTGGCTTGTAAAATGGCTCTTCCTCTTTCAAGAATAAGCTTACCTGCTTCAGTAAAATGGGCTTTGTGACCAGAGCGATCGAAGATAATAATGTCTAAGTCTTGCTCGAGTTTCTGGATTTGATAGCTCAGCGATGACGGGGCTCTGTCTAACTCATTCGCAGCAGCAGCAAAACTCCCTCTTCGATCAATAGCATCTAGAATATGGAGTGCTTCTAACGTAATTGGACTCTGCACATGGCCTCTCTTAATGTGATATCCATCACATTCGTTGTATTTGGATGAACTTATCAAGAACTAACGACAAATAATATAACATATTGATAACTAAAGACTAGGAATGCTCATAGCCTAAGAATAAGATTCAATACAAATCAATAAATGACAATGGTAATGATAGTAATTACCATTTAGATCCATTAATATCCGCGTGTTGTTACCTATTATGGATCTAAGGTATTGAAGCCAATGTATAAAAAATCAATTTTGTCAGCCTCCATTTTAGTTGCCCTTTCCCATACTGCTTATGCGGAAGAAGCTTCTAAGTTTGAAGAAGTCGTTGTGTCGGCCACCCGTACCAACCAAACCATAAACACTGTTGCTGCTTCTGTTGCTGTTGTATCAGAGAAAGACATCGAAGAAAACATGGTAAAGGACTTGAATGATCTATTCGAGTATACGCCAGGTGTTACTGTTAATGGCACTCAACGCCAAGGCGTCCAAAGTATTAACATTCGCGGGATGGAAGGTAAACGAGTTAAAATCTTAGTAGACGGTGCATCTCAACCAGGTGTATTCAGCGGTGGACCATATTCGTTTATCAATTCTAGTGCCGTTACTGTCGACCCCGATATGCTAAAGAGTGTCGAAATTGTTAAAGGAGCAGCTTCTAGCCTACATGGTAGTGATGCAATTGGCGGTGTTGTCGCATTCGAAACAAAAGATCCGAAGGATTTCCTCAAAGATGGTAAAGACTTTGGTGGTCAAGCTAAACTCTCTTATTCATCGGAAGATAACTCTTTTAGTGAGCATGTAGCTTTAGCAAAGCGTTTCGGTAATACAGAAGCACTTATAGCCTTTACACGCCGTGATGGTGCAGAGCTACAAAATTTCTCTAAGGCGCCTTACGATAACTATTCTGTGGACAACCAAGATTATTACAAAAACGATCTATTGGTAAAACTTCAATCTCAATTGAATGACGCTCATCGCTTGGAGTTCTTGGGAGAAGTTATTTACAACGAGACTGACTCAGAGATCGCACATAAAAGTTACAAAAACTTCAACGCTGAAGACACAACCAAGCAAAATCGCATTGGGCTCAAGCACATTTGGTTTGCAGATGCAGCTATCTCGGATACGATCACGTCCAAGCTTACATGGATTGGTAAAGAAGAAAACGGCGTCTCTAATCGCTTTATCGAAGCCAGCCCTGGTTACCCACCTTACGTACCGCCTAGTGGTGACAACCAACAGAAAAAAGATTACGAATATACTGAAGACAAATTTGAATTCGAAACTCAGTTAGATAAAGAGATTCAAAATCACTATATTGTTTACGGAATATCGTACAAACATAGTGACATCAGTAATACCAATCGCGAGTTTAATTCTGATCCTGGCACGCCAGATACTGTTTACGTTTACACACCGGATGCAAAAGAAGAAAGCTTTGGTTTATTCTTGCAAGATGAAATTTCGCTTCTTAATGACAAGCTAATTCTGACTCCAGGTGTGCGTTACGATTACTTCTCTACTAATCCTTCAAATACTTCTGAAGAGTCATTCGAGAAGTTTAGCGACTCTGCATTAACTGGTCGTTTAGGAGCAACTTACTCTGTATCGCAACCTGGCACGATCTTCGCGCAAGTGAGCCAAGGGTTCCGAGCGCCATCGTTCGACGAGCTTTACTACACCTACGATAATCCGGCTCATGGCTATACCAACCGCCCTAACCCAAATTTGGGATCTGAAAAGAGTTTGTCTTATGAACTTGGTTACCGTCATAACACTGCAGCGTCTGCAACTGAAGTAGCGTTCTACTACAGTGATTACAGTGACTTTATTGAGCAAACGTCATCAAACAATGGTGGTTTAACTGAATTCACAAATATCAATATTAGTGAAGCAAACATTAAAGGGGTTGAGCTCTCTAACCGTCTTGATTGGCATGCCATCGCTGGTCTTCCATCAGGCGTGACAACTCGCTTTGTTGCAGCATACACAGAAGGTGAAGATGGTGATGGTAATCCTTTGAACAGTGTAAACCCATGGAATGCCGTAGCTGCTGTAAATTACGATTCACCAAATGCACTTTGGGGGACAAGCCTAAAAGTAAACTACACGGCTAAGAAATCGAACAGTGATATCAACTCAGATGGTGATAAAGGCGGAATCAAAGACCAAGTTGCTTTGCCGTCTGCGACAGTCGTTGACTTAACGGCGTACTACAAACCAATGAAAGATATAACCATTCGTGCTGGTGTTATGAATCTAACGAATGAAGAATACCATCTTTGGAACGATGTTCGCGGTAAGACTGAGTTAAGTCGAGACAAAACGCAAGCTGAGCGTAATTATAACATTAGTGTTAAATACGAGTTCTAAACCTTAAAAACACAAAAGCCAGCGTAATGCTGGCTTTTTTATGGCTTTCATTTCAAAAATGTAAAGAAAAGTATGAAAAATGAAAGTTTACTGTTTTGCCATCTCTTTTTTCACCATTACTGCTGCTGCAATGATGAAAGTGATGATCAGACCGAGTTCCATGAACTACCCCAATAGCTATGAGAAAATTTATAACCCAAATTAAGAGTCGGGCATAGTTTAACAGCTCTATATATACTTGCTACCTTTTAACCAGTAATTTACGATTTTTTCCGATTTGGATCAAAAAAGACGCAATCATGCGCCTTTTTGTTACTATTATGTAAATTAAAGATTAGGCATCTGGATAACCTTGAGGGTTAGTAGATTGCCAGCGCCATGTATCGCCAGTCATTTCTTCTAGAGTGCGAGTTGCTTTCCAACCTAACTCATTCATCGCTTTTGATGGATCCGCCCAACACTCTGCAATATCACCTGGACGACGCTCAACAAGTTGGTATGGGACATCTTTACCACTTGCGGCTTCAAATGCTTTCACCATGTCCAGTACACTGTAGCCGTTACCAGTACCGAGGTTATAGATATGAAGGCCAGCTTTGCTACCTACTTTTTCTAATGCAGCAACGTGACCATCGGATAAGTCCATTACATGAATATAATCACGTACGCCTGTGCCATCTTTGGTCGGATAATCACTACCAAACACAGAAAGGAACTCTCTGCGCCCTACCGCAACTTGAGAAACAAACGGCATTAAGTTGTTTGGAATACCTTGAGGATCTTCACCTAGCTCGCCTGTTGGATGTGAACCTACCGGGTTAAAGTAACGAAGAAGTGTAATGCTCCAGTCAGGGTTCGCATTTTGGAAGTCGGTTAAACACTCTTCTACCATTAATTTGCTGCGCCCATATGGGTTAGTTGCGCTAGTTGGAAAGTCCTCTGTGATGGGTACAGATGCAGGATCACCATATACAGTCGCTGATGAACTAAATACCAACGATTTAACTCCGGCTTCACGCATTGCATCAACCAATACTAACGTGCCATTAACGTTGTTGTCGTAATACTCTAAAGGTTTTGCTACAGACTCACCGACGGCCTTTAAACCTGCAAAATGGATAACAGCTTCAATATTGTGCGACTTTAGTGCTTCTACCATCGCCAATTTATCTCTGATATCGGCTTTAATGAAGGTTGGCTTTACACCACATACCTTTTCAATTCGATCTAATACCGTAGATTTACTGTTGTACAGGTTGTCTAGAATCACTGGCGTCATGCCAGCTTCGATCATTTGAATACACGTATGACTACCGATATAGCCCATACCACCCGTAACGAGTACTTTCATTTTATTATTCCTTCTGACGCGAATTGGGTTAGTTTAAAGCTTTGACGTTACGATTTAAACTGTCTCTTGTAATTCGCATCCCATTAATATTGCTTGGCCTTTTCCGGCTTTCTTTGCTTGATACATTGCCGTATCCGCACTTTTTAAAACTCGAGTAGCATCGCGCTCATTTACGCCGACTAATTTTACGCCGATACTAACGCCAACTTTGAGTAAGTGACCTTTGTACTCAATTGGAGCACATATGCTCTCGAGCAACTGTTCTGCTATTCGGGTGACCACTTTTTGATTGGCGGGATTTACCAACATGACAAATTCATCACCAGAAAGTCTTGCGATTAAATCACTATGTCTCGTCGCAGATGTTAGACGCTCGGAAACTTTTTTCAAAACTTCATCACCTGCATCATGACCGTAGGTATCGTTAACTTCTTTAAATCCATCCAGATCGAGGTACAAAACTGCAAATTCGTCACGCAAGTATCCAGAGCGTTGTACTAGTTGTTCCAACTCTAAATGGAACTTAGATCGATTGGCTAACCCCGTTAAAGCATCGTGATGAGCTAAATGCTCTAATCGTTCCATCTCTTTTGCGCCGGAAAGGTCGGTAAGAACAATAACCAGATCATAGAAACCATAGTCTTCACACTTAACGATACGATTGACTCGAGCAAACATCGGTACAAACTGACCAATATGGTTCTTCTCGATAACTTCACCTTGCCAAACGCCATAATTTTCTATCGACTCGATGATACTAGGCATCATTTCCTGTAACTTGCGCCACTTTAGCGTTTGGATGAATGACTTCCCAATAAGCTGATCCACCTCTAAGCCGACTAACTTAGTGACGGCAGGGTTTGCCATCGTAATGACACCGCGATGATTAAGAACAATGAGACCATCTTGGCTGCTTTCAAAAACACGTCCCGCAACACGTTGCCGGTTTATGGCTTCTTCAATTTCGGTGATATCTTGAATCGAAAACAGTAAGTATTCATGTGTCGAGAGGCGACGACTGGTTAGGCTCAACTGCTGTTCGTTATCTGCATTTTTGAGGTGAATATCATCGCACTCTAGGCCTCGACTCAGGATCTGACTCAGCTCATTCGGTGTTTTGGTTTTAATTAGATCACGAATATTGGCGTATTTAAGTTCATCTAATTTTTTTTGAAATATTTGCTGGGTCGCCGTATTACAATGAATAACACGTCCGGAATTGTCTGTAATAACTAATGCATGCTGAACAGATTCGATAACCTCTTCTGAAAATGCGCGCTTTTGTTCTAGTGTGTCTAGCGAATGTTGCCGCTGCTTCTCACGTACTGTTAACCTATTCATCATTTGATTGAAAGAGCTCGCGAGGTCTCCAATTTCATCGTTGGCGTAATAGCGAGCTTGATGTTCCGTGTTTCGTCCGTGTGTCACATTCTCTATTACGCGGTTGAGTTCCATCACGGGCTTGAGAACAAGCCTCTCGATACTTATGTAAAAAACAGTGCCACCAGCGATAAGAAACAGAAGAAGTAAAGCGCCATCTTGAAGTAAAGATTGCATGGCTTCTACGATTGGACGATGAGAAAGCGTGACTCTAATGCTACCAATGACATAGCCATCATGGATAATCGGCTCTAGAACATAAAGAAATTTGGTTGATAAGGCATAGCCTAGAGCGTGCAACCTACTTCTTTCGGTTTGACTGGGAACGGGTGCTAGTGCCCCACTTATCTCCATAACAGCGAATGGTTGGTCATCTTGGTCATAAAGTTTGACCCGCGTTACATTTGGCTGGTTTAAAAAGTTGGCGAGAATAGTTTGAGCTTTTTGCTTGTCCTTTGTCGTCAGCGCATCTTTAATTGAGAAAGAAACGTTGTTAATCAACTTTCTTGTCTGCTCGACCAGTTCATGCTTAGACGATTGGTATACAGTATACGAGGTGTAACCTTTTGAGATAACAAAGATAGCCGTTAAAAAGACCAGAAGAGGCCAAATAAGCTTCGCTCGTAATGACATATATATTCCTGTCGCAGACAACCACAAAAATGACAGAAGAACCATTATGCAATCTATCACCCATGAAGGGCGACAAGATTAACACGATGCTAATGCAAAATAACCTTAAATTCTCAAAAATTGGATGGAAAAGAAACGAAATACCTTAAAATTCGGATCAACTCAAATAACGGCAACATCTTTATGGACTAACGTGATCTTTTTCGTCAGCTATCTGCTCAAAAAGCTTCGTTTTCATGATAGAAGAATGAAGTGAGTCACTGAACCTAGATGCATTTTCCTGCATCGTAAACCCATTGCTTGTGTAGAAATAAAACGTATGACATTGAATAAACAGCAACTTACATTGAACTGTGATATGGGCGAGAGCTTTGGCTCTTGGAGTATGGGCGCAGATGAAGACGTGATGCCCCATGTTGATATGGCGAACATCGCGTGTGGTTTTCATGCCTCCGACCCTAATGTCATGCACGACACCATCACCCTAGCGAATGACAACGATGTTGATATTGGCGCACACCCAGGTTACGCCGACCTACAAGGCTTTGGCAGACGAAGCATAAGCATGACGGGTGATGAAATTACGAACATGGTTATATATCAGGTTGGTGCTTTACAAGCATTATGCCGGGCGCAATACACAGACATCAGTTACATAAAGCCTCATGGTGCTCTATACAACGACATGATGAAAAGTGATGCGATATTTAGAGCGGTAGTAAAGGCGGCAGCACTGTTCAAAGTACCGTTAATGATCCTAGCTTCACAGGAAAACGAAAAATACTTAGAAATCGCAGACGATTATGATGTTCCCTTGCTATTTGAAGCATTTGCAGATCGTTTATACCAAGATGACGGCTTACTGACTCCTAGAACACAGCCCAATGCCGTGTTAAAAAGCGAGCACGCGATACTTGAGCAAGTCCGGACCTTAGCTGACTCTGGGCGTGTCAAAACCGCTTCAGGCGGTTACATATTATTGGAAGCCGATACAATTTGTGTTCATGGTGACAATGAAGAGTCGATCGCGCTGCTCCAAAAGATCCGCCAAAGCCTATACGCTGGAGGAAATTAATGCATAAAGAGAAATTTAATATCTCTTTGATCTCCGAGTGCAGTATTTTCATTAAGTTTGATGAGAGTATTTCTGAAAATGCAGTCGGAGAGCTTGCTCGCAGCATAAGAGAAACTTTCGCTTCAATTGTTATGAACGTTGTCCCCTCCTATCAAACTATTCTCATTGATTACTTACCTTTTCGAATCAACGAAAAGAACTTAGTCAATGAGCTGCAACAAATCGTGAGCCAGTTTGATACTCAATCACTTAAGCTTTCCCAGCCGAATCACGTTACTATCCCTGTATATTACTCTGAAGAAACCGCGTTAGATCTATCTCGTTTTAAAAAGCGAGGTCTGTCATTAGACGATCTTATTACCCTGCATACGAAAACCGAGTACGCGGTTTCTGCAATTGGCTTTGCTCCAGGCTTTGCATTTCTCTCTGACGTTGATACTCAATTGCACATGGCAAGGCTTGCCACACCAAGAACTCACGTGCCGGCCGGAAGTGTCGGAATCGCAGACTCTAAAACGGCCGTCTATCCATCAGATAGTCCTGGCGGATGGAACATTATTGGTAAAAGCCCGCTTGCGCTCTTCTCCGACTCTCCTCCTTTTATACCGTTTGAAGTGGGTGACAAGGTCACCTTTAATGCTATTTCAAAACAAGAGTTTATCGATTTAGGAGGCGTACTATGAGTTACGGTGGATTACTGGTGGAAAAGCCAGGACCGCTCTCTTTAGTTCAAGACTTTGGTCGTTTTGGCTTGGCGCATGTCGGTGTGACTCAAGGTGGCCCGGTCGACGACTATGCTTACAGTTGGGCCAACCATTTGCTTGGTAACGTAGTCAATTGCGTTGCGATTGAAATTACTTTGGGTAACGCTTGTTTTATTGCCTTGCATAACTGCCACCTTGCTATATGTGGCGGTGATTTAAATGCAAAAATAGATGGTGAACCTATTTCAAATTGGTCTGACTTTACGTTGAAAAAAGGACAGAAGCTTCAGTTCGGAGTCGCAAGGAATGGGCTTCGCTCCTACCTAGCGGTTAAAGGTGGATTCAATGTTGCTCAGCACTTAGGAAGCGCATCGACCGTCTTGCGAGAATCTCTAGGTGGTTATGATTCAAATGGTGGCGCTTTGAAAGCTGGCGATATTCTTCCCTTTGTCCCTCATAACTTACCGAAACGTAAACCAAGGCAAATGACGTTTCGCTTTAAGCCAGATTACAACTTACCCATTAAGCTGAGAGTGATTGAAGGCTATCAGAACGAGGACTTTGATGAAGACGCTCGCCAAGTATTTTACAACAAAGCATTCATCATCTCCCCCAATTCGAATCGCATGGGCTACCGTCTTGAGGGCAATAACATTCGTCCACCTTACGAAGGCGTCCTATCAGAGGGAATTGCATTAGGTTCAATTCAAGTACCTAGCGATGGTAACCCTATTGTGCTGCTCAACGATCACCAGACTATTGGCGGGTATCCTAAATTTGGCTGCGTAGCCCGTATTGACTTACCTAGACTGGCACAGGCGAAGCCCGGACAAAAAGTCAATTTTGTGAAAGGAGATAGGCTAGGCTTGCAAGAAGTATGGTGCCAATGGGCTCAGTTTTTTGGGTACTAATACAACCACTGAGCCCAAACACAGCCGATTATGTAGGCATACCATAACGCACTGCTAAAGCTTGTGGATAGCCTCGCTCTTGAGTGAGTTTAATCGCGTACTGCTCGACCTCTTGTTCAGACCACTTTACAGCGACCGGATGCTGTGTTTCCACATTTTGGTTAGGATCGATGTCAAACCAGAATTGAAGCATTTTTTGCGCTGCGAGTAGTGTCGATGACGCTTTTACCACCTCTATTCTCGCATAGTGGTTATCTTCAAAAGTCACATCTGCCGCTCTGAGTACTGGGTCTGTTCCGGGAATTTGCTGAGCGCCAAACAATGCTTTTCCTCCTTTTACAGCAGAGTGATAGTCGGGAATAAACTGCGCCATGTGTTTGATGGCATTGTTCGTTCGCTCTTCTAACACTTCTTCTCTCCAGCCGTTACGGATCTTCGAGAGTAAAGGCATAGGCAGTTCAGGTTGAGCAGATGAGTTCGTGCTCTCCACTAAACCATCTTCAAACAGCGTGATTCCTTTTGTCATACCATGAAGTTGAAAGTAACCATCGCCATAAGGCGTCAATTGAGCCATTCCTTTATCGGTTCCACGCGGGCCATGAAAAATAACTTCTGGCCATTGTTGTTGACAGTCTGCCCACCTCGTAACGTAAGCGGCTTTAAACTCCACCAACCTGTCACGCTTGGCACCAACTGTGTTGTCAATTGAGCCTGTTTCAAAGCCACACGCGTTAACCAAGTAGTCGCATGTCATCAGGTAATCGATACCTTCACGTTCATAGCCAAGTTGCCAGTGTTCCCCCATCCAATCGGCTTGCTTGAACGTTGCTTGTGTGAAGACTGAAGCATTAGGAAGCGTATCTAGTGTTAAGTTGGCAATTGCAGCGAGGCGAAAAACACTCCAACCATATTCTTGAACTGCGACAACAGGATACTTTAGCGCTTCAAGATCAGCATGTTGAGCAAAAGGAATACACCACTCATCGAAGTTTGTAGGATGACTTGGTTGAGTACGTTGCGCGAGAGCTTCTAGCTCCGCTTTTGAATACAGTTTGTAGTATTCGCTTGGTTCGCCGAGCACTTTATTACTCTGATCTTTATCAACGAGCGTCTGATAAGCACTTTTCACAACCTCTAATCGCGGAATTAGTGTGGATGGGTCTCCACCATCGGAATGAGGAACCGCGATGATTGTCGGACGAATATTCAGTGAAAGCGGATACAGGCGAACAGTATCA
Source organism: Vibrio sp. 2033 (assembly GCF_033339735.1). Taxonomy (NCBI): domain Bacteria; kingdom Pseudomonadati; phylum Pseudomonadota; class Gammaproteobacteria; order Vibrionales; family Vibrionaceae; genus Vibrio; species Vibrio sp. 2033. The sequence goes on from NZ_JAWOVC010000003.1 coordinate 58,250, forward strand.
ATAGATTGTGCTAACAAGTCTAAGCATTGTTGCTCGGAAATCTCTCGATATAAATTACCACCAGCATGCAAATGACAAATGGGTGGACCATTTACTAGTGATACGCCCTTCTCTATTACGGAAACTTTAAAACCCAGCTCCGCAAAATGAATTGCTGCTGTTGCACCTGCTACACCGCCACCAACAACAGCGATATGCTTATCTTTATAACTTGGAAACTCAGACTTCATTGCTTCACTAAAAATTTTATAAGGAAAATTCTTTACTAACGGTGGATTCTACTCGTGTTTGGACTTGATTAAAATCACAAAAAGTTCATGGGTTTGCGAAATATCCAACAGCGCCTGTAAAGTGCATTAAAGTAGAAAAAATTTGCGAAAAAGTACTTGACTACATGGTTAAGAAGACACTTTTTTGTGTCTATGTGAATAAGAATTTCACTGTAAGACCCATGGCGCAAAGCCTGCAGAAACACCCCACTTTTTACCCCATTTAGTTATCCCAAAAGTTATCCACTGTTTTTGTGGATAACTAAAATAAAAGTGTCATGGAGTGTTCCAAACTTGATAACACTCGCTGCGATTAAGTGTTTACTGGAGTTAACAATCTTTTCAACAAACTCATCACTACAAGTGCCAACGTAACAAATGTTGCAAGCGGTAAAGCTATCCACAATTCGGGGTGAATTTGTGCATTGAGATCGAATCCATATGTCATGACTGCGGCCACACAAACTTCCGCAGCGAATACCGCAACACCACTAGCAATCAACGCCATAATTCCGTACTCGGCCCACAGGGTTGTGTTGATCCGTTTCTTACTTGAACCTAATGTGCGATACAAACGAATCTCTTGTTGTCGTTGGGACAAGCTTAACCTCAGTAGCGTAAAGATGAGCAGCAGACCAGCAACAACGCCTAAAAGAGCAAGGATGGTGATTGCTGATACGATTTGCTGAATCAAAGCCTGAATTTTCTCGCCCATAGTTCGGATATCTAAAACAGAGACCGTTGGGTGAGCACGTGACATTGACGTCAACAACGCTTCATTTCCTTCTTCAATCCTATAACTGATGAGGTAAGAACCAGGTAAATTAGCCATCACGTCAGATGAGAAAATAAAATAAAAGTTAGGCTTCATGTCACGCCATTCGACATAACGGATGGTATCTACTACTGCATCGTAATTCTGGCTGTTTATTACAAAGCGCAGCGTATCACCGAGTTTTATGCCTAAGTCATTTGCTACATCCGCTTCTACAGATACACTCCCTTTGTTTGTCCATTCACCCGAAAGCACATCATTATATTCTGGTAGGGTATCTCCCCATGTCAGGTTTAGCTCTCGACGTATCGCGTCAGAACCTTCTCCTTCGTAATCAATCTCTTTGACGTTTTGACCGTTAATCTCTGTTAGTCGTCCACGAATTATTGGATAAGCTTGTGACCGCGTAACTCCATTTTTATCTAGGGTTTCTAGGTAGTTATCGAGCTCATAATCACCAATGTTCAAAGCGAACACATTTGGCGCGTCTGCAGGTAAGGTTCTCTCCCAATCAGCGAGAATATCACTGCGCACAAGCCAAATGATAGACAGCAACATCAAAGATAATGCCAAAGCACCAAACTGTAGACCGCTGGTTACTGGCGTCCGGTTGATACGACTCAACGCAAGCTTCATTGCAGGATGGGTTGACACACGTGCAAACAGCTTTGTGAGTGTGACGCTAACTGCTGCGAGTACCACAAACAGTACCGCTATACCAGTGAGCACGATCCAAACTAAGGTGTTATCTGCATACAGTAAAAGCAATGGAACAACGGGAACTAGAACAAGTAACATTCGCTTCCAGGAACGTTGCGCTTTGCCCTGCTGTAGCACTTCTAACGCGGGAGTTTTAATCAAGCCTAACAATGGTATACCGAGAGCGGGAACAGTAATCAAGACTGCAGAGATAAATGCCACCAAAAATGGTGTGACACCGTAACTAGGGAGTGGATCGGGTAATAAGTCTTTGAGTGGAATGCGTAATAAATACTCCAACCCGCTCCCTAGCAGTAGGCCGACGACACTGGCACTAATGAGAAGGATTGTGACTTGAATAAATAACCACTTTTCAATCCATCGGCGGCTCGCACCAAGACTTTTCAACATCGCGATAGTTTGTGTCCGGCTGTTCACGTAATTTTGACAAGTAAGAACCAATGTTGTCGCCGCCATAATGATGACAATCGCTACGGTCAACGACAGATACTGCGTCGTGCGTTCAAAAACCTCATTACTACGACTGGCAGTATCTTGCGTGCGCCAGCGATCGCTCGGAGAAAGCTGCGTATCATCTTGCAAGCTCTTTAGTGTTTTATCATCGGCTTGTAAAAACAGACGGTATTGAACTCGGCTCCCAACTTGAATTGCTCCTGTTTTATCTACGTCACTTTGATGAATGTATGCAGAAGGCATTTGCTGAAATGGATTAAAGCTCAAGCCTGGTTCCATCAATACTGCGCCTGATACAGTAAACTCGGCATCGCCTATCGTGACGCTGTCACCTGATTTTACGTTTAGTTGAGTCATAATCCGCTCATCAAGCCAGAGTTGGTTCTCTTTAACGCGACCGGCTGGATTACTTTCAAGAACGAGCTCTCCCATTAAAGGGTAATTATCATCCACCGCCCTTACAGAAATAAGCTGCATACCATTATCGCTAAATGCCATAGTGGCAAAGCGTGTCATCGTCGAACGTTCAAGGCTTTCAGTCGAGGCTAACAACATGTCCGGAATGGGATTAGCAGACACAAACACCGCATCTGCCGTTAATGCGTCCTTCCCCTGCTTGACGATCACCTGCTCCATTCGTTCTGCTAATGCAGAAAGCGCAAAGATACTCGCAATCACGAGAATAAGAGCAACGCTAATAGGCCAAAGATTCCCCTGCCTTATTTCGCCGAAACTCCAGCGTATCAAACTTTTATTCGACGAGTGCTGTGTTGTACTGTTTTGCTCTGTGGATGTTGCTTCACTTGATGATACTGCAGACATTATATCTCCTCCTTAAGCTCACCCGCCTCCATACGATAGATACGGTCACATCGGCTTGCTAGATGACCATCGTGTGTTACTAAAATCAGAGTTGTCCCGTGCTGTTCATTAAGATCGAATAGCAGCTCAATCACTTTGTCTGCGGTTTGATGGTCAAGATTGCCGGTAGGCTCGTCTGCGAACAACAGCTCAGGCTGTGTCATAAATGCACGCGCTAGCGCAACTCGCTGTTGTTCACCACCAGATAACTGGCTTGGTAAATGGTCGACACGTTTTTCCAATCCAACAGCAGCTAATAATTCCGCTGCTCTTGCTTCATCTTCGGCTTCACCACGTAAAAGACAAGGAAGCGTGACATTACGTAATGCACTCAAACTCGGGATTAACAGGAAACTTTGGAAAACGAAACCTAAAGAGTCAGCCCGGATTTTCGCACGAGCTTCATCGTCCAGTTTTGATAATTCATGACCTAATAAAGTAATTTCGCCTGATGTCGGCGTATCAAGACCAGCTAGCAACGTCATCAATGTTGACTTACCTGCACCGGAAGTTCCGACGATGGCGATTTTTTCTCCTTTTCGGATGTCAACATTTACGTCTTTGAGGATTGTTAATTGTTCTTGATTAGTAGAGACTTGTTTAGAAACCAAATTGGCTTGAACAATAGGTGCATTAAGTACAGGTGTTTGCATGATTCGTATACTTTCCTTAGTTCTATTTTTTTGTTTTTCCGCTACTGCACATGCGAGCGAAAAGCTACTTGTCTTGGGTGATAGCTTGAGTGCAGGCTATCAGATGCCGATCGAAGAGAGTTGGCCTAGCTTACTCCCTGATGCGTTGTCAGAACATGGTCAAGATGTAACAGTTATTAATGCTAGCATTTCTGGCGATACCACTGGCAATGGCTTAGCACGGTTACCTCAGTTGCTAACTCAGCATAGCCCTGACATGGTACTTATTGAGTTAGGTGCCAACGATGGCCTAAGAGGTTTCCCTCCTAAACTTATTACGTCAAATCTTTCAAAAATGATTACCATGATAAAAGATTCTGGTGCGGACGTTGTCATGATGCAAATTCGGGTTCCGCCTAATTATGGTAAGCGCTATAGCGATATGTTTTACGATATCTACCCTAAGCTTGCACAGCATCAACAAGTTGCCTTGATGCCATTCTTCTTAGAGCATGTTGTCACCAAACCAGAATGGATGATGGATGATGGCCTTCACCCAAAACCAGATGCACAACCTTGGATCGCTGATTTCGTTGCTCAAGAATTAATTAAACATCTCTAATTTTAATGGTCTAGCTCAATAAGTTTTACGTAACTTTACGTTAATCTATTTTCAATTCCACTCATCGAGGATAGATAACAACATGCGAATAGAACCGTTAATTCAAGGTGTTGTTGCTCGCTCTGCGCACCCCAAAGGGTGTCATGCATCTATTAAAGAGCAAATTGAATACGTAAAGCACGCCCCACAGATCAAAAAAGGCCCAAAACGGGTTTTGATTATTGGTGCCTCCTCTGGTCTCGGCCTAGCGGCACGAATAGCCCTAACGTTCGGTGGCGCTAACGCCGATACCATTGGCGTCTCATTTGAGCGTGGCCCTTCAGAGAAAGGGGTTGGGAGTGCGGGTTGGTATAACAACGTCTTTTTTAAGCAAGAAGCAAATCAAGCCGGGCGTACCGCAATAAATATTGTTGGCGATGCATTCTCGGGTTCGGTGCGCAATCAAGTGATTGAAGCCATTGAAACGTACTTTGAGGGTGAAGTTGACTTAGTCATCTATAGCTTGGCAACCGGTGTTCGACCTAAACCTGAATCTGATGACTTTTGGCGCAGTGTCATTAAACCTATTGGTGAACCTGTCACTGGCGCTTCTATCATGCTGGAGAACGATAAGTGGATAGAAACCACCTTAACGCCTGCAACAGAAGAGGAAGCCAATGCCACCATTAAAGTAATGGGCGGCGAAGACTGGGAAAGCTGGATTGACACACTCATCAATAACGACTCTATCGCAAACGGCTGCAAAACCATCGCCTTTTCTTACATGGGCCCTGACATTACGCACCCAATTTATCTCGATGGTACGTTAGGTCGAGCGAAAATCGATTTACACCAAACCAGTCATTCATTAAACCTCAAACTCGCCAACTTTGACGGCGGTGCTTACGCAACCGTGTGTAAGGCGTTGGTGACGAAAGCCAGTGTATTCATCCCTGCTCTAAGCCCTTACCTGTTAGCGCTTTATCGAGTGATGAAGGAAAAAGGTACTCACGAACGCTGTATTGAACAAATGCAGCGGCTGTTTACTACGAAGTTATACGATCAAGAGAAAGTGCCAGTTGACGGTGAACGCTTGATTCGAATAGATGACTTGGAACTTGAACCGCAAGTTCAACAAGAAGTCCACGCTCTTTTAGAACAAATGAATGCTGATAACTTTAAAGAGATTGGTGATTACCAAGGTTTTAAAGATGAGTTTATGAAGCTCAATGGCTTTAACTTTGAGGATGTCGACTATTCGCAAGACATTTCTATTGAATCGTTAATGTCGCTTAAGCCTTGATGCTTGTTATCTGTTTCAAGGATGAGATATGTGACAACTATTCCTAGTCCTGAACACTTTTCAGGACTTTTTTTTGTTTCGAGCCCTAGCCACCCTATACTTAATTAAAAAGCGAGAACAAAATAGAGCAGTCTGCATTTTTAATTCACAGGAAGTGAAACCACGTAAAGGATGACCTATATGGGGAGATTGCAAACATTAGACTACGAAATCCCTGAGTCTATGCGAAGAAGTTGGCAGGAAATCGTCAACTTACTGGCTCAAATAACGCACGTACCCACCACATTAATTATGCGTATCCATCCAGATCGCATAGAAGTAAATACATCCAGCGAAACTATAGGTAATCCTTATCGTACTGGCGATACTGAGTTGCTTGGCAACGGTTTGTATTGTGAGCATGTCATAAAACACAAAAGTGAACTTATTGTCCCAAACGCGCTTGAAGATGAAGAGTGGCAAAATAACCCTGATATCAAACTAGGTATGATCTCTTATTGCGGCTTACCGCTATTCTGGCCAAATGGAGAGACGTTTGGAACTATTTGCATGCTTGATTCTAAGGAGAATGAATACTGCGACACTTACCGGCAATTACTTGGGACTTTTAAAGATTCAATCGAAGCGCAGCTTTCCATCGTGCATCAGCAACACAAACTTCAGCGTCTTAACAACGAACTCAAAAATAGAGTTGAGAATCGCACTACAGATTTGGCGCAGTTAAGTTATTCCCTAACGCAAGAGATTGATCGTCGCAGAGCCGCTGAAAAGCAGGTGAGCTACCAAAAAACACACGATCAAGGAACTGGATTCCTAAACCGAGCAGCACTCGAAAATATAGTCAGTGACACACTCAGAACGTTAGATCACAGTCAGCAATCATTAATCGTAATAAACATTGGTTTTAGCAATGCACGCAGTATCCAAACCCGTTATGGCTTTGAAGCTTTCGACGAAATATTGAAAGAGTTTCGGTATCGTCTTGGTAAGCGGGAGTCCAGACATTTTGTTACGGGGAGGCCTAGCTCCAATGATCTCGTATTGCTCGTTTGGGGCACAGACATCGATATAAAATTGCATCAGCTACTGAATGATATTACCGATATTGGTATGGGAAGTTTTTATGTAAAAGACACAGAGGTTCACCTAAACTCTTACATTGGTGTTGTACAAGCTCACCGAACCAGCAATGCTAAACAACTACTCCAGAACGCATGTTATGCCATGCTTTTGTGTAAAGAATCTGGCGAAGCGTATAGTTATTTCTGTGAAAGCCATTCAAATGAACTCAACAACCACAATCAACTGGAAAGCTACTTATTGCAAGCGGTAAGAAACGACGACCTAATGCTCTACTTTCAGCCCAAAGTACACCCTCAAACCCACAAATGGATTGGCGCAGAAGCATTACTACGCTGGAGGCATCCAATACTAGGCGACGTATCCAACGAAGCCTTAATACATATGGCTGAACAAAACGGGCTTATCTTTGAAGTTGGCTCTTTTGTTCTTCGAACCGCGATAGACAAAGCAAAACAATGGTCTGAGTTAATTGATAACTTCAAAATGGCCGTCAACGTTTCTCCCATTCAATTACAAAACGTAAATTTTGCGGAACAAGTGCAACACTTACTCGAGTCTTTTCACTTGCCAGCGCACTTTCTCGAGCTCGAGGTGACCGAGAGCGCTTTAATTGCCGATGAGGTCGTAGCACGCACTACATTAAATAAACTGCACAAACTAGGCGTGACACTGTCACTTGACGATTTTGGTACAGGATATGCCTCGTTCAGCTATTTAAAGAAATATCCATTTGATGCCATCAAAATTGATAAAAGCTTCGTCCAGCAAATGGAAAAGTCGGACGATGACCGCGCGATAATTTGTTCTATCATACACATTGCGAAAAAACTGGAACTCCAAGTCGTGATCGAAGGCATTGAATCCCACCAACAAGAGCAGTTTCTTATTGGTGAGGGTTGTGATATCGGACAAGGTTTTCTTTATGGTAAACCTATGCCTTGTAATGAATTTGAGCAAAGTTTGTTTAATCAGCGCCTTTCTGGCGGGCAATACGCCTACTCTTCCTAAGCATTCTCTTTACTATGAGGGCGGTGGTTTCTATAATCGCCGCCCGCTTCTATTAAAAGGCCAATATCTTCATGGATCAGTTGACTGCCACGCTTAAGAAAATTGAAAAGCAGAACTACCGAGCTTATCAGCAAATCAAAGGTCAATACGACTTCACTGATTTCACTTTGTTTATCGATCATGTACAGGGTGACCCTTATGCATCGGCGTCACGTTTTCGTGCGACTCGCGCATGGTCTTTGACTGGTCTTGAGTGGCTAAGAGACGAGTCTCCTGCATTTCAAAGAGCTGCACGTGATTTTATTGCGCGTAGTTTTGAACAGTTTGCTAAACAAGAAAACTCAGTGTCAATTTCACTGACAGGCCAAACTGTACTGGATAGCACCGCGGTGTTGTTTACTGAAGAAGGTATTGAACTGCGTTTTCGAGTTAACTTACCGGCTGAAGGTCGTTCAGTATTGGGGAAAAAAGCCAACAACATACTGACTTTCCACCTGCCTAAGTTTATCCGTCGAGCAACTTTAGAGCGTGAACTCGACAAAGCCGCTTTAATTAAGCACTGCCAAGTTGTTGAAGACCAAGATGCCCTGCGAGAACAGTTGGAGGCCAATAACTTAGTCGCGTTTGTCGCAAACGGCAGTATTCTTCCTCGAATTGCAGGTAATTGCGACCTTCCAATGAAAGAAGCCGTTGAGTTTAAAGCCCCTGAATCTCTACAAGTCACTTTACATGCGCCAAACAAGGGCCATGTCACAGGATTAGGAATTCCAAAAGGTATCACACTGATCGTAGGTGGCGGCTTCCACGGCAAATCTACCTTATTAAATGCAATAGAGCGTTCAATTTACGATCATATTCCAGGAGATGGTCGCGAATACATTGTTGCCGATAACAAGGCTATGAAGATTCGTGCCGAAGATGGCCGATGCGTACACCACTTGAACCTGTCGAACTACATCAACCATTTACCGATGGGTAAAGATACGGCGGACTTTTCTACTCAAGACGCATCAGGCTCAACGTCGCAAGCCGCTTGGCTTCAAGAGTCTATTGAAGCGGGTGCAAGCACATTATTGATTGATGAAGATACTTCTGCTACCAACTTCATGATTAGAGATGAGCGTATGCAGGCATTGGTGGCAAAAGGTGATGAGCCAATTACTCCTCTCGTCGACCGCATTGGTCAATTACGAGATGATCTTGATATCTCTACCATTATCGTTATGGGTGGGTCAGGCGACTACTTAGACGTTGCCGATACCGTCATTCAAATGCACGACTACCAAGCCGTTGATGTAACTGAAAAAGCGAAAGAAGTTATCGCTCAGCACCCTACTCAACGCCATAACGAGTCAGAAGAACGTTTACAGACCTTCCCACCTCGAGCACTGAACCGCGTTGCGTTGATGAATATTCTGACTGACGGCAAGTTCCGTGTGAATGCGAAAGGCAAAGAGTCACTTCGATTTGGTAAAGAGTTTACTGATCTTAGCGCTTTGGAACAGATAGAGTCAGCCGATGAAGTCAACACAATTGGCTGGTTATGGTTCCAAATTGCTCAACTTCCAGGTTGGTGTAATCATCCGGCGAAGGAGATTGAAGAAATGCTGTCTGGTGAGTGGCATGCCGCTCTTCCTAAGCAAGGCGACTTAGCCAAACCACGCACACTAGACGTTATGGCTGCCCTCAACCGCATGCGAAAATCTCAGTTTAAGTCATCATGCTAGTTTTGATACGCTGACAAAGACAGTTCAATCAAAAGGCAGCTATAGTTAGCTGCCTTCCTTTATCTTTATTCTTAGCGAATCATTCGTTTTTCAGTACATTCCACGCTTCACAAAGAACTCTAAATCTTTCTGCATCGCCATTTTCTCGATCAGGATGCCAACGAAGCGCGAGTTTTCGCCATTGTTTTCTAATTTCCGCAGGCGTAGCGTCAGTGTTAAGTTCAAATAGTGACAGTGCCTTTGTCTTATCTACGCTGGCTACTGACGAACCACCGATGAACTTTTGATAAGTTGTCCAAAATTCATTCAACAGTCGACGCACTTCATCTTCGTCCGCTTCGTAATTGCGCCAATCTAAGTAATACTCACGCAAAGGATCATGAATATCGATCTTATGCCTCAAAGCTTCCATCGAAGACATGAGCTGAATATCCATGGCTTCGACTTGAAGCCAACTATCCGGATACAGAGTGTCTTGCAGTTGATATAATGCATTCATGATCAGGAAATTTCTTTTGAATAAATCCTTATCGGGAGAGTCGTCCAGCTTTGAAATATAACCTTGTTCACCCAACGAGCTTGCCAAGGTGTGCACTTTCCAATTAGAGGGCTGTTTTCTCAGAATTTCTAGCATTGGCCAAAGCAGCGGATTTTCTATTGCATGAGGCTCAATACTATTGACAGTACGTTGTCCTTCCATTCATCCTCTCTGACACGAGTTTAGGGCCCCATTCACGGCACAAAAAACATAGTTTCCACTTTGTAGCATAAATGCAAAAAGGCCGATAGTCATTCACCATCGGCCTTTGTAAGGAGATCACGTAAAGGTTAAATAACCCCTAGCTCACGTAAACGTTCCATAAGGTAGCTATGTGCAGTGTAGCGCTCAGATAACACCACTTCCGGCTTTGGATGCAGGAACAACGGTAATGAGATACGTGACTTTTCTTGACGGCCACCCGTAGGGTTGATTACACGGTGAGTCGTTGAAGGGAAATAACCACCTGACGCTTCTTGAAGCATATCACCAATGTTGATGATTAAGTTCCCGAAGTCACATGGTACATCGATCCAATCACCCTCTTTACTCTTTACTTGCAGTCCAGGTTCATTAGCAGCAGGCAAAACCGTTAACAGGTTAATGTCTTCATGCGCAGCAGCACGAATAGCGCCTGGCTCTTCTTCGCCTGTCATCGGTGGGTAGTGAAGCACGCGTAGTAATGTTTTGTCACTGTTATTGATCATTTCTGACAACGCGATAGAGAACTTCTCTTGAACGTCCTTAGGTGCGTACGCTTCAACCCAGCCTAATAGCTCTTGAGCAAATGCATTGGCACGCTCGTAGTACTCTAAGATTTCAGCTTTAAGCTGCTCTGGGATCTGACCCCAAGGGTAAACATGAAAGTACTCTTTGATGTCTTTCACTTTGTGCCCTTTCGCCACTTCAGACACAGAAGGTGGGAAGTAGCCATCTTGGGTGTCTACGTTAAAGTGAAAATCATTCTTTTGTTCTGAACAGAAAAACTCATGCCAGTTTTTGTAAATTGACTCTACAAGCTCTTGTGGAATCGGGTGGTTTTTCAACACACCGAACCCCGTTTCGCGTAGAGAGGTAACGAACTGTTGAGCAGCATCGTCAGCAAGATAATCGACAGTTTCCAGTTTCATGGCTTTACTTCTTTTTTATTAGACTGAATCATGGATTCTATGGATGGGCATGTTGTAAATCAAACTTTAATGAAAAGTGCACGCGCAAACGTTTTAATGTTGAGCAGTTTGCCAATAAATCAACATTTTCAGTGATCAAAAAACCCATTAAAATATCAATTGCACACCGTTCAATTAAGTGCAATCATTAACACAATCTATGGAGTCCCACTGTAAGATAAATTGAAGGATCAAATAACTCTATGAAAAGCACCTCGACACTCTTAGGATTAACGATTTTTTATGCCATCGTGTTTTTATTTTCTGCGTTGGAACCTAACTCACGTGCAGTTTGGTTTGCGGAGATTATCCCGGCGATTGGTATTCTTGTTGCTATTTGGGCGATTTCGATTCGCTATCAGTTCAGTAATACGGCTTACTTTTTAATGTTCATCTGGCTCTGTTTGCACACTATCGGTGCGAAATATACGTTCTCCGAAGTGCCGTTTGACTGGTTTAACGACATGATTGGTTCAGAGCGAAATAATTTTGATCGCGTTGCGCACTTTTCAATTGGCCTTTACGCATATCCGATCGCTGAATACTTGATAAACAAAAAACGGTTCAACAAAGCGTTCTCTTGCTGGTTTGCTTTGTTTGCTATCATGTCACTTGCTGCTGGCTATGAGATTATCGAATGGTGGTATGCGGAGTTGGCTGGTGGCGATGAGGGAATTGCCTTTCTGGGCTCGCAAGGTGACATATGGGACGCCCAGAAAGATATGTTGTGCGATACCGTTGGTGCAGTGTTGTCGTTATTCTTAATGTCGGCTCAACGTCGATTCTCTCAACCATTCTAAATAAGGGTTAAACCCATCAACAATTGGAACCTGTACGATTTGAGCGACCTCGTATTCGTGCAGGTTTTCTATTTTCTCTTCCACCAATTCATAAAGTTCTCGACGAGTTTTGATGACTAGCAACCATTCGTTGTCAGTACAAACCTCCCCTTTCCAAACGTAGTGGCTTTCAATAGGCATTGTTTGAATACACGCGGCTAATTGGGCATCTAGCAAACCTTTAATGATCTGATCTCGATTTTTTTCATTACTGGTTGTACTTAAAACCATGCAATAGTCATGTTTCATACTCATTTTCTAGCCCTTTATTATTTCATCGTCACTTTGCCGCCAATCATTTTGTAAGCGGGGGTTCCTCTTACTAGGGTATCTCTTGCAAACTCTTGTCCGCAAGCGGGGCAAATACATGGGGTTTGTGTGAAATCGTCAACAATGCGCTCTTTGAAGCATTTAACCAGTGCGCCTTTCCCGCCTTTACGGTACTTAAATAGTTGAGTTTTACATTTAGAGCAAAAGATATCGACGGTTTTCGTCGGTTGTTTTTTATTCGGTTTCGCCATGGTTACTTTCTATATCCGGTTTGACCCATACATTATTAAAATCAAACCAACCTAAGGCATTACACTTTGCATTTTGTAACGCACCGCTGTGGTCTTTATTCACGCCTAGCCAGCAGTGAAACATAGGAATCACCTGACAGCTTTTTACTAACTGTCGTCCTAGCTCACGCGCAGGAAAGTCTGTGTGCATCCCAGCACGCCATTGATCGACAAGTTTAGCCCATTCACTAAAATCGTAACCTGAACTGAACTTCTCAATATCACTGTAATCCAGGAGCCAGCCCGCCAACGCGTCATTTCGGTTCGTTGCAATGCCCATAGCTTTCACCCAGATATCCACTTCCTCCGGCGCGGGCGGTTGAGAATCATAACGAATAAACTCAACCTCTATACCGTGCGGTTTTAAGAGTGTCTTGATGGCCTTGGCAACTACTGGAAACATCGGATGCTTTTTCTGATACGCTACGGAAATTACCTTATTAGCCTGTGGTACGCTGCCCGCTTCCGCTGGCCTGAGATCAATCCAACCGGGCTTAAGGCCAAAGGCTTGCAATACTCCCAGTTCCATCACTTTATCTTGTGGAACATGCGCGTAAATCTGGTGACTGTTGAGGGTTTGCGAGAGGAACTCTGCCCAACGTGGATCTTTTGCAATCCCAGTGTTTTTGTTTAGTAATAGGAATGTACAGCCAGGGTCCAGCTCGACTTCATCGGATGAACCTTGTTTATCCATCTTCGGCTTTGACAGGCTTGGATAAACCATTGAAGAATAGGCTTCATCGATTACCCACACCTCCACTTGGTCAAGTAAAGGGCGAAAACCAAAGTAGCCATCAAAAGCCGTCAAAATAAGACGCTTATCATCATTCATTTTAACTTGGAACGGCCCTGTCCCTATCGGTTGTCTATCGAAGCTTTCAGAACGCAAAGCACTCGGTAGCAAAATTTTTGCTTGCGACTCACTCAGAGCCAGAGGAAGGTAGCGATCAGGACGGACGAGCTCAATATCAACGGTCCACTCTTGTGGTGAAGACACCCGCTTTATGTGAGAAAACAAGTTCAAGCCATTTAACGCAAGCACACTCTCAAGAACACAACTGGTTGTTAACGGTTCACCATTATGAAAGCGTACTCCACGACGAAGATAAAAACGCCAATGTGTATCAGAAATTGCTTCCCACGTGTGGGCTAAATCTGGTTGAAGTTGTTCATTTTCATCAAGGCGAGTGAGTCCGCTAAAAATTTGTCTGGCGATGTGCTGTTCAGAACGCCGCATCGGTTTCTGCGGGTTTAACATCGACAATGGTCGATAATAAGGCAAACGCACGACCTGCTCGCCCTGTCGATGCTGAAGCCCTAAATAACCTTGGATAACCTGCGTCAATCGTGCCGCATCGTTATCAAGCGCATCTAGAGCCTGACCGATTTTCCCTTCATCGAGATAACGCCTGGCGAGGTTTTCGCTGACGTCGCTTCGATTACGTTTAAAAACGAGTTTCGAAAGTTTTCCTCGACCCGCTGCCGGATGCCACTCAATCCAGCCCTCTTCTTCAAGTTTATTTAGAACAATACGAGCATTACGACGTGTACAAAACAACGCTTCGGTGATGTCTTCGAGCTGAACGTCCGTATCGTGACCGGAAAATTTTTCAAACAGTGTTTCGAACTGAACACGTAAACGAGGGCTACTCATAAAGAGGAAATTCTTATCTTGTTGTCGATAAGCTAAGTTTCCTCATTTTTTCCAAAAAGTGCAAACATCACACTATAAATTATTGAATATCGATACCAATTTCTCGCGAAAGTTCAGCCAGTTGTACCTCGTTGTCCAGCTTGATAGACCATTTGCACTCTGCTCCATGAGATAAAACAACGTTCGCTCCTCTACCCAGCAACTGAATTGCATCGGTTTGCGCTTGCAAGGTTACCATTGCACTGCCGGAGAGCTTAATCACTATTTCACGCTGGGTTGCAATGATTTTTCCTAATGAAAACTCAATCACCATCTTAGTTTATACCGACTTTGTTTTGTGTTGTTTCACAGCGATGGTCAAGCGACTGGTACACACTAAACGGCCTCGCTCATCAGTGATATCGATTTGCCACACTTGCGTTGAAATACCCAGATGAAGCGGTTTTGCCGTACCAATCACATGACCACTTCGCATGGCTCGCACATGGTTCGCGTTAATATCTAAACCGACGCAGTAGCTGCCCTCATCGACAGAGAAGTTTGCAGCCAATGAGCCTAATGTTTCTGCGAGCACGACTGATGCACCACCGTGAAGCATTCCTAAAGGTTGATGAGTAAAGCTGCATACGGGCATGGTTGCTGTAAGGGAGTCGTCAGTGAAATCTGTATATTTAATTTGTAGGTGCTCGATCAGGGTATTTTTTGACGTGGCATTCAGAATCTCTATGCTTACGGGCTTTTTCCATATACTCATTGTTTTACTCTTAGTTTCACAAACTGGTTTGTTAGGTTGTAACGATGTGCTAGGAAGCTAGCATGACGCTACTTGGGCATAACTTCAAGACGTAACATCTCACCTTCTTTATTAATCAGATGAATAACTTGATCCATGCATCATGTTACTATTTGGGTATATACTATTGCTTCAAAACAAAAAATTAAATGGAGCCTGTTATGAAGGTATGGATGAAAGCCTCTGCTCTTTTAACTATCGCGGGTTTAACGGCGTGTAGCGCATCACCGACGGGTCGCAACCAGATCCTGATGTTTTCAGATCAGGAAATGTCATCGCTTGGCGCTAAATCTTTCGAACAAATGAAGAAAGATATCCCAATCAGCAAAGATCGCAAAACGAATGCCTACGTTCAATGCGTTGCCAAACACATCACTGACACCATTCCCGCTCAATCTGGATTTAAAGACTGGGAAGTCGTTGTTTTTGATAGTGAACAAGTCAATGCGTTTGCTCTACCAGGTGGGAAGATCGGCGTGTATACCGGGCTTTTAGATGTCGCGAAAAACCAAGATCAGTTGGCAACAGTCATTGGTCACGAAGTCGCTCACGTCCTCGCTGACCACAGTAATGAACGTCTCTCACAAAGTCAGTTAGCAAATGCCGGGTTGTCTCTAGCAAACGTTGCCATTGGCGCTTCCGAGTACAAACAGTATCAACAAATGACGATGGCGGCACTTGGTGTCGGTGTCCAATACGGTGTTATTTTGCCATACGGTCGTACTCAGGAATCTGAGGCTGATATTGTCGGGCTGGAATTCATGGCAAAAGCAGGTTTCGACCCACGTCAAAGTGTCGATTTATGGAAAAATATGAGTGCTGCATCAGGTGGTTCTCAACCACCTGAATTCTTCTCAACCCACCCATCGCACAGTACGCGCATTAAAGATTTACAAGCAACCATAAATAAGCTGCCTGCGTATAACGCGAAAGCACCAAGATGTGGCTAATTCATTGCTACTATCGTCTACTACTTAAGCTTGCCAAATAAAAAAGCTCCCTAGGGAGCTTTTAATGATTCTAATCAAGTGCCCAATATCTGTAGCGGCAAACTTAACAAACTATCTCCGAGAGTGGCAAAATACCAGATGATAGAAACAAAACCTCCGACAGAGACCAAGTACCAAGCCAGTGAGAATAGCTGCCCATAACGGGTTAATGGCAATAAATGGCTTTGATGTCGAGCTCTCCATTCCATCACCACTTCCAACATTCCCATTAACAATAAAAACCCTAGCAACGTCAGACCGAAATAGTAACTGATAAAAATGCCTAATAAAGCGGTCGCAATACTGCCAACTAACCCGACCCAAGTATTCATTGAGAAGGTAATACTTTTGAGCACATGGCCACCATCTAATGGTAAAATAGGCAGCAGATTAAATAGGTTTAGCAAGGCGTTAAACACAGCAAGCCCAGCGAAGATCACCTCACCAGTCATCCAATAAAGCAAAGTAAAAACAATACTAAGTACTAAACCGAAAAATGGTCCCATGATTGAGATAACCACATCCTGCCAGCGCGTGTTTATCTTTTCGTCACTTAGCGCCAAACCACCTAGGAATGGAATCAAATAGATTCCTTTGGTCTTCATTCCAAAATACTTCATAGCTCTAATGTGACCATATTCATGGAAAACCAAGCAAGCGATCAACGCTAGCGCGAACTCGATGGAAAATAGCCAAGAATATGCAGCGAGACTTGCAGACGCTAACGCCACTTTAATAACTTTCGCACTTTTAAGTGCTTTCATCCCAAGAGATACGAGACCTATTATACTTAAACGCTTTTCGGATGGTGGCGTAACTTCTGGCACTTGGCGCTCGATGTCTTTTTCATTTCGACAACCTTCGTTGACGAGCTCACCGTTAATTGTGACCTTGTAACTCAATTCAAACGGTTGCCATGTTAAAGAACACTCTAAATGACAGTTCAGGATTTCCTCACCCGCAGAGAGCCTAAACTGGTGTAGACAAGTCTCTGCGGTATTGTCACTGGCATCGATTTGAGACACCAACGTATTATCCCAATATAACTGCTGCCACCCAGCCATCGATCCTTCGAGCCTTAGCGAACGACCTAAAAATTCAACATTCAGTAATTCCAATGCGGTTCCTATTGCGTCTATTGAATAACTACATAGCGAGCGCGAATTATGCCTGTGAAGTGAAGAAACCGCAAAGCGAGCTATCTCTTGATTTGATCGTTATTTAACTATAAAGCTCGCAAAACAATTCTGGTCGTACCATTCTCTTCAAAAATATAACGATAATACATGCCCTTAAAAGCCATCGTTTGACCTATGCATCATATTTAAAACGCAAAATACGCTCAAACTTTGACAAGTTATTAAACATACAATTAACATTACATTTACATCACCGTTGTATTTCGCGTATTAACAATTGGTGTAAGTACCACACAACAATTACAAGGACTTCGGTCCAGCATTATGACACCCTAGGAGGGTCAAGGATGAACAAGAAGCACTGCTCTCTGCTTACAATTTCAATATTGTTTGCGTGTAATGCCCACTCAGCGGGCTTCCAGGTAGCTGAACATTCGGCATCTGGTCTTGGTCGAGCATTTTCAGGTGAAGGGGCTGTCGCAGATAATGCCAGCGTCCTTGCCCGTAACCCTGCAGCAATGACACTTTTCAAAGAAGCTCAATTTTCGGGCGCGTTATCTATCATCGACCCTGAAGTCGATGTGTACGACACTGTAAACAATGAACACGCGAAAGATGTCGCCCCTTTACAGATCGTGCCAGCAGGTTATTACATCAGCCCTATCAATGATAACTGGGCTTGGGGTATCGGTATGTTCACAACATACGGTGTTGCTACCGACTATCCAAATGATATTTCCGCAGGTGATATGGCGGGTGACACTTCCCTACTTTCAGTAAACATCAACCCTAATGTCGCTTACCGTATCAACGAGTCTTTCAGTGTCGGTGGTGGTATCAACCTAGTTTACGCTGAAGCAGAGCTGACTCGCCACAAAGGCGCACTCGCCCGTATTTTAGGTGGTAATAAGTCCGATAACCTTGTCGGCATGGAAGGCGAAACTTTTGCTTGGGGTTGGAATATTGGCGCTTTATTTGAGCTAAATGAAAACAACCGTTTTGGCTTTGGCTACCGCTCTAAGGTTGATCTAGATTTTGATGACGGTGAGTTTAGTAGTTACGACTCTGGTCGAGCTTCATCACCAAAAGTGGATGGCCGTTTAAAAATCTCTCTTCCTTCAATTATCGAATTATCGGCTTTCCATCAATTGAATGAACAATGGGCTGTACATTACGGCTGGCAACAAACCGACTGGAGCACATTTAAAGAACTAAAAGCGACCAGTAACGAATGTAATGACGGAGTATGTTTCTTTAAACCTGAGAAATATGAAGACAACAATCGCTACTCCATTGGTGCAACTTACATACTTAATACAGACTGGACATTCCGTGCAGGTTTTGCGTACGACGAACAAGCAGGTGAAGCGACATTGAGTATCCCTGACAGTGACCGTTTTTGGTACAGCGCGGGCCTAACTTACGCAATGAATGAGAATTTAACTTTCGATGCAGGCTTTGCACTTGTTAAGAGTAAATCAGGCTCTTTCACTGAGACGAATGCTCTGGGTGAAGAGATTAAGTTTGACTCAGAAGGTACTGCTTACATCAGCGCGGTACAGATGAACTACACCTTCAAATAATGGGATTACGGAGTAAACCAATGAAACACACGTTTAAATTATCAATGCTTTGTTCTGCAATCCTTCTTGCTGGTTGTGGTGATGATACCTCCAGCTCTGGTACTTCCGACAAAGTTCAATTTGAAGATGAAGTCCAAGCATTGCTTGATCGCGAAACATCCATCAGTTTTACGCTTCAAGGAGCGAACGCAGATGTACCGGCACCGTCTTACTTATTAATGGACACAAGCGATGGTACGCTTGGTCTGCCAACTGATGGCGATGATGCTTTAACCAACCCTAGAGCCTCAATGAACACGATGGATGGATGGTCAACGTCTATGCCAATCGTTCTTAACTTCAACGGCGACGGTTTTGCAACGGGCATGCTGTCGTCTGGTGTTAAAGTCATCAAGATTAACCAACGCTTAACCGAGTGGGACGGTAAATCTAACCCAATCGAAGAGGTACTCGTTCAGAATCAGAACTACGTAGTTCAAGCAAAAGGTAGCTCTCTATACATCCAGTTCTTGGCTGCACTTGATGAGTCAAGCGAGTACATTTTTGCGGTTACACAAGATGTTACTGACGTGAATGGTGAGCCAATTGGTACATCAGCCAGTTATGCGACAGGTAAATCGAAAGAAATCGTTTATGAAACTGGCGACCTTGCTTCTGTTCAAGCAGTCACTCAGGCGGTTGAAGGCATTTTTGGTCTAGCTCAAGTTAATCCTAACGACATCGTTTACTCCTCATGGTTCAGTACCCAGTCTGTAGGTGATACGTTAGCGGCAGTCAAAGGAGTAACCGCTACTGGTTTTTCTACTGGCGCAAACACACTAAATACCGTTTACAAAAATGACTCAAACGAAGGTTCAGTAGACTTATCAACGGCCTACACAATAACGCTCGGTGAAACCCAAGACTTTAGCACTGCGCTAGACTCTGACGATGACTTTAGTAAATACATTAGCGATCTAGACGCAGCTAAAACGGCAATTAAAGGCCTTTACATGCAATCAGGTGCCGATGTAAGCGTGACACAAGGTGTGGTAAGACTGCCTCATTACTTGGAAAAAGGCGCAAGCTGGAACATGCAACCAATGGTATCTGCGATGCCAAGCCTAGCGAAGCTAAGCGCAGCATTAGCGGATCCGAACGAGCAAGCAAACATGGTTCAGCAGCTATCAACAGACGTTTTTGCAAATGATCCTGTTGATGTGACAAAGCTTGCTACAGATCCTACAGAGCAGCTAAAACTTGTTGGAGCTAAGCTTACTCTTACCGATGGTACCCAGCTTGATAGTGAGCGTATTGTTACTCGCTACTCGCCTGTTCCCGTAGTGAAATCGGTTGAAGATGTCGAAGTACTGGTCTTCACACCTAAATCTGGCGTCGCGACAGACGTTGTGATTTATCAACACGGCATCACCTCTGCGAAAGAGAATGCGTACGCGTTCGCGTTCAATATGGTAAAAGCAGGTGTGGCAGTTATCGCTATTGACTTACCTATTCATGGTACGCGCAGCTTAGATGAACAACGTTCCGCAAATGCGAATGTACTGGCTTATCTAAATCTTTCCAACTTAGCCGTTGCGCGTGACAACCTACGTCAAAGTGTTCTGGATGTGTTAGGTTTGCGCGCTAGCTTGGTAGTATCTGCTCAAGGCGGTCTTTTAGCTGGAGGTCCTCTGCAAGGCTTCAACCCAATGACGGGTTCAAAAGTCAAAATGCTAGGTCATTCACTTGGCGGTATTGTCGCTACATCTGCCGTCGCAGCAGCAAACAATACATTGGGCAGCCCTACTGCGGATGCACTGTACACCTTTAGTTCTGCATCAGTACAGAACTCTGGTGGACAAATTGGTAATTTGTTACTGGGTTCAGACAATTACGGCCCTCAGATCAAACATAACCTCGCTTATGCAGCATCTAAAGACTATGCGAGTTACGCTGATGCATCATGTGCGGATCTAGAAGATAAAACATGTTACGAAGCATTTGAGGCTGCGGCAACGGAAGCTCAAGTAGCAGCGCTAGAAGCAGGTTTTTCACAATTTATCTATGCAGCACAGACTACACTAGACACTGTCGATCCGTTCACAAACGCTTCAGATTTAGTGGCATCTGGTTCGCTAACGACACCATTCTTTATGACAGAAGTGGATGGCGATAGCACAGTACCAAACAGCGTTCCAAATGCACCATTCGCGGGTACTGAACCACTCGCTAATAAGCTAGGGTTGAAGACTGTGAACAGTACGGACACTACTGTGAATGCAACTGCGAGCTTTGTACAGTTTAATGCTACTGCATCGCACAGTACTTTTGCTTCGCCAAATGGCACTTTGTCTGATATTGATCATCATGTAGAGATGCAGATGGAAAACACTGACTTCTTAATGGATGACGCATTAACAGGTGTCACTAACACTTCTGTTTTGAAGTAATCGCAACATCCTTCCTACCAAAGCCCAGTTTCTACTGGGCTTTTTCATTTCAATTCTATTCAAACCCACTCATATTTCCTCTGCTATAGTTAAAACGATGTCTTTGCCTAACTCACTTGTTTAAAAGGAAAACTCTATGCGCGTATTGACTGTTATTGCCACTGTATTACTTCTTTCTGCATGCGGAAGTAGCCAGTATCTGATGTCGACAAATGAAGGGAAAATTATTACCTCTTACGGTAAACCAGACCTGAACGAGGAAACGGGTATGTACGAGTATGAAGACATGGATGGTAAAGAAATGAGTATTTCAAAAGAACAAATTGTCCAGATTGTCGAACGTTAACGACAGGCCCTCTGTAAATTAGAGGGCTATGTTCTAGCCACCCTCTCTCTACATTTACCTCTTTTAGGCTTGTAATCGTTGTAGAAATTGACACAACTAATTCATAAGCCAAAACAATTAATAGTGTCTTTTATACTTCCGTATTATTTATTTAGCGAATATTTTACATCTTCACCTTAATCAGGTTGGAGTATTGTAAAATCTAGTCTTTAATTCGCTAACACCCTTTTATTTCTCAGGATAAAGTGGATAATACCGCCACAAAATAACATTACTAAGGTGAGTCCTTATGTCTATTGAAGCTACTCTGCTTGCGCGCTGCGAGTCAAAATGTGAACTGTGTTCTTCTGAATCTCAACTAACTGCATACGCTGTCCCACCTCACGGTAATGTGACGGTTGATACTGCCATCATGGTTTGTGATAAGTGTCTGGGTGAGATCGATGAGCCAAAAGACATTAACCACTGGCGTTGTCTAAACGAAAGCATGTGGAGCCAGGTTCCTGCTGTACAAGTGACTGCATGGCGCCAACTCACTCGCCTAAACACAGAAAGCTGGGCTCAAGATGCTCTTGACATGATGTACATGGAAGAAGAGCAAATGAACTGGGCAATGAAAGGGATGTCTGCTGACGATAAAACGGTTGACTGTAACGGCACTGAACTTAAGAAAGGTGACGATGTAACAGTAATTAAAGACCTACCAGTAAAAGGCACTAACCAAGTAATCAAACAAGGTACAGTGATTCGTGGTATTAGCCTTGGCGATGATCCAAAGCTAGTTTCGGGTAAGGCAAATGGTGGTCAGTCGATGTACGTGATCGCAGAATACTGCCGCAAGAAGTAATATCGCACTTCAGTCATGTCAAAACGGGGCACCAATGGTGCCCCGTTTTTCTATACAACACTTAATCTACTATCATGTCTACCTCCTCTAGAGTGTTTCTTTTCTAGGGCGTAGGTTGAGTAGGCATGTTTTACAAATAAAAAAATACCGGCTCATAGGCCGGTATTTCTTACACTATTTCAATATTAACGGTACATACCGATGTCTTTTTGAATATGTGCTGACAAGTCTTCTGCGTAGTAACTGCGTGGCGCAGTGTTATCTACAAATAGAATGTCCAGTAAGTGAGCAATCAGTCCTTTGAAGTTAACCGCGTAGGTTTTCTTATCCATAGAGGTTGGTAAAGCTACATTTGTCATTTGCATTGCTTGTGCCATGATTGCCTCTCTTTAAAAGCAGTAGTCTGTTTAGTTGGTTGTATATTAGTCAGTTTCTTATTGTTTAAGAAATGACAAATTTTACCCATTCAAATTAGAATTTCTAATAAAACAAACTCATTACAAAACTCAAAAATACAAATGAATAATAACGGCATAAATAATCACAATTGCTGTAATTACATTGAATAACTGAACATTACCTGCATAATCGCCCCTTAAGCAACAACATATATTTAACAATATTTTTCGTTATTTCTTTTGATTTTAGTGCTTACTTTATATTTTTTGATTAGTAATATTAACGCTAGTTTGACGCTTCGCTTTATTTTTTAGGAGTGATGCCACCACTGCCGATGTCATCACAACAACTAAAAATGTGAGAGACCATGTTGTCGGAATCTCATATTCTGTTCCAACCAATAGCATTTTTACCCCGATAAACATCATGATTACTGATAATGCTGGTTTTAAGTATACAAACTTGTCTAACATTGCTTGAAGAACAAAGTACAGCGATCGCAAACCCAATAATGCAAATACGTTCGCGGCTAAGACTAAAAATGGCTCTCGCGTTACCGCGAATATAGCTGGTATAGAATCCAACGCAAACATAACGTCCATTACTGCAATGACACCAACAACGATCAGCATCGGTGTTGCCACCCACTTACCAGCTTGCTTTAAGATTAAGTGATTTCCTTGGTAGTCATCTGTAACTGGCAATACCTTTCGAATCAACTGCTCCGGATATGGATTAACCTCTTCTGCTTCGCCTTTGTCGCGAGCTAGCTTAACACCTGTCCAAATAAGGAAAGCAGCAAATAAGTACAATACCCAGTGATACTGTGCAAGTAACTGAGCACCAACCGCAATCATGACAGCGCGTAAAACTAGCGCACCTATCACCCCCCAAAGCAATGCTCTCGGACGCAAGTGCTCCGGCACACTGTATTGTGCAAAGATGATGGCAAACACAAACAAGTTATCCACGCTTAGCGACTTCTCTAGTAAGTAACCAGTTAAGAATGAAATCGTTGCTTTGTCGTTCGTATAAGCGCTATGT
This sequence comes from Vibrio sp. 2033, assembly GCF_033339735.1. NCBI lineage: Bacteria > Pseudomonadati > Pseudomonadota > Gammaproteobacteria > Vibrionales > Vibrionaceae > Vibrio > Vibrio sp. 2033. Next base: position 82,011 of record NZ_JAWOVC010000003.1, read on the forward strand.
GGCGCGTAAAAGTCCCAGAATAAATAAATAGAACCTGCAAAAACAAAGGCAAGCAAGAACCAAAAAACACTCCAAACGATGGCTTTTTTCATCGTGATAACGCCACCACGTGTTTGATAGATATCAAGCGTAACAAGAACAAGGGTAAATAAACCAAAAGCACCATACATCGCTAATGATTCTTGAAGAGGCACCGATTGGCTCAATTGGGTGGTATTTTCGATAAGAGACATATTTCCTCCCATGGCGGAAGGACTTCGTTTGGTGACCTTCCGCAGACAATAACAACCAACAGCCACATAACGATTATGTGCTGCTAGTCAATGAATGCGTTGGTCTCGTTGAAGTGTTGACGTGAATGAACCACGTAACACCTTTACTTACCGGATAAGCTGATGCTTAACGAGATGACGATAAGTAAACTTGCGCTAACTACTCCCCAAACGCCGACATAATAACGCCGAGCGTCAGGCTTTCCAACAAAAAAACCTTGTCTTATCGAAATAAAATTCTTATCAAAAATCAGGAAGCACTATAAAAAGAAAGAAATGGATTCAAACACCTGAACTATAGTAAACAGACAAAAAGCAGCAAATGGCTCAAGACAAACTCTTCATTAGTTAGGGCCCTAACGGGGAAGATAGATACAAAAAAGGAGCATTACTGCTCCCTTTTGTAACATCCACATTCTTAGCAATTCAAAAGCCGCTTAGAGGCACAAAGTAGACCAGTGTTGACCAAATTGCGATCCAGGCAACCACGACTGCCGTATCTGCCCAATCTTTATTCCACATACTGCCATCCTCATCAACCCATGTAGTAAGTGGAGAGCAGCAAAATCAATACCAATATCTATTATCGACGTCGCTTTGTGTAAAGTTTGTGACTTTGATTCAAACAGTTTGACTCATCGGTCAGGAGTTCAATAAAACAATCAGCCATGGACAAACTGGTCACACGCCCTTCTCCTTTCATCTCCTGCAATGCGTCGTACCCCTCTTTCCCTTTCATCGTATAGGCAGAAGAAGTCCCTCGATACCAAACATCATCTTGAACACCTACCCATTGTTTACCATCAAAAATCACTAATGATTGAACTCTTTCACCTTTTGGGGCATCTGCGTGGTACTCGAAGTTTAAATTGTAAGTGTACGGATAACTGCCAGATCCAGTGCCTTCTACGCCATTGTTGAGTGCATTATTTATCGCGCCTTCAAGTGCACGGCGAATAGCGCTGCCTTTTACATCGTAAAAGCCGATAGGAACGGCAAAAGGCAACAGCCGTCCGGCAATGTCTGCCACTGTGATGTTGCCAGGGTTCAAAGAGGTTCGCACGCCACCCGCATTATGAATTGCAAATTGAACGTCATATCCACGTTTGTTTAAACAGTGCAGAAATGATCGGGCAACGGAGGAAGCCAACTCACTCTCACCAAATTCATCGGGAATTCTCACATGACGCTTTTTGGTGTCAACACTAGCAATGACTTGTGACTGTAACTGCCTAACCTGAGGAATATATTTATCGCTCAGGATAGCTTGAGTTTCCGGGTGTTTCTTACAAACCACGACATTCGGTTGACCATGGATGAAGTCGCACGCGGTTTCGAATACACCTTGGTCGAGCTGTTGGTTTAGCGTCGAGTCCCAAAAAATACGTCGGCCAAGCAACAGTTCATTTTGTCCACTCAACATCGTTGCTTTACCGTGTTCATCAAACTCAATGACGCAGTGCCCCATTGTCAAAGCATGGAAACCCGCTTGCACCACATAGGTATCATTAATTTTGATACCGTAGGGATCGTCTTGTCCTAACCCTATTGATGAAAAATCACCTTGCAACCGGTGGCTGTGTCCACCAACAATTATACCAATACCTGCGACTTGCTCAGCTAACTCTAAATCACCTTCATAACCTAAGTGGCTCAGAAGAATAATATTTTTTATACCTGATGAATGGATTTGTTTTACGGTCGCCTTGGCGGTTTCAATTGCTGAGTGAAAAGGCGTGTCTGCATCAGGGTTTGCGATGTCGCTCATTTTATCTATGGATAATCCGAAAATCGCGACCCGCTCACCATGGAATTCTTTAACAATGTATTGAGCGCTCTGTGTATCCGGTTGGTAACTATATACATCCTTACAATCACTGATACGGTGAGGTTTTTTAAGTGATTCATTGGATAAATCCCAGTTGCCAGCAAGCAATGGGAACTGAGTACGTTGGCAAAACAATGCAACTGGCTCATTCCCCATATCTAATTCATGGTTACCTAACGCCATTGCATCAATCTTTAATGCGTTCAATAAGTCGGCATTGGCTTTGCCTTTAAATAGTGAGAAATACAGCGTACCTTGGAAGCAATCTCCGGCATGGAGGAACAACATCCCATGACCTTGGCGCTGAGCATCATCTCTTAACTGCTCGACTCGGGTTGCGATACGAGAAAAGCCGCCAGCACTGACATAAGGCTCTAGCGTGAGTTCATTGTTTATCTTAAGCTTTAACTGTAATGACGTTGGTTCAAAGTAGGAATGTGTGTCATTGATGTGTGCCAGTTTGATTCTCACTGGCTTATGATTGTTATTCATCTTCATCTTCTCTTTTTTCATTCCTTATAATAATAAGAAGTGAATCATGACAGAATCATGAATTTTATGAAACTGCGATTTAGGGTTTCATGTTTAAGTGATCACGATGCTGTCCCCCGGCTTTGAAAGCAAGCCTCGCTTGTAACGGTCTCTATTCAGTAAGAGGCTCTCGTAATTTTGTGAACTGAGCTTAACTCAAAAATTTCGAATTCATATATGCTTAGGAGTAGCAAAATAACTCTCGATAATTCAAATAATTGCAAGGAGGATTGAGATGAGACTAGAACGCATCGAAATCTCCGGGTTTAGAGGCATCAAACGCCTTTCACTCTCTTTTGACGAACTCACCACGCTTATCGGTGAAAACACGTGGGGCAAATCATCATTACTCGATGCCCTTTCCATCGCATTACCTGCCAATGGCTCATTGTATCAATTCAAACTGAAAGATTTTCACGTTGACTACTCAATTTCTCATCCACAAACACAACACTTACAGATCATTGTTTGTTTTAAAGCACAGGATAAAAACGAAGTAAAAGCGGGACGCTACAGACGCATAAAGCCTACATGGTGCACCAACGAAGATGGTGAGCAAGTCATTTACTATCGTATTAGTGCGTCTCGCGATGAGCACGGCATTAATACAGAGTACGCGTTTTTGGATCATAACGGCAAACCCAAAAAACTTCACCACTCAGAGAAACTCGCTATTGAGTTAATGACACTTCATCCTGTAATCCGACTACGTGACTCCCGACGCTTCCCAGATTTAAACCATGTCAACGGCGATGGTAAAAATGCTCGGATTGAAAAACGAATCAACAACACCTGTCGACGCTTATTGGCTATGCCTGGCCATGTAAATAAAGGTGAGATTCGTAGTAGCCTCGACTCAATGCAAACGCTTGTTGAACACTATTTTGCGTTCAGAAGTGTCAGTAAAGGTAACCCACGCAAACCTCGTGATGGTCTTTTCTATACAAGCCCTTCCTCTGATAAAGGTTTGAGTCAGTTCTTGAAAGAAACCAATGACAAACAAAGCCGTTTGCTTTTAATGGGGTTACTCAATGCCTATCTTCAAGCTAAGGGTCCCACCGATTTAAGGCGCTGTGCGAGACCAATACTGATCATTGAAGATCCAGAAGGTCGACTGCATCCAACTCATCTAGCGAGAGCGTGGTCCTTATTGCAATTGTTGCCAATGCAAAAGATATTAACCACCAACAGTGGCACGTTACTCGGTTCTGTTCCACTGTATTCAATTCGACGTTTAATTCGGCTATCAGACAGAACCATCGCTAAGAGTTTAAACTCAACAAAGTTTGGTCGAGATGAGCTGCGCCGAATTGGTTTCCATATTCGTTTTCATCGTTCAGGAGCATTATTTGCGCGGTGCTGGTTACTTGTTGAGGGCGAAACCGAAGTTTGGCTTTTTCATGAACTGGCTCGTCAATGCGGGTATGACTTGGCTGCCGAAGGGGTTCAAATCGTTGAGTTTGCTCAATCAGGTCTAAAATCACTCATCAAAGTAGCAAAAGAGTTTGGTATTGATTGGCATGTCGTTACCGATGGCGACCCAGCAGGGAAAAAGTACGCGCATGCAGTGCGAGCACAGCTCGACCATGATCAGGAAAGGCATCGACTTACGGAGTTACCCGACCGAGACATCGAGCACTTTCTGTACAACAATGGTTTTGAACTTTTCTTTAAGGACATCATCAAAGTTCCTCATGACCACCCTATCCCTGCTAAAAAAGTCGTAAATCGTGTTTTGAAAAAACATGCAAAACCGGACTTAGCTTTGGCTATTGTTTCTCATTGTGAAGAGAAAGGCATGGAGTGTATTCCTGTTCTTCTGCGCTGGACACTTAAACGCGTTGTTACCATGGCCAACGGCAATACATGAGTTAGACGTATTTTACACTCAGCGTATTGTCTTGTAATACAAAAAAAGCACACCAATTTGGTGTGCTTGTATCAAACATCATTAATTTTGATTAAGGGTATTGAGAGGGATAAAACTCAATACACAGTGGATACCAATAAGATCGGGGGTTCACTACTGTGCTTGCTCAGCAAGCGAAGAAGAAGTAGCGGTTGATTTCGTATGCAACCATAGCCCTGTCGCTTTCATTAGATAGCCAAACACACCACCTAGCAACAACGATGGAATGACAAGTTGCCAGTTTCCGTCAGCCGCAAATGTTGCGCATGAACCAATAAAAGTACCAGGGATGTACGCGAGCCAAGCCTGTTTAGCTTGAATACACATGAAGAATGCCACAATAGCGGTAATCACATAGCCAATAATTTCCAACCCCACGTAAGTGGAACCGTGAATAATTACCATTGCCCAGAATACGCCTGTCATATTGGTGATTAAGCTGATGCCTAGTCCTTTCAATCCGCTCGTTGGCGCTGCAAAGTAGCTCGTGCAACCTAAAAAACCAGCCCAAGAAAGCAAACCTAAAGAGATGGCGATCCAACCCCATACGCCAGATAAAATTCCAGTAGTGATAGAAATAGCTAAAAGTGTCGTCATGGTAGTCATACCTGCTCGGCTATTATCGTACCTATATGGTTCAATAACTGCCTTCATACATTGAAATCAAGGACACATGTTAGATACATCAGCTCAGCTTATCGGTGATACTGATCACAATAAGATATTATTATTTTCACAATTTACATTAAAAGTTTGACGCAACCGATAAATCAACAGATTTGGGGAATAAACCCAACTCATCTCGTAGGCATGTTTAATCAACCTTTAAAGAACTGAAGGCTTCCCTTTCATCATTCGCAGCCCCTCTCTTTTAATGCAGTCGACTAATGGGTTTTCTGCCATATCTGAGCGCCATATAAATGAAAGCGTCCTTTCCATTTTTAACTCAGGTACATTTAATGCCACAAGATGACCTGCTTCTATATATCGCTCTACATCTAAATACGGTAAGCAAGTAAGGTACTGACCATTAGCAACTAAACTACGTAACACCGGAACGTGTTCATACTCGCGCCACACATCCAAATCTTCAATAAGGTGGTGAATGGAACTATCAAATGTTTTTCGTGTGCCAGAGCCATGCTCTCTTAGTACCCACTTCGCTTGCTCTAACTGCGCAAGGCTAACAGACTGATTACGCGCAAAAGGATGATGAGAAGCTGCGACAACAGTAAGATGATCACGACACCATACTTCTTGGTGTAAACGGTTATCATCACAGCGCCCTTCAATAATCCCTAAGTCATACTTGTAATCTAATACCCCATCAATCACCCCTTTTGTACTTTGTACACCGAGGGAAATACGCATTTCTGGAAAGTCATTATCAATGATACTGATAAGGTCGGGAACTAAGTGCTCTGCTGGGGTTTGACTCGCTCCCATACGAATCTCACCGCTCAATAAATGTTGCTCATAGAAGCCCATTTCAATCTGCAATGCATCTTGTAGCAAGCGTTTTGCTTTTGGTCGTAACCACATCCCCCAATGGGTTAACGCCATTTGCTTGCCTTGCCTCTCAAACAACGGCCTGCCAAGCATCTTCTCTAATTGCGCAAGCGACATACTCGTCGCTGATTGTGTTAAAGCCAATTTTTCTGCGGCTTGGCTTACACTGCCGGTATCTGCAACTGCGTCGAAAACCGCTAATTGCTTAAGTGAGTAGCGCAAAGTGTCCTCCATTATTAGTGGGTATTTCCCAATCCCCACAATTGTTAAAGCATGCCCCAATAAGCAATAGAGTTCATTTTACCTAGCCCCGTAAAGTTATCAATTAATTTGATGAGGTTTCTAAATATTATCAATTTTACCTTACTAACCGTTCTCCCTATTCTGAGTACGCGGTTCGGGAACACCGCAAGCCTCAATGGTTTTGAAACCGAAGTCATTGAGGCTCTTAATAAAAACAACAATTTCATTTTTGAGTTAATAACCAAGGATTTTTTATGCGATTACAAATTAAGGAGTCAATATGGCGGTGACCAGTTCTCAAAATCACCAGTATTTTTCTCCAAAAGAGATGATGGTTGAAGCGGAAAAATTTGCGTTAAGTAAGGCAAACAAAACCAGCAGTATGACATTAAGCCTCGCGATTATGGCCGGCGCGTTCATCGGGTTAGCATTCTTGTTTTACATCACGGTGACCACCGGCAGTACGGGCGCTGGTTGGGGCTTGAGCCGCCTAGCTGGTGGACTCGCATTTAGCATGGGATTGATCCTCATAGTGATCTGCGGTGGTGAATTATTTACCAGCTCCGTCCTATCCAGTATTTCTTGGGCCAATAAGCAAATCTCGTTCGGTAAGATGCTTTCGATCTGGGGCAAAGTTTACGTTGGTAACTTTATTGGTGCGATGTTCCTACTTGCGCTGGTTACTGCTGCTGGTCTTTATCAGATGGATAGCGGTCAATGGGGATTAAATGCGCTTAACATCGCACAACACAAACTTCACCACACTCTCATTCAAGCGTTTGCACTCGGCATTCTCTGTAACCTATTGGTCTGCCTAGCGATTTGGCTAACATTTAGTTCTGCAAATGCAATGACAAAAGCAGCAATGACAATTTTGCCTGTGGCAATGTTTGTCAGCAGCGGTTTTGAGCACTGTGTTGCGAACATGTTTATGGTTCCACTTGGTATTGTTATCGCGAATTTTGCACCTGAATCTTTTTGGGCATCTGTCGGTATGCCTGCGTCACAATACGCAGACCTAAACATTAGCCACTTTATTACCGCTAACTTAATTCCTGTCACGCTTGGCAACATCGTCGGCGGAGCGGTATTAGTTGGCCTTTCAAACTGGTGTATTTTTCGCCGACCAGAACTAAAAGCAGCGAATATTTCTTCTATCACTACAACTACAACACTGTCGTCAGTTAAGGATTTCACCATGAAAAATGCCTCTTTTGTTAAAGACATTATGAACCCAAAACCAATCACCATTCGTGCAGAAACGCCAATTGCAGCCGCGCTGGATGTGTTACTTGATAACAACGTAACTAGCGCACCTGTTGTAGACGTACAAAATCGATTAGTTGGCTTCTTCTCTGCTCACGATGTGATGGTAGAACTATGGTGTGAGGACTACATTCCGGTGAAAGACCAAAAAGTCGTCGACATCATGAGCAGAGATGTGGTCGCAATTGACGCTGATGATCGCCTCGTTGATGTTGTGGAATTCCTATGTATCGATAAAGAGCAGTTGTACCCAGCGAGCAGTATGGGTATCGCCACTCGCTTGACGTCTTTGTCTCTCGAAGAACGCGCTAAAAGTATCAAAGTAAGTAAGCCACAAGTGCTTCCTGTGCTTGAAAATGGGCAGATGGTCGGGGTGGTTACTCGTACTGAAGTATTAAAAGCACTACGCCCGATTTTTGGTGAGCGTTTAAACCTAGTGGAAAAAAGCGAGTTAGAAACAGCGTAATTCGCTAAACATTTACAACGTTTATTGGCTTTCAATCGCTATCACTGACGGGTTTATCGATGTTAGTGATGTGATTAAGATAATAAAAAAGCGCTCTTCAAGGAAGAGCGCTTTTAGTGTATCTAAAAGGAACTAATTACTTCTTAATACCTTCGATATGAAGTTCCATATCGACGTAGCTTGAAGCACCCATTACTGGGATGTCAAAGTCAGCAAGCTCTAGGCGAGTGTTGCCAACAAAGCCAGCGCGCTCGCCGCCCCATGGGTCACTACCAGCACCAACGAATTCAGCCTCAATAGTAATAGGCTTAGTAACACCGTGTAGCGTTAGATCACCAGTTACATCTAATTTGCCATTGCCTTTATCAACCACTTTTGTGCTCGTAAAGGTTGCTTCACTGTATTTACCAGCATCGATGAAATCACCACTACGAATGTGTTTGTCACGTTCAGCATGGTTTGAATCTAGGCTGGTTGTATCAACAACAACATTTACTTTTGAGTCAGCAATGTTGTTTTCATCAAAAGAAAAGTCACCAGAAAATGTATTGAAACGACCTTTGATGAAACTGTAACCCAAGTGGCTAACTTTAAAGTTGATTGAAGCGTGAGCACCTTTGGTATCGATGACATAATCTGCAGCTTGCGCACCAAATGGCAGTGCCATAGCGATAGCTAATCCTGTAGCGAAAAGTGACTTTTTCATTTTGAAGCTCCTAACATTTTTCTTAATGTGTTGTCTTTATCGATAAAGTGGTGTTTTAGTGCAGCAATAGCATGTAAACCTGCAATCAGGATGACTGCCCAAGCTGCATAGAAGTGAATCTCACCTGCAATATCTGATTGGCCTGGGAATAACTCTCCCGCTCCTGGCACGGTGAACCAATTAAACACTTCGATGCCGCGTCCATCAGACGTTGAAATGAGGTAACCTGAAACAAAGATGGTGACCAATAGTAGGTACATGACACCATGCGCTGCTTTAGCAGCAAGCACTTCGTAACGTTTGCCTTCTACCTTTGGTGACGCCGTCACATGTTTCCATACGATGCGTACCAAAGTTAAAATAGCGAGTAAAATACCGACAGAGCGATGGTAATGCGGCGCAGTTCGATACCATTCGCTGTAATAGCTAAGGTCGACCATCCACAAACCCACTGCAAATAGACCAATAATGCACAGCGCTGATAACCAATGCATCACGCGTGCAGTAAGGTTGTAATTCTTTACCAGTGTATCCATCTCAAGTTCCTAGATATATTCCTAAGTTAATGCTGAGCAAGAAACACTACATTAACCTATTTACGTCATATGAAACAGATTATTTACCATCATTTACATCCAGCCAATGGTACCGTATCTATCAAGTTGTTCGAATTTTTTGAAGGAACTTTAAATCGTTTGTAAAACTGAAACTTACAGCTTAATTTCTTGTTCTATCTCATACAGCTCTTCGGAAACTTCTAACATTCTGCGTTCAACCAGTAACTTAGCATCTTCAACACCCTTGTTATAATAAATTGGCCCTAGTTTTTCTGTAATAAAATCAATTAGAAACTCACTATCGAACTGGCCAATTTCAACATCTAGCTCGTCTTGCATGTAATCTTGAATGGCGGTGGCCAACGCCTCTTTTTGTGCGCGCTCTAGCTTTATCATTTTTTCCCTTTCAAATTTTTGTTCAACTTCTGATTCTTTCGTGTTGTTCTATTAAAGATTAGACACGGTCATTTGTGAGAAATTTGGTGTTTAGATCAAGAAGTTGCCGAAGTAAATTAGTCTATTCTCAAAAGACTATGCTAACCTTTTGCAGTTCGTTTTGTAATTATTAAGGGATATTCTTTGCTACTCGACCTAGTTATTCAAAGTGTTAATGATTTTCAAGACGACTGTCTTAAGCTGTGTGAAAAGCATTACCCTGCGGTGCATAACCAAGGCATGAGTGAGCATCATCTTGGTCTCGCGTTTTCAAGAAGGATGGAACATACTTTTCGTCACTTTGGATACAACTGCGTGATAAAGCCAATCGAAGTGTTGGATTCTCCAGACCTTCCCCATCACTATCGAATTTCATCCGACATTGGCACTGTCTGGGTTCTGAGTCACCATATGGTCAGTGCCGGAAAATCTTGCCGGGAAAACTTACTCTCATCAATTACGGAATGGCAGAGTGAATATGGCTATGCCTTACAGCCTAATGACCTACTCTTTTTGGTTTGCGATCATTGGATAAGTCGCAGCAAAACGAGCCGAGAATTGCTTCATTGGTGGATGGGTGAACTACCCGATCAGATCAACGAATACACAGAACAAGGAATCACACTGTACACCAGCGAGTCGCAACTCACGCAATCGTTGGACACTCGATTCGGTATTAGCCCTTGTTACATTAAGTTTGGGCATCCTTTACGGCGTTCGAACAAACAGCAGTTGGTCAGAAAATATTTGCAGTTGTATGCCGTACTGCAATGGTAGCATCAAATTGAAGTGCTGAGATTATCAATTATTTCATCAATTTGTTTGATATCACTCGACAAACCTACCCATCCATTACCATCGTTCTTGCTTGAGTTAATGAGCACACTTAGATTCATTGCCAATGAAATAGAAAAATTAGCGCGATAACGCTGATGTTGAGACATTGATTTAGGTTGTGGTAACAATGATGAGCATCTCGCAACTACTTAGTTGCATCCGGAAACAAGCCGACGGGCAGTATATTGCGAAATACGCGAACTTCACTCTCCGCAGTGTCTTTCAACCCATATATAAGAACGATATTTCCATCGTTGGCCTTGAAGCACTGGTAAGAATTAGCAATGCCAATGGCACCATGGTTAGGCCAGATCAGTTTTTCCAATCCAAAGCGACTCCCACTCAAGATTTGCTCAACGTTGAACGCTTAAGTCGCCTAATCCATATCAAAAATTTCTCTCAGTCTCGCTTTCACACAAAACAATTGTTTCTCAATGTATTACCGGTAGCGGCAGAGATACTAGTTAAAGACATCACTTATAACCGACTGCTAAAACAAACCATTTATGAATCGCATTTGATGAATGAACAAATCGTCATGGAGTTACTTGAATTGAAGGTGGAGGATGAACTCTCTTTGTCTCAAGCTGCTCGGGAGTTAAGTCTTGAAGGATTTAAATTAGCGATTGACGATTATGGCGTCAATGCATCGACAACTGAGCGAGTGAGAAGCGTTTGCCCAGATATAATCAAGATGGATCGCTCTTTATTGCTAAGGTATGAAAACGGTGATTTTAAAGCGCTTAACGATGCATTATCACTCGCAAAAGCGTTATGCTCTAAAACCGTTATCGAAGGAATTGAAACCGAGCATCAACTTCGCTTAATGAAAAAGCTCGGTTTCGATATGTATCAAGGGTACCTACTTGCTATCCCCCAAACGTTAGACGCCTATGAAGAGGCAAAAACAGCCTGACTATGTAAGAGCAAAAGTTTGCGCGGTTTAGCGAGAGCTACGTGATTTACCACGATTCTTATGAATCGCCAATTTTGCTTTTAGCTTACGCTTCTCAGATGAACGACTACGACGACGCCCACCCCCATTTTGTTCAGGCTCAACTTCTTCTACAAGACTTGGTTCGAAACCTGCCAGCCATTCTTGGGGTAAGCGTTGATCAAGCAGATTCTCGATAGCTTGCAACAAGTACTCCTCATCTCTACTCATCAGAGAAACCGCCAAACCTGACTTTCCTGCTCTTCCAGTGCGGCCAATTCGATGGACATAATCTTCTGCTTTGAATGGCATATCAAAGTTCACGACTTGTTCTAGCTCTTGAATGTCTAACCCTCGTGCTGCCACATCGGTTGCAATCAAAGCACGTACCTTACCTTGTTTAAATTCATCCAAAGCTCTTTGGCGGGCACCTTGTGATTTATCGCCGTTGATAGAAACCGCTTTGATGCCATCTAACTTGAGCTCTTTCGCTAACTCATCACTGCCTTGCTTCGTTTTTGTAAATACAAGCACTTGCTGCCAATTCCGCGAGCCAATTAAGTACGCTAGCAATTCACGTTTCCGTTTTTTATCCACTGGATAAACCATTTGTGTTACCGTTTCAGCAGTCGTATTTGCTGGTGAAACTTCGACTTCAACTGGCGATTCCATGAGTTTATACGCAATAGTTTTGATTCGCTTCTCAAATGTCGCAGAGAACAATAGGATCTGTTTCTCTGCAGGTAAACGTCGGAAGATGCGCTGCAAGTCAGGCCAAAATCCCATATCTAACATACGGTCGGCTTCGTCTAACACGAGCATACCGGTTTTAGAGATGTTTACGTTACCATTAAACAGGTGATCCAAAAGGCGGCCTGGCGTGGCAATCAAAATATCAGCGCCCTCTTCTAACTTTCTCTTTTGTACGCCAATGCTTGTACCACCATAAACACACACAATGCGAAGTTCTGTTTCTGCCGAGTACTGATTCAAATTATCAAATACCTGCTGTGCAAGCTCGCGTGTTGGAACCAAAATCAATGCTTGAGGTGTGCCGTTAAGTTTCTTTTGCTGAACGGTTTGTATGATAGGTAAACCAAACGCAGCCGTTTTTCCCGTACCAGTTTGTGCAGCAGCAAGTAAGTTTTTTCCTGCAAGGACGTGTGGAATTGACTTTTCTTGCACTGGTGTTGGCGTCACGATATTTAGATTGCCTAGCGTCTCGATTAGCTTTTGTTCGGTGCCTAAATCAGCAAAATTAACAGACATGTGTAACCTCATTATTTTTGGAGCGCAGAGTTTACCAGAGCCCCTAAAGCCATACTACTTTTCTGTCTCATTGAGTTGAGTCATTAAGCTGTTGCTGAAAATCATACGACTGGCGCAAAACATCTCGATAAAGTGACGAGAACTTCTCTTCTAATTCGGTGTAATCACTTTCAATCACTTTAAATGTTGTGGTTAAGTCTGCCATCCTAGGACTTCTTTGCGACATCCGATGTAGTGCAAATTCTATATTGTCTAGATCTTGATAGGATTGAAGCCATCGGCCATGCCACATTCTGCTGTGGAGCACCAAAAAACGTGGCGGCAAATGTTCATGAACCTCTCGGTTTACTCTCTCGTATGCCGTTTGGACAAAGTGTTCGAGAGGCTCGGAATGAAAGTCGTTCCAGTGTTTTGCGAGGCAATGATCCCAAAACATATCCAAAGCGATAGGTGCAAAACGTCGCGCAACACCAGTGAAATGAGGCTTACATTCGTTGACGATTGGATGATGATCAGTAATACGGTCAACAAATCTATGTAATCTGATGCCGTTTGAGATATCGCGCTCATACAGCTTGCTTGGATCTCCTTTTACGAAGTCTCCAAGCAAGTTTCCCAATAAATGGCTGTTACTGTGATCTGCGATATGCAGGTGGGCTAGAAAGTTCATTCGACGCCAGTTTTGGCCTCTAGGGCTTGGTGTGACATGAACCTAGTATAACGTCAATTACGACGAGATGAGAGTGTTCCGCTATTCGGCTTCGTTGTCTGAGCCAACGTATTCCGACAAGATAATGCCAATTTCAAGCGCATCTAGCAGCTCTAGGCTCTCATCGTTTTGGTATTGGTCGCTCATTGTGACCTCCTTTATTTTAAGCTCTCTTGCTTTTACTTGCTGACGGCCTGACTCTTGCCATATCCACATCAGCAACTCCTTTTTATAGTCTTTATATGACACATTCATGACAGCGAGAAGTAAAGATTTAAAAACCTATGAGCATAATCAAAAGTAAACGATTGCAATTAGGTTTCATATCCGCTTAACACTTTAGAGAAATGACTCTTTTATCAACATTCATGTCAATTTAAAGATATAACATACTGTTATAGGCGTCCTTAGATCTCATTTCTTAAACTAAATTTAGTATTCGTTACATATTTTGCTGATTAACTTCGCATATTTTGTTTCGATATAGCAATAGATTTGGTCAATATCTTTTATCTCTAATGGAGCTTTAAATGAGAGAAGTTGAGTTTAGAACGATAGACAGGCTGTTTATCAAGATGTCTATCAACGACAAAATGTGGGTTATATTCCTACTGTTTTTAGTAGCCCTCACTTCAGTGGCTGGAAGCCGCTACTTCAATGAAATACAACAATTTGAGCAGCAAGCCATCTCGGCGAGCGAAGCGAAGCTTTCTGGTATCGTTGATGCTCAATCAAACCGCGCTACAGAAATTGACGGCGTATCGAAATCGAACCGCGTAAGCGAGAGTTCTTTTGTCGATGGGTCTGTGACCGCTTATGCCAAGTTGCATTCTGGAGAAGTGATTAAGCTGACTCAAAATGTGTCCACACAATACGAATCGTTAAAATCATCAGCTCTATCGTCACTATTACTCAGCTTCTTATGGGTTATTCCTTTTGCCCTATTCTCTTACTGGGTGGCAACGTTTATCGGAGGAGCTCTGTGGGTTTTATATACAACAACCGAAAAAATTGGTGACGGTGACTTAACCTCTCGTCTTGGTTTCCATCCTGGTCGAGATGAATTCGGTACCATCGGCTGTGCGCTAGACAAGTCTATGGATACCTTAAGTGAACTGGTTAATAGTGTTAAAAATAATGCAACGATGTTGAGCGAGACATCTTCTGCATTCGAAAAAGATATGCAGTTGAGTGAAACCCAGATATCTCATCAATATCAAACGCTTGATTCAGTCGCGACGGCAATGGAAGAAATGACAGCCTCTGCAAAGGAGGTATCAAGTATTTCTCAACAAGCAACGACGCAGTCAGACCAAGATGCCCAGAAGATCGAACTAAGCAGAAGCCGTGTACAAAACGTGATTGGCGAGATAGAGACGTTATCTAGCTATATTGAACAAGCCTCTACGTCAGTAACCAATTTAAACGAGAATACGACGCAGATTAATGACGTGATCACAACGATTAACGCCATTTCAGAACAAACTAATCTGTTGGCACTAAACGCAGCAATCGAAGCAGCCCGTGCTGGTGAACAAGGTCGTGGATTTGCAGTGGTTGCCGATGAAGTACGTACATTAGCAAGCAGAACTCAACAGGCAACAGTAGAGATCCAAGCCATGATTGAGAAGCTTCAAATTGAGAGCCAGAACATTGCTTCAATCACCAACCGAACCGTTCAGCAAGCTCAAACCAGCAGCCAGCTTATTGATGAAATCGGCCATGATGTTACCTCTATTGCCGAGTCAGCACGCTCATTAATGGACATGAGCATTCAGATTTCCACATCTGCTGAAGAACAAAGCGCAGTTGCTAACGATATTGCATCGGAACTTTCAGAAATTCGTAGTCAATCAAGCACAATCAGAGAAGTGGCGGAGCAATCTACCGCTGGCGTCGCTAATCTCACGCAAGCCTCCGT
Source organism: Vibrio sp. 2033 (assembly GCF_033339735.1). Lineage (NCBI taxonomy): Bacteria > Pseudomonadati > Pseudomonadota > Gammaproteobacteria > Vibrionales > Vibrionaceae > Vibrio > Vibrio sp. 2033. The sequence continues at coordinate 97,403 of NZ_JAWOVC010000003.1, forward strand.
TTCTCTTGGTGAGATATTACAACGCTACCGCACCGCATAACATTGTGGAACTTATGATCAACAAGGGCTCCTTAAGGAGCCCTTTTCTTTAAACCGTGTTCAACTATTACCTTCGATATTTTCTACGACATCCAAGTGGATATTTGAAGTGAATCTCAAGTTCTCGCTGTACCCGATGAAATAATGTTCTTAAACAAAGCGTTCCGCTATGCTTGATCTTGCCAATTCCAATTTGCTGCTGGAAAACAATATGAATAATTACAAAGACACAAAAGACATAGAGAACCTGAACTGCCCACTCTGCCAAGGAGATGAATATCTCATTTCATCGGATGGCGAGAAATTCACATGCGCTGCTTGCGGATTTCATACAAAAAACTTCTCATCTATCCAATGTCTACATCAAACGCCTTACCTACAGTCTAAACTTAAGCACATCCACAGCTTGAGTCCGGTTTGCCATTAGTAGGTCAAACAGAGCAGCCACACAGCTGCTCTTTTAATTCATCTAAATGATGGATGCGAATTACACGCTCGTCATCAACAAGATTGATAGCTTCACCATTAAATAACTGTATCGTTTTGATACCGGCGTTTAGTCCCGCCTCAACTCCTTTAGGCGTGTCATCAATATAAAGACAGTCACTTGGTAAAAACCCCATGCTCATAGCACTGTACATGATTAAATCGGGCTCAGGCTTCCAACTATTCGCATCGAATGCCGAGAACACTTTCCCTCGGAAAGCATCGAGCAAACCGGTTAACTCCAAAGCGTATTCAATTTTATCTTTAGGTCCATTAGACGCCACACAATATTCGATACTATGCGAATCCAAAAACTGAATTAATCGTTTTGCGCCATCCATCGGCTGTAAGTGACGCACAAAAAGAGACTGGACTTCTTCTCGGTATTGCGGCTCTAAAACATCAATTGGGACTTTGATATCTTTCAACTCTTTAGTATCTAAAAGGATGTCAGCGAGCTTTCCTCCTTTAAAGTGAGAAACGCACTCTTCCATCGTTAACTCAGCCCCATGCTGGTTAAATACATTGACGAGCGCTTGGCAACACAGCCTTTCACTGTCGACCAACGTACCATCACAGTCAAATATCACGCACTTAATATTGGTAATTGCCATAGCCATCTCCAGACGTCTTACAGGCTCAAGCCCAAGCTGATTTTAAGAATGTTTGGATTAATCTTATTTGAGTTTGGGATTGTTGAAACGACGAGCTTGGCATTTCATGGAAATAGAAGGGAGCAATTACAGTTTTTCTAAGCAAGATCACCCAACGTCATCTTGCTTTACTTTTTATGCACATTGATGTGTAAGTTAGTTTTCGATAACCACTGAGTCTAACAGTTTTTGCTCGGTGCTTAGTTTTTTAGCCAGATCAGCCACAAACGAGCTTTTGTATTTTGATTCAGAAACAGCAACATCAGAGATGAGTGTATTTCCTTCGAGATGGCTAACAATAGCAGCACCAATTGGGACTCCAGATTTAAAACCAACATATAATTCAAAATCTGGCGTGAGGATAATCTGTGTCAGATATTCAATGATCATATCTTTATCATACTGCTGTTCCCAGCGCTGAGATTGCAAGATAGAGAACATAATGGTCAGTCGATGAAAATCGACCAGAAAAATATCGTCGGGGTTAAATTCAGAGTCACTTTCCAGTAGTGTGTCTTTGTCGACTACTTGATACGTTGCTTTTTCTAGCGTTTTGAAATAGACATCGCGCCCTTTCAAACTCTCTGGTGTCGGAAATTCAACTTCGACCAGATCATACAGCCATGTATTTTTACGCTCGATACTGGCTAACTGTTGTTCATTCATCTTGATACCTTCGTTTAGAGCAGTACATTAGCATGAAGCCCGCAACAAACCTAGCGCACATAGACCTTTCCGTGGCTAAATTTTGTTTTAGGTGCAAACCTCTGATAGATTTCATCAATATCTTTCCTAGTTAAGGACAAAAATAATGAAAAAGATGCTGTTAAGTGCATTGCTTGCTACTACTCTAGTTGGTTGTTCAGATAACGATGTTGCTGACGTGGGGCTCGGTTGGTTTACTTTGAAAGACATCAAAGTCGGTGAGTTGAAAGACGAGGTGGTAACAGGTGTCACATGTCACATCGCCTCTATCGAAGCGGATTTCAGCTTAGCAGATCCAAGTGATAGCTCAATATCATGTCGTCAGACTGGCGAAATCACACCGGAAATGATTGCAAAAATAGATAAGAGTAAGTCCGGTGAAATTGTATTTAAGAAGTCAAAAAGCATTTTCTTCAAAACAATGAAGGTTCGCCGTATTTATGATGCCGATAACCAAACCTTACTCTACTTGTCTTATACAACAAAAGAGACCGATGGTAGTTTTAAGCATAGCCTTTCGACAGTCCCACTTTGGGGTACCAAGGCTTACGTTGAGCCAACTGAAGTGAAAAAGTAACGCGGGTAAATTTAGTTAGCGCGGAGCAGGCTCTTTCCGGGCGCTGCTGAGCAACAAGTTTAAAAAACAACCCATTGCAATACGACAAGCGTCATAAATTGCAGCTGCTTTGGTTGCTATTTACTCAGCTCGCTGATTTTTTCAGCGAGCAGACTTCTTTGTAATAAATCGCCACGATTTTCATTTTTTTGTGATACAATCCCGCCTCTTTTTTTTTCTCACTCAAGAACAAGCATGAAGTTTCCTGGTCAGCGTAAATCTAAACACTACTTCCCAACTCACGCTCGAGATCCATTAGTAAACCAAATCCGACAGGCACCTAAGCTATATCGCCCAACTATTGTTGGTGTCGGTCAAACCATTGTAGATATCGAAGCACGTGTAGATGACGCGTTTTTAGAGAAATACAACCTGAGTAAAGGACATTCGCTCGTTCTTGAAGAAAGCAAAGCAGATGCACTTTACGAAGAACTAGTTGAGCAAGGCCTGATCACACACCAATACCCAGGTGACACGATTGGCAATACTCTTCACAACTACTCAGTTTTAGCCGATAGCAAATCCGTTTTGCTCGGTGTGATGTCTAAGAACATTCAAGTCGGTTCTTTTGCTTATCGCTACCTTTGCCGTACGTCTTCACGTATGAACCTTAACCATTTACAAACGGTAGATGGCCCTATTGGTCGCTGCTACACCCTAATTTCTCAAGACGGTGAGCGTACATTTGCTATCAACGAAGGTCATATGAATCAACTACTTCCGGAAAGCATTCCTGAAGAGATCTTTGAGAAAGCATCAGCCCTGGTTGTTTCTTCTTACCTAATGCGTGGTAAAGAAGAAGATCCAATGCCTAAAGCGGTACAAAGAGCGATCGACTTTGCTAAGAAGCACGATGTCCCTGTTGTACTTACGTTAGGGACAAAGTACGTTATCGAAGGTAACGCACAGTGGTGGCAAGAATACATTCGCGAAAACATTTCTGTTGTCGCTATGAATGAAGAAGAAGGTGCGGCGCTAACAGGTGAAACAGAGCCGCTAGCTGCTGCTGATAAAGCACTTGAATGGGTTGATCTCGTACTGTGTACGGCAGGACCAAATGGTCTGTACATGGCTGGTTACACCGACGAGAAAGTAAAACGAGAAACCACACACGACATCCTTGAAAGCTCCCTCGAAGCCTTTAACCAGTACGAGTTTAGTCGTGCGATGCGTAAAGAAGACTGTCAAAACCCAATGAAGGTCTACTCTCACATCGGCCCTTACCTTGGTGGACCATTAGAGATTAAGAACACTAATGGTGCAGGTGATGCAGCCCTTTCAGCCTTACTGCATGACATGGCAGCAAACTCTTTCCACCAAAAAGAAGTGCCTAACTCAGAAAAGCACGAAGTACGATGCTTAACCTACTCCTCACTTTCTCAGATTTGTAAATACGCAAACCGAGTAAGCTATGAAGTGTTGACGCAGCACTCTCCTCGCCTATCGCGAGCGCTTCCTGAACGAGAAGATAGCTTAGAAGAGACTTATTGGGATCGTTAAAACGACAGCTTTAAAGCTAAAAATATATCAAGGTCACCATTTGGTGGCCTTTTTGTTTTATCTAGCACTATAACGAGTAGATTTCGTTAGTATGTCGCACAATACGAAGCAGTAAACTCTTTACAAGCCTAACCGAAACAGTACCATCACCAAGCAGACCTTTGCCTCACAATAATACTCGTTATAACTCAGGTAGTTTTTCAACGCTACCTGTGTGCCACTTTGGGGATTCTCCATGCAGTCAGATATCGAAATTTGCCGAAACACACCACTTTCTTCTATTGATGTTATCGCGGAAAAAGTAGGACTATTGCCCGAAGAGTATGACACTCACGGGAAGCACAAAGCCAAAGTCCACCCAAAATGTTTGGAACGACTCAACGCAAATGATGACGGCAAACTTGTACTCGTCACTGCGATCACGCCGACTCCTCTTGGCGAAGGAAAAACCGTTACGACGATAGGCCTGGCGCAAGGTTTAGCAAAGCTTAATCAATCTGTTATTGCATGTATAAGGCAGCCTTCGATGGGACCTGTCTTCGGTATTAAAGGTGGCGCTGCGGGCGGCGGTTATTCTCAAGTAGCTCCAATGGAAGAGTTAAACTTACACCTTACTGGTGACATTCACGCAGTGACAGCGGCGCACAACCTTGCTTCAGCCGCTCTTGACGCTCGCTTGTTCCATGAGCAACGCGAGGGTTATGATGCCTTTGAATCACGCACCGGGTTAAGAGCACTTAAAATCGACACGGCAAGTATTACTTGGAAACGAGTGATGGACCATAATGATCGTGCACTACGTAAAGTCAAAATTGGCCTCAATGATGCAGGAAAAACCATCAATGGTTTCGAGCGTGACGAAGGGTTCGATATTTCAGCCGCTTCTGAGTTAATGGCTATCATTGCACTAGCCAATGATTTAAAAGATTTACGCCAACGTATCGGGAAAATTGTCGTAGCGTACGATTTGAACGGAAACCCGGTCACCACGGAAGATCTACAAGTTGCAGGAGCAATGGCAGTAACACTAAAAGAGGCGATTGCACCAACACTGATGCAAACTCTAGAAGGTGTTCCTACGTTGATCCATGCAGGTCCATTTGCAAACATCGCCCATGGAAATTCATCCATTATCGCGGACGATATTGCGCTAAAACTGTCAGGTTACACGGTAACTGAAGCCGGTTTTGGTTCGGATATGGGATTTGAGAAAGCGTGTAACATTAAAGCTGCTGCCGCCAACAAAGCCCCGGACTGTGTAGTGATCGTAGCAACATTACGCGGTCTCAAAGCGAATTCCGGACACTACGATTTACGACCAGGTATGGCTATTCCAGATTCCATTTTTAATCCGGACCAAGCAGCATTGGAGGCTGGGTTTGAAAATTTAAAATGGCACATAAATAACGTTCATAAATACGGTTTACCTGCTGTCGTTGCCATTAATCAGTTTCCACAAGATTGTGTGAAAGAGCTTAAAGCTCTTGAAGATCTGATTCACCAATTTAATCCCGAAGTTAAAGTAGCCATCAGCACCGCTTTTTCGCAAGGCGGACAAGGCGCAACGGAACTAGCTCAACATGTTATTGATGCGTGTACCACGCCTGTAGAGTTTTGTCCGTTATACAACAAAGAGCAATCATTACTCGAAAAGCTCATGGCAGTATGTGAAGCGGGCTATGGCGCAACCAATATAGAAATGACTCCTATCGCGACTGAACAGCTCAACCATTTTGAAAATCTAGGTTTTAACAACTTAGCGGTTTGCATCGCGAAGACACCATTATCGATAACCACAGACTCCGCAGTCAAAGGCGCACCAACTGGTTTTACCGTCCCAATCCGCGAGCTGCGCTTGTGTGCGGGCGCAGGATTCGTTTATGCATTATCTGGTACCGTGATGACGATGCCAGGCTTACCTGATAAACCCGCATTTATGAACTTAGATCTTGATGATGAAGGAAATATCGTCGGTCTCTCTTAGTGCAGTGATAACGTATCGCTATCAGTGAAGTGAGCATATTCATTGAGTGAGTGGTCTACTTACCTATCCACTCACTCTCAACAACTGTGAAAAGAGTTGTCTCAGGCCTTCTACTCTTGAATCGTTGATACAAAGCTCTCCTGCCTTACATCAACGCGCCTGTTTTAGACCTTTAGAGTTAAGACGCTAACCCTAAGCCTTGTTTGGCCATAGTTATTAAGCTAGAAAACCCTATTTATCTTCTTGTTTTGTCGCCACTTTACATTGTAAATCCATACTTGTTGACTTCTCCTTTCTACAATTTTGCGCCAATTTGATGCACGGGCTATTTAGCGTTTCACTAATATGGTGCAGTTGTCTTACAGTGAAATTTTAACCTCCTTGATTTTTAAGGAGATATTCTATGGCTCGATTCTTGTAGTAGACTTTTCACTAATAAGCACATTAGCACATGCTTTTCAAAACCTCTGCGTTGCATACCACCTCCTTCAGGTTAGCACCGTTTTGATGCATGTCAGAAAAGGGAAAGGGAATACTATGGAAGACGCACTCGCCGTAATTTTAGCAGGAGGGATGGGGTCTAGACTCAGCCCACTCACCGATGACAGAACCAAGCCAGCCGTACCTTTTGGCGGAAAATATAGAATTATAGATTTCACACTAACCAATTGTTTACATTCGGGTTTACGCAAGATCCTTGTTTTAACCCAATATAAATCTCATTCACTTCAAAAACACTTACGAGACGGCTGGTCGATATTCAATCCAGAGCTAGGCGAGTACATTACTGCTGTTCCACCACAAATGCGCAAAGGTGGTGCATGGTATGAAGGAACCGCCGATGCGATTTATCACAACATGTGGTTGCTATCGCGAAATGATGCAAAGTATGTGGTTGTGTTATCCGGCGATCATATCTATCGAATGGACTACGCTGCAATGCTTGAAGAGCATAAAGAGAAAGGTGCTAAGCTCACCGTTGCCTGTATGGATGTTCCCGTAGAGGATGCTTCAGCATTCGGTGTAATGGGCACCGCAGCAAACGGGCTCGTTACTTCGTTTATAGAGAAACCTGAAACCCCACCTACTCTTCCTGGAAGCGCGACCAGAAGCCTTGTTTCTATGGGAATATATATCTTTGATATGGATGTTTTGAAAGAAGCGCTTGAAGAAGACTCAAAACTCGATTCATCAAGCCATGACTTCGGAAAAGACATCATACCTAAGCTGATTGATACCGAATCCGTTTACGCTTATCAATTCTGTGGCAGTAAAGGGCGCGTCGATAAAGATTGCTATTGGCGCGACGTGGGTACCATTGATTCCTTCTATGAAGCGAATATGGATCTACTAGAACCTGTGCCACCAATGAACCTTTATCAGTCCAATTGGGCGATTCGTACTTACGAGCCGCAGTTTCCACCAGCTCGTACTGTATCGTCGGCCACGGGTAATGAAGGCATTTTTATTAACTCCATCATTGCTACCGGTGTCATCAATTCCGGAGGCTCGGTACAGCACTCCATTATTTCCTCTAATGTACGCATTCAAGATAGTGCAACGATAGTCGATTCCATCATTTTTGATGACGTAGAAGTCGGTGAAGGAAGTCAGTTGGTCAACTGCATAGTTGATAAACATGTTCGTATTCCGCCACATACTCAAATTGGCATCAACAAACTTGAAGATGCGAAGCGATTTAAAATCTCAGACAAAGGTATTGTCGTCATACCCGAAAGTTACCAATTCGATTAAACGACAAACTATCACAACAAAAAAGCGCACGATAATCATCGTGCGCTTTTGTTTAAGTGCCTGTAAACATTAGGCTATAACAAATAATCCATAATAATTAGATGTTACATACCGTTGACCAGCTACCATCTGTACCCGGTTCAGCCGCTGTCCACCAGTTCGCTTGGTAAACCACACCGTTGTGGATGATCTTATCACCTTGGTTAGCGTGGCTTGGATTACCTGCCCAATCCGTTTGTGGCAGAGCTGGGTATGTCACTAAACCTGTCGTATCACACGTACCTGGTTCAGTGGTACCACCACCCGTGCCCGCATTGAGATCACCAATTGGTAGAGCTGGCTGTTCAAACTTAAACGCAAACTCTTTACCACCAGAAATCACTGAGTAGTTAGCAGGACCAGAGATTGGTAGGTAGTAAACCATATCAAGCTCGTAAGTGCCGCCCGCCGGCAAGTCTTTCCATGCTGGTAGAGAGAACGACACACGGTGCATTACGCCATCTAAGCCACCAATGTTGTTTGCTCGAGTATGTCCAGAAGCAATTACTTTCAAACCACCACCTGATTGGTCTTTCGCGTTGTCCGGCGCAGATACTGGGATATCGAATTGGAATTCAGTACCGCCAGGGATCGCTTGACCAGTGTTGTTCGTAAACGTGATTTTCGGGTTAATTGGGTAGTTTTGGTCGCCAACTTTGAAGCCGCCAACACTAACAGTAATGTCTACTGCTTCAGTTGGTGTTGGACCAGTCGCTACTTTGTTACCGTAAGGCGTCGCAGACTTAAACTTGTCGTAGATAGCTTTGGTCATAGTGTTACCCATGTGGTATTCACCATTACCCGCCGCACAAGCTTGTTCAGTTGCATCTACTGCCGTACGATTACCATTTGCATCCAGTACGTAACAGTTGTAGTCACCTGCTAGTTCCCAGAACATGATACCGCCGATCTCTTTATCGATAACGTAATCGGCTTTCACCTCGATAGAAGCTTTATCTTCCGTAGATAGGAATACGCTCTTCTCTGCGTTCCACAACCAAGGTGCCACAGCAACGCTATCGTAATGACGAGTATAAGTACCAACAAACTTATCTGAAGGATCGTTGACTGGGTCGAGACCGTAAGCAGCTGCGTAAGAGCCCCAAATACCGTTTTCTAGGTTCTTAGCATGCCACATTGGGTTAGAACCAGCGCCCATTTCGTTTCCTTTAGGGTCGGTATCATGCCACATGTTGTCGATACCAATAGCGCCGTGACCACAGTTGTTCTTCTCACCTTCACCTGTGCCCGGTTGGCACTCTGCTTGGTTTGGTAGTGCCGCTCGGCCCCAAAGGCCATTTTCGCCACCAGTAACACCTTGCCAACCACGGGTGTAGTAAGGAACACCAATGTTGATACGACCTGCTGGCATAGAACCACGGAAGTAATGGTAAGCCCAGTCTGTGTTCAAGTAACCGATACCACCGTATGCAGCAGTACCGTATACGTTCCACTGCGCTAGCTCCGAGTCTTTACCTGTATCGAATAAAGCCGCGTTATGACCAACGTGATCATTCCAAGCCCCATGCAAGTCGTAAGACATGATGTTTACGTAGTCTAGGTACTTAGTTACATCGAAGGTTTCCATCCCACGTAGCAAGTAACCTGAAGATGGTGCTGCGATAGTCAGCATATAATGAATACCATCTTGTGCGGATGCCGCATCAAGTTTCTCACGCAATACTTTCATCAGCTCTTGGTAAGACGCCCATAAATACTGACGACGTGGTTCCATGAAGTCTTTGTCGTAAGGGTTACCAGCACCAGCCATTGACGTCGGGTATTCATAGTCGATATCCAGGCCATCGAACTTGTACTGACGCATCATTTCAACGGCTGAAGTTGCGAACTTCTCAATACCAGCATGATTAATAGAACCGTCCGCATTCGTCGTCATGGTGTAAAAGCCACCATCAGCTACACGATCGCCGTTCGTATCGAAGTGACCGCCCGTTTCAGCCCAACCACCAATCGAGATTAGCGTTTTAACATCATGTTTTTGCTTGTAAGTTGCTAGTGCACCAAAATGACCTTTAAAACCAAGGGCAGGATCTACCTCAACGCCTGGCCAAGTTTTACCTGTAGCAGGGTTGTTAGGATCATTAACGTCGCCAACGTTTACTTTGCCCTCAGAACCAATGCTCACAAACGCGTAGTTAATGTGAGTAAGTTGTTCCCAAGGAATGTCTTTAACAAGGTAAGTCGCTTGTGGGTCGTCACCTGATCGCCAACTGGTGAAGTAGCCGATTACACGACGTGGGTGATCAGCCCCCATTTTCTCACGGCCTTCTTCGTCATAAATAGAACAGTAAGGAACATCTACACCCGTTGTTTGATAAAGACCATCAGGACGACAATTAGATGTCACTGCGCCGCCGTTTACCGTTAACGTTGCAAGTGCAGAATCTGCTGTTGCTCCAGCATCATCGGTTGCTCTCGCATAAACACTTAATGAGCCAACTTGTGAAGGGGTTACATCCAGCGTGTATGGCGCTGTTGTAGCAGTGCCAGCAAGCACACCTGCAACATAAAAATCAACTTTAGCAACGGTACCATCCGCATCCGTAGCATTTGCAGTCAGTGTGACGGAACCACCCAGGTCAATAGAGTTCGCAGAAAGCACGACATCCACTGTCGGCGCTTCGTTACCAGGTTGCGCTGATGCCACAGTTAACGTCACAACACTTGCCGTACTAACGGCACCTGCATCGTCATAGGCCTTGGTAGAGAACTCGTGCTGTCCTTCAGTTGCTGTCCACGATGCAGCATACGGCGCAGACGTTGCCTGACCAACTAATACACCATCAACAAAGAACTCTACTTTGCTAACAGTCCCATCAGTATCTGCTGCATCTGCAGCTAGGTTAACAACATCCCCCGCAGTCACAGAAGCCGACGCAGAAGGCGATGTCAGAGTAACAGTCGGGACTTCATTCTGAGGTGGATCAACCGGTCCAGTGCCATCACAAGCGCCAAGTGTTTCCCACTCGCCCCACTCACCAGATTGCGCTGGATTGTTGTTTTGCGTCCAGTAACGCGCTTTATAAGCATTACCTTCATGCTGAACTTGGTCGCCACCGTTATAAACTTTTGATGATTGCCAAGTTTCTAGAGGGGCACAGTCAACTGCTGCGTAGCTATTGAAGGCCATAAGACAAGAAGCGGTGAGTGTGCTTAGTGTGAACACGTTTTTCACTGCGTTGCCGTTGTTAAGGTGCATAATCGCTCTTCCTTAAGTTATTGTTAAAACAATACTAAATGCGCTAAACGAAACGCATCTATACTTTTATTTCGACGTAAAATAACTTAAGTACAAGTTGGTGATTTCACACTATCTATTTACGAGTTTTCCACACCGCCTCGCAACAATCCACTAAATGATTGCAACAACGTACCTATTATTTGGCACCAGTAACTAATTTTATAACTCAAATAAATATGTCACTCGCAAATTAATAAAAAAGGTAAAAAAAGTCGCCATTTTGAAATAAAGATCACTAAGCCTTTGTTGACCTTGGCGTTTCATTAAAATGCCGCTTGTACTCGCGACTAAACTGTGATGGGCTCGTGTACCCGACCATTCTCGCTGCATCATTAACACGTCTCCCCTCTAACTGGATCAATTCGCGCGCTTTGTTAAGTCGAACTTTCTTAATATATTGCAACGGAGATTCAAGCGTGACATTGCGAAATGCTTGATGGAAAGCAGACACACTCATGTTGGCTTCTTCAGCCAATGCTTGTACGTTCAACTGTTCATGATACGCTTGATGCACGCGATTTAGTGCTTTAGCGACCCTCGCGTAAGAACCTTCTTGATGTGCTAGGTCAAATAAGACATACCCCTCTTTGCTCACCAAAGTACGATACACAATTTCCTCAAGAAGCAGCTCGCCAAGCATGATGACATCAAGCTCGTTACACATTGCTTTCATTAACCGCTTGCACGCATCCAACATACCTTCATTCATACGTACCGACTTAAGGCCGCAACGGGTTGCATCCAGACACTTATTACTGAATTTCTCAGCCTCTAATTTTTTAACGAGTTTATGAAGAAGCGTTGGCGAAATATCTATCGAAATGCCAAGTAAAGGCTCATTGTTTGTCGCAAACGCTTCGCACTCTAGTGGCATGGGAACCCCGACAACAAGGTAATCATCGGGCCCATATTGCACTGGTGTATCACCAATATGAATGTTCTTATGCCCTTGACCCAATACGATGATGCCGGACTGATAGACAAACGGCTGGCGATGATTCCCTTTGCTACTGCGATAAAACCATACGCCATCTATCGCTGTTTTCTTCATACCTTCTAGGTCATGCAGCCCCTGCTTTTCAACATATTGCTGCATGATATCTGCGAGAGTGTGCATTAGAGCGCTCCATCAATGACCAACGAGTTTGGTCTCTATTATCGTTTCGAGCACTATACTTCCTCTCGACTTTAACTTTCTAGCTCAAGAGCATTAATTTTGTAGAAATAGGCAAATTATTTGCAGAAATCGACCTGTTAACGATCGTTAATCAGGACTAATATGCATGTATTCAATCTCCTTCACTGGAAGCAAGAGGGCTAATAATGAACTTTTCTTATGTAAACCCAACCAAGATTTTCTTTGGTCAAAAACAAATCGCTGCAATCAAAGAAGCTATCCCATCCGACCAAAAAGTTTTAGTGGTATACGGTGGTGGCTCCATCAAAAAAAATGGCGTGTACGACCAAGTAGCAGAAGCTCTTGAGGCACATGAATGGCTAGAGTTTTCAGGTGTTGAACCAAACCCAACCAAAGAAACACTCGATAAAGCAGTCGCAATGGTAAAAGAGCATGGCGTTGACTTTATTTTAGCGGTAGGTGGTGGTTCAGTCATCGATGGCTCCAAATACGTAGCAGCGGCATCAAAGTATGATGGTGATGGTTGGGATATCATGATTGGTAAGCACCAAGTCACTGAAGCGACGCCTCTAGCTGCAATTTTGACATTGCCAGCAACAGGCTCAGAGTCAAACATGGGCGCAGTTATCACTAAAAAAGAAACTCAAGACAAACTTCCGTTCATGTCTCCAGCAGTGCAGCCAAAATTTGCCGTGTTAGACCCAGATGTAATGAAAACACTGCCAGAACGCCAGCTTATCAACGGCATTGTTGACGCATGGGTGCACGTATGTGAGCAATACTTGACGCTTCCTACCGGTGCAATGGTTCAAGATGGTTACGCAGAAACACTGCTGAAAACTTTAAAAACACTCGGAGAACAGTTTGCGGAACGAGACGACGATATGTGGCGCGCAAACTTAATGTGGTCTGCTAACCAAGCATTGAATGGGTTAATTGGTAGTGGCGTTCCACAAGACTGGGCGACACATATGATCGGCCATGAATTAACGGCTCTATGGGGCGTTGATCATGCGCGTTCTCTTGCAATTGTCCAACCGTCGTTACTTCGTAACCAAATGCAGTTTAAGCGCCCTAAGTTAGAACAAATGGGTCGCAACGTATTTGGTCTTGAAGCAGGTGAGGATTTAGCAGAGCGCACAATCGAATCTATCGAAGCGTTTTATCATCAACTTGATGTCGCAACTAAGCTCGAAAACTATGGTGAGAGCCGTGAACAAGCTATCGATGCCATCATTGATCAACTAAACAAACACGGCATGACTGTTTTAGGTGAAAACCAGGCGATCACACTTGAACGTAGCCGAGAAATCTTAGAGTTAGCTGTCTCATAACTGCAACAATTCTTCACTGCCCTTCCTAGGGTTTAACGGTATTGTGACTTAACAGTCACAATACCGTTTTTTTATGCTATTTTGTAAGCCACATCACGTTCAAAACGAGGAGGCTTCTAAAAACAACGATTCCCTCCAGACAAAAAATCGGCCGTGTTGGTTAGTAAAGAGACAACTGTCCAGCTTTACACAAATAAAAATAATTGAGATCAAAGAACGAGTTAACTCGTTAATTAAGTTTTGATTTGTTGTAGTGATGTACTACATAATTTTGTCTGTTCGAGAAAACACTTTATGTGGCTAGTTGTTGTCGTATTAGCATTCATACATATCATCAGTATCCGTAAAGGCTCTAAATGGCTCTTTTACGTTTCTAAACCATTACCAGTGCTCTGTATGCTTGGTATTTTAATTCAGTCCCCGGCTTACCCAATGCCATATGCGCATTGGATTTTGATTGGCTTATCGCTCTCGTTGCTTGGTGACGTGTTATTAATGCTCCCTAGAGACAAGTTCATTACAGGATTAGTGCTCTTTTGCTCTGCCCATCTCTCCTATAGTTATGGTTTTGCCATCATGTCAGCGTGGCATTTTACACCTTGGCTCCCAATTGCCTTGTTCGGACTCGGTATATGCGTCTACTGGTTGTTCCGACCGGATCTCGGTAAAGAAAAACGGCCAGTTGCTAGTTATATATTGGTACTGATGACTATGTGCTGGGCTTCGATCGAGTATTATTTGAGTGGGAAAACACAATCCTCCTCCTTTGCAGTGCTCGGAAGCTTTATCTTTATTATCTCTGGCATCGTATTGGCTTTCGAACGCTTTGGAGGACGGTCAATATTTTCACGACAAGTTGTCATGGTGACCTACTATTCTGCACAGACATTAATGGTTATGTCTGTTGTTGCGATTGTTGTTCGTTATCCGTATCTCGTTGAACTGAGTTAGTCATACTCTAGACTGCACCAACATTAAAGAAACATGGATGTATCTTGTAAGCGATCTGAATAGAGTCTTAAAATCATCGCCTAAACATTAGCTTATTCTTAATGAAATTACGCGCACAACTTGCTATTGTAAAAGGATATTTTTCCGTTATAGCGTGCCCCTTTGAAAGAGAATACTCCCGTCGTTGAGTTTAGCGACGTAAATAAGTGGTATGGCGATTACCACGCTCTAAAAGACATCAACTTCTCCGTGCATTCTGGCGAGATCGTCGTGGTGTGTGGCCCTTCAGGTTCCGGAAAATCAACGCTCATTCGTTGCATCAACCATCTTGAATCGATTCAAGAAGGCCAGCTTCATGTGTTCGACCAGCCTTCTCACGCAAAATCTCTCAAGCCCGGTAAAATCGGCATGGTGTTCCAACACTTTCACCTTTTTCCTCACTTGACTGTACTGGAAAACCTCACCTTAGCGCCGATTCGCACACTCAAATTATCAAAACAAGAAGCTGAAAAACGCGCAAAACATTACCTAAAGCGAGTCAATATTGAAGAGCAAGCGAGTAAGTATCCTATCCAGCTTTCTGGCGGTCAGCAGCAACGCGTCGCGATTGCCCGCTCCTTGTGTATGGAACCGGATTTACTCCTGTTTGACGAGCCAACTTCAGCACTTGATCCGGAAATGATCAACGAAGTGTTGGATGTCATGGTTGAGCTGGCTCAAAGCGGAATGACGATGATTTGCGTCACGCATGAAATGGGATTTGCCAAAAAAGTAGCGAACCGCGTGGTATTTATGGATGAAGGCCAAATCGTGGAAATGAACTCTCCAGTCGCCTTATTTGAGACACCACAGCATCCACGAACCCAAGCATTTTTGAACCAAATTTTAAGTTACTGATGATAGTTCGCGTAATCAAACCTGTCCTTCAAGCTATACTGCAAATGACGCTCCTCTTCATCGCGATTGTGTGGGTGTTGGACTCTGGTGCCGACGCTATGGGCTATCAATGGCAATGGGAGCGCGTACCTGATTACATCGCTTTTTATGAAGATGGCGAATGGTGGCCGGCAGAACTTATTGATGGGCTATTGGTAACGCTTAACATCTCGGCTATTAGTCTATTTTTTACCTTAGTATTAGGGTTGGTTACCGCGTTACTAAGGCTTAGCGATTCGAAAGTCGGCAATGTTATTGGTACCACTTATGTCGAAGTAATACGTAACACGCCGTTGTTGGTGCAAATCTATTTACTCTACTTCGTGTTTGGCCCGGTGATTGGTTTGGACCGATTCAGCACCGCCGTTTTGGCATTGTCCCTTTTCCAAGGTGCCTACACCGCGGAAATATTCCGTGCAGGTTTAAACAGTATTCCTAAAGGGCAATTCGAAGCAGCACAAACTCTCGGGCTATCACCGTTTTACACCTACAAAGACGTAATTTTTCCTCAGGTTTTACAGCGCACATTACCGCCATTAACCAATGAAGTGGTTTCTTTGATCAAAAACTCTTCCATTGTAAGCGTGATGGCGATTTTTGATCTAACAACACAGGCACGCAACATCGTCTCAGAGACGGCGATGCCGTTCGAAATTTGGTTTACCGTGGCAGCAATTTATCTTGCTCTCACTCTGTCACTTTCTGGCTTGTCTGCAAGGCTAGAACACAAACTCGGAGCCAGTTGGCGCAAATTATAAGGAGATAACATGAAGTTATTCAAAGCGACCATTACTGCATTATTAGGGCTAGCCATCGCTATGCCTACAATCGCGAAAGAAGATGTCGCCACACCCAATGTAGATCAAATCAAAGAACGAGGCACTTTGCGCGTTGGTATGTCAACATTTGTACCTTGGGCAATGCGTAACAAGCAAGGTGAGTTAATCGGTTTTGAAATCGATGTTGCCAAACGCTTAGCACAAGATTCAGGTTTGAAAGTGGAATTCGTACCGACTGCGTGGGATGGCATTATTCCCGCACTACTGGCGAAAAAGTTCGACGTGATCATCGGTGGCATGTCGGTTACGCCTGAGCGTTCCAAAAGCGTCTTGTTTACTGAGCCCTACTCGCACTCAGGCGTTCAAGTAGCAGCAAACAAAGAACTCGCCTCTGGTTTTAGCGAATTTTCGGATTTTGACTCACGACGCGTAAAAATTGCGGCTCGTCGCGGCGCATTCACCGTTCAAGTAGCCAGAGAAACCTTCCCGAAAGCGAAGATCCTGCAATTTGATGACGACGCGCAAGCGTTCCAAGAGGTGCTGAATGGTAACGCCCACGCGGTCATTGCTTCTAGCCCAAAACCAGAACATGAGACAGTGAAACACAGCGACAAACTATTCCTTCCATTCTCTGAGCGACTATCACAAGGTAACGAAGCCTTTGCAGTTCGCTTGGGGGAAGAAGATAAAAAGGCCTTTTTCAATAAATGGATTGAAGCAAGAACCCAAGATGGATGGTTAAAACAACGTTATGAATACTGGTTCTCGACATTAGATTGGCAAGATCAAGTCGCGCAAGGCCAGTAATCTAAATGGCTCGTGGACGCCGCGAGCCTATACTCTCCAATCATCCATTTTACTTTTCCATAACTTATCGGAGTCAAATTTTTGGGCGAACACACTACCACTCGCACAGCACCCGCGAAATCCAGCACAGGCTACCTTTTACCGCAGTTAAACACACTAGACTGGGTACTACTTGTTATGTGCGGTATCGGTGGTGTTTGGCTGTACCATCGGTCCGCTGTTGGTGTGCATTATTTGTGGCAGTGGAAAGAGGCGCTTGAATTACTTTTCACGCCTAGAGCAGATGGTGGTTTGCCCTACTTCTTCCAAGGTTTGATTTCGACGTTAAGGCTCAGTATTTGGGGCATCAGCTTCGCATTAGTGTTTGGCACTTTGTTAGGCTTAGCACGCTTCTCTCGTTCCGTTTGGTTGCGCACACCTGCCAATGCGTTTATCCAGTTAGTGAGAAACATCCCTCCGTTGGTGTTTGTTTTTATTTTCTACTTTTTCATTTCTAACCAATTGATCCCGTTACTCGGTTTGGAAGATCTTCTACGAAACTACAACGGCGAACCAAATGCGCTACAGCGCTTTCTGTTTGGGCCTTCTAACCTTTGGGAAAACCTTGCCTCTGGCGTGTTATGCGTCGGCTTACTCTCTTCTGCCTACATTGCAGAAGTTGTGCGCGGTGGTTTACAAAGTATCGACCAAGGTCAGTGGGAAGCGGCTGACTCATTGGGCTTGTCTCGATGGGTGAAATACCGATTTGTTATCGCGCCACAGGTGCTTAAATCAATAACACCTGCACTTGCCGGTCAAACTATCTCTTTGGTGAAAGACACCTCTATTGTTTCACTGATTTCGATACAAGAAATGACGTTTGTTGGGACAGAGATGGCAAATTCATCAGGGTATATATTTGAAATTTGGCTGATTGTCGGCTTTGCTTACTTCTTAATCTGTTTTGGTCTGTCACTTATTTTTCGCCATATTGAAGCAAAATCGGAAGCCATTTCAAATTAACTCAACCGCATATGTAATTAGGCACATTTGATTCTTCAAATCAGAATTGCACCCTGTTACATTGGCAAGATGCTAAATTTTCGGCGTTTTTCATGGAGTTAAAGAATCAATCCGACTACGAGCGATACATAAAACAAGATAATCTTGGTGAATATTACGTAGTTCTCAATCAATTCACTTTTCACAGTGTTTATCAGCCAATTTTTGATAGACGCCAACGTATTATTGGTATGGAAGCCTTACTGCGTATTCGTGACATTGATGGTTCCCTAATTCGTCCTGACGTGTTTCTGGCCAATAATGGTCTTGATCCCTACTTTCGCTTATGTGTAGAGTTTTTATCTAGAGCAATGCACATTCGAAATTTCGCACGCTATTTCGCAGGGACGCCGATCAAACTGTTTCTTAACGTCATGCCTCAAACGCTACTCACACTAACCAAAGACATGGGCTTTAAAGATAACGGCCTGCTTTACAAACGCCTTTCCGAACTTGGTATGAGCCCATCAGACGTCGTTTTTGAAGTAGTCGAAGAGTCATGCGGAAATACGGATTTATTAATCAAAGCCGTACAGTTAATGAAAGCAAATGGTTTTATCTTTGCTATCGATGATTTTGGCGCCCAACATTCTGATATCGCACGTGTTCAGCAGCTCTGCCCTGACATCATCAAAATCGATCGTTCCTATTTGCTAGACTACTGCGCCGGAGAAACCTTTTCCATACATAGCGCCGTTGATCTAGCGGATCATATGGGAGCAAAAGTCATTATAGAAGGGGTTGAAGAAGACGTGCAGCTACAAGCTATGTATCAACTTAATTTGGATTATTACCAAGGCTTTTACTTAGGAAAGCCTTGCGCCATTCATCACTGGACAGATAGCCTAAACATCGAGACGACTGTGCATTAACACTGCCCACTTACAGCACAGTGAAACCAAAAAAGCGCCGATATAATATGCTCGGCGCTTTTTAGTTTTACTCAGATGTCACTTATTTAGTTAAGCGTTCATTTCCCTAGAAAAAATCAATAGAATTACGACCGCTCTTCGGATCACGAGTGGCTTGCGGTTTGTCTTCTTTTTTGCCTTTCTTAGCAGACTGAGACAACGCTTCTTTCTGCGCTTTACGTTCTTTATGCGCTGCTTTTCGGCCTGTTGACTTAGGTCCAGAGCCTTTAGCTGGCTTGCTTTGGCGAGATTTCTCTTTACGTGCAGATTGCGCTTCTTTCTTCGCTTTCTTTTCTGCTTTTTGCTCTGCCGTTTCAGGTTCGGTTACTGGCGCATCGCAAACCACAACATAATATTCCTGGTTAAACTCAAAAAAGTCACCATCATACATCTTGCGGCGCTTACGTGTTTCTAGTTCACCATTCACCGCGACGTAGCCTTCCTCGATGATATGTTTTGCTTCGCCGCCACCGCTGACCAAGTTTGCGATTTTAAAAAGCTTGTACAGTTCGATTGGATGCGCATCAACATCGATGCCAATCGCTTCGATCTCAATCTCTTCGCCTTCTAAATACTCTTCGTGGTCGTAATCTTGGGTCATGTTACTTACTCTTACTATTTGATGCCCTGAAGTTTAAACGCAATGCTTAAAAATAGAAACCTCTGGCGATGTTCAATCACCGATTCGCCTTGGCATTTGAGCACCTCTTAACCCATTTAACTTGTCGCTCGTTAGCTTGTATACCGATGCGTAGCTCAAACGAAGCTGCAATTACGCAACCTGAAGGTATATACTCTCTAAGTTATTGTTGAAAAGAGCGAATACTTTGTCTCAACCAAGTAGAATTACCTTTG
This sequence comes from Vibrio sp. 2033, assembly GCF_033339735.1. Classification (NCBI taxonomy): domain Bacteria; kingdom Pseudomonadati; phylum Pseudomonadota; class Gammaproteobacteria; order Vibrionales; family Vibrionaceae; genus Vibrio; species Vibrio sp. 2033. Next base: position 117,194 of record NZ_JAWOVC010000003.1, read on the forward strand.
TCACTGCGAACTTGTTTAATTTTGTCGCACCGCCTAACGCCTACTATGATTTCGAGAACATATACTCGTTAGAGCAATGGCGAGACAAACTTTCGTGGACGCAACGTCAAGTTGAAAAACTGGAAGGCGACGTGATTGGTTTACAAGAAGTGTTCAGTATCGAGAAGACCCAGACATTTTTTTCAACCATCGGCTACCCCTACTTTGCGACCGTTGACACCCCACATGTTGAGGATGAGTACATTTACTCAAGCCCTGTTGTGGCAATCGCATCTCGGTTTCCAATAGAAAAAGTACAAGCGGTAGAGTTTGACTTAGCAACGCTTGAGCCTTTTGGAGTAAGTGTTGTTCCAGAGTTCAGTCGCAAACCTATCTATGCCCAAGTAATACATCCTGTACTTGGGCATATCGCCGTTTACGTAACGCACCTGAAATCTCAACGCCCAGCCGACTCAGAACAACCAGAAACGTCTAGCACGATTATTGGGCGCTGGTTATCCACCCAGCAAAGAGGCTGGGAAGCAGCGATGTTAAGAGACGCGATGCAAAAGAGGTATCGAAAAGAACCAATGCCGACAGTGTTAATGGGCGATATGAATCAACCTATCACTCCTATCAGCGTTAACAGCTCATTGGTATCCAACACTGGTGACTGCGTCACTGAATTACAACTCAAAGATGGTTGGTTATTGCAAAGTGACACCCTGAAGGATGAACGCCCAGCCACGCACTATCATTTTTCCACTGGGAATGTACTCGACTATATCTTGCTCTCACAAGAGTTTGACACCTTATCAGATATATCGGTTGCCGAGGTTGTTGACTATCAGGTGTCTAACCAACATCTGATCAACCCGATTTATGACAGAGATAAAAACGCCAGCGACCACGCATTTGTGGCGCTGACGGCTGAAGTAAAGCTTTGAGCAACCTATTTAGTTACTTAGTGACGTTTCACAATTTTACGCGGGATAAGTTCTACGCCAGGCTTGTAACGCTTGGCGGAAGCGTTGAGTGCTAACTCCATTGCGCTGTCCGCGATCAACTCAAACTGTTGAGGCAAAGAGTTGATTTTCACAGGCAAGAAGTCCAGCAGTCGATTATCACCAAATGTCGCTAAACGCACCTTTCCCATCAGTTCTGGTTTTTCTAGCATTACATCCAACACACCTTCTAACAGTGTGTATGACGTTGTAACAATGGCATCTGGCAATGCGTTCTCTATTAACCATCTCTCTAAGACTTTCTTGCCTTCTTCCCGGGAGAAGTGTTGTCCATAACCCACTGTTGCCGTTTTGCCACCTTGTTGAGAAGCAGATAGAAAACCGAGCTCACGCTCTTTTGAGACTTGAAGATCTTGCAATGCACCGATTAAGCCAATGGACTTAATATCCTCTGACAGTACTGACTGAGTGAGTTCAAGTGCGGCATCAAAATCTTCGCTGATGACACAACAAAAGTGCTCATCATCCATTGGACGGTCTAGCGCGATAACTGGCGTACCAGAATTTTGCAACTTAAGGTAATACTCGTTTGCAGTGGGCATACCACTTGCCACAAACAACGCATCAATGCGACGACTGACTAATGCTTCCGCCACCTTTTGCTCTGTATCAGGATCATCATCAGAGCAGCCAATCAAAATTTGGTACCCCGCTTTCCGAGAGTTCTGCTCTATCAGCTTTGCAAGACGCGCATAACTAGTGTTCTCTAAGTCTGGGATGATAAGCCCAAATGAGCGTGAATTACCTGCCCGCAAGGAAGACGCCGCATGATCTGGCTTATAATTGTACTCATCTACAACGGCCATCACCTTTTTCTGAGTCTTCTCGCTGATGCGGTATTTCTGCGCTTTTCCGTTAATCACATAGCTTGCAGTTGTCTTAGAAACACCCGCTAATTTGGCTATTTCATCCAGTGTCATATTCTAAACCTTATTCTGTGCGCGCGATCATATTAATACATCAACGATCTTTCGATAAGTTGAATTATAAGCTGAACCGATTCAGTATAAAAGCTGAAAGGATTCAGCAAAACTTAAAAATTGACGTAAATCACCCGAACACGCAACAAACCAATTTGTGAGCTAGGCTATAGGACAGCGGCAAAGGCTCGTTTGTTAACGTCAGTTTTTAAAACAGTTTTTCTGAGTCTTTTAAAAAAATTTACCAACAAGCTGAATCGATTTAGCTTGAAAGATAAAAGGTTTGAGGAGTGATAAGCGCTCAGAAGAAGCGGCGTTCAACTTCTCACACAGAATACATTTTTAAATTGATACCTTAAGGCTGGAGAAGCACCATGCTTAAGCTAAATAAGAACGACATTACCCTCTCGCAATCAGCGACAGATAAGTTTGAAGCAATAAAGAGTATTGCTCATAGCCTGACTGATAAAGGCCTAGTTGAACGCGGTTACGTTGAAGGCATGCTAAACCGTGAAAACCAAAACTCTACGTTTTTGGGGAACGGTATCGCCATCCCGCACGGTACAACCGACACTCGTGCAATGGTGAAAACAACGGGTGTTGCTGTGCATCACTTCCCACAAGGTGTCGACTGGGGTGATGGCAATACTGTGTTCGTCGCTATCGGTATCGCAGCTAAATCTGATGAGCACCTTGGCATTCTTAAACAGCTCACCAAAGTGCTAGGCGCAGATGGCGTAGAAGAGCGTCTGCGTAATGCAAAAAATGAAGACGAAATCATCGCCCTACTGCACGGTGATGTTCAGCTTGAAGCAGACTTTGACGCTTCTTTAATTCAACTGATGTTCCCTGCGAGCGACATGCTACAGATGAGTGCTGTAGCAGGTGGTCTGTTGAAAAATACGGGATGTGCTGATAACGAATTCGTTGCCGATCTCGTTACCAAACAACCAACTCACTTAGGTAATGGCCTGTGGTTAATTGGCAGTGACAAACATGTCACTCGCACAGGTGTGTCATTTGTCTCGACGGCAAACGACTGCGAATATGAAGGTCAAAAAGTGCGTGCACTTTTCGCGTTCGCAGCATGTAACAATGCTCACCAACCTATCCTAAAAACGCTTTCTAATATTGTGTTTAACAATGAACACGGCAAGCTTTTAGATGCATCAGTAGAACAGATTCTTGCTTTGTTCAAAGGTGAAGAAGTCACAGCCGCATCTTCAGAAGAAGGCAATACCGCTGTATTTAAAATCAAAAACTCTCACGGCCTACATGCTCGTCCGGGGGCAATGTTAGTCGCAGAAGCGAAAAAGTTTGAATCCACTATACGTGTTGCCAACCTAGACGGAGATGGAAAAGCAGTAAACGCGAAGAGCCTAATGAAAGTTATCGCGCTGGGCGTTAAGCACGGTCACCAACTTCAATTTACAGCAGAAGGCCCTGATGCCCCGCAAGCCTTGGAGTCTATCGGAAATGCAATCGCTTCTGGCCTTGGTGAAGGTTAAGGATCCGATATGACAAACAAAACAAATAAGGTTGTCACTATTACGCTCAACCCGGCATTGGATTTAACAGGCTCAGTAAATGAACTAAACGTTGGTTCCGTGAGCTTAGTACAGCAAAGCAATCTCCACGCTGCTGGTAAAGGTGTCAACGTAGCAAAAGTATTGAGCGATTTAGGCGCAGACGTTACGGTTACCGGCTTTCTCGGTAAAGATAACCCTGAGCTATTTCATCAGCTTTTCAATGACATCAACGTTAAGAATGAATTTGTGGAAGTAGAGGGTGCCACTCGTATCAACGTTAAGCTAGTTGAGGCCAATGGCAACGTCAGTGATATCAACTTCCCTGGCGTTCAAGTAACGACCGACGAAATTACTCGCTTTGAGGAGACACTATTTCGTCTAGCGGAGACGCATGATTACTTTGTATTGGCAGGCAGCCTACCGGTCGGTGTTACTGCAGAGCAATGCGCAGCATGGATTGAGAAGCTGCATCAGCAAGGCAAGAAAGTGTTGTTCGATAGCAGCAAAGCAGCACTACGCGCAGGCATCGACGCTCATCCTTGGTTGATCAAACCAAACGACGAAGAGCTAAGTGACTTTGTCGGCGAGCACCTTTCAACGCCAGAACAATGCCAAGCTGCTGCGCAAACACTGAGCGACAAAGGCATAGAAAACATCGTGGTTTCTATGGGACCTGACGGTGTTATGTGGCTCAACCAAGGCGAATGGCTTAGTGCAAAACCGCCTCGAATGAATGTCGTGAGCACCGTTGGCGCAGGCGATACGCTGGTCGCTGGCTTGTGTTGGGGCCACATGCAACTGATGCCTAAAAACGATTTATTGCGCTTCGCTACGGCACTTTCTGCTTTGGCAGTTAGTCAAGTTGGCGTAGGGCTAACCAGTCAGGAAGAACTGGAAAATATCAAGCGACAAACTGAAGTTAGCGCGCTTTACCCTATTACAAACTTAGAACAAAACTAAGGAACAGAAGGTTATCGTATGAATATTGCCATTATTACTGCCTGTCCGAGCGGTGTAGCAAATAGCATCCTTGCGGCAGGATTACTAGAACAAGCCGCCGCAAAATTAAACTGGAATGCCAAAATAGAATGTCAATCAAGTGTGGTTGAACCAACACTATTGACGGAAGCTGACGTTGAACAAGCCGAAGTCATTGTCATTGCGGCAAATACTAGCGTCGACACTTCTCGTTTTGTAGGAAAAAAGGTTTACCAAGCGGAAATTAGCGAAATAGCAAAAGACGCAACTGCGTTTCTCCAGCAAGCGGTTGAAAACGCCACTTTACTTGAAAAAGCAACCACACTTGCAGCCCCTATCACTGCAGATACAACATCAGCAGCGAAGAAAATTGTTGCAATCACCGCTTGCCCTACTGGCGTTGCGCATACCTTTATGGCGGCAGAAGCTTTAGAAGAAGAAGGCAAGCGTCGTGGCCATCAAATCAAGGTGGAAACTCGTGGTTCAGTTGGCGCTAAAAACCAACTGACTGAGCAAGAAATTGCAGACGCCGATCTGGTGATCATTGCTGCGGATATTGAAGTGCCACTTGATCGCTTTAACGGCAAAAAGATGTACCGCACGAAAACAGGTCCAGCTCTGAAAAAAACAGCCGAAGAGATGGACAAAGCATTCGAGCAAGCCACTGTGTATCAGCATTCTGGTTCAGCTAACTCTTCATCTACCACCGAAGAGAAAAAAGGCGCTTACAAACACCTAATGACGGGTGTTTCGCACATGCTTCCTGTTGTCGTTGCAGGTGGTTTGATCATCGCACTATCTTTCGTGTTCGGTATTGAAGCATTTAAAGAAGAAGGCACACTAGCAGCAGCCTTGATGAACATTGGTGGTGGCTCTGCATTCGCACTGATGATTCCTGTACTTGCTGGCTATATTGCGTTTTCAATCGCTGACCGTCCTGGTCTGGCTCCTGGTCTTGTTGGTGGTATGCTAGCAAGTTCTACTGGCGCAGGTTTCCTTGGCGGTATCGCAGCTGGCTTCATTGCCGGTTACGCAGCAAAACTCCTCGCAGATAAGGTGAAACTGCCACAATCGATGGAGGCGCTTAAACCGATTCTGATCATTCCATTTGTGGCAACATTGTTCACCGGACTTGTCATGATCTACATCGTAGGCGGCCCAGTTTCAGGCATCATGAACGGCCTGACTGACTTCCTAAACAACATGGGATCTGACAGTGCAGTACTACTGGGTATTATCCTTGGCGCAATGATGTGTTTCGACCTAGGAGGCCCGGTAAACAAAGCCGCTTACGCATTTGGTGTTGGCCTTCTGGCTTCACAAACTTACGCGCCAATGGCGGCAATCATGGCCGCAGGTATGGTTCCTGCGCTAGGTATGGGTTTAGCGACCTTCATTGCGAAGAACAAATTTGAACAAAATGAACGTGAGGCTGGTAAAGCATCATTTGTCTTGGGCCTGTGTTTCATCTCTGAAGGCGCAATTCCATTTGCTGCGAAAGATCCAATGCGCGTGATTCCATCTTGTATGGCAGGTGGCGCGCTTACTGGTGCCCTATCGATGCTATTCGGTGCGAAATTAATGGCACCACACGGCGGTCTATTCGTGCTGCTAATTCCTAACGCAATTTCACCAGTATTAATGTATTTAGTGGCTATTGCAGCGGGTACAGCGGTAACTGGCTTTACTTACGCATTCTTAAAAAGCAAAGCAGAAGCGAAGCAAGAAGTCGCAGCCTAATTAGAGCGACTCCGGTTAACAATGCCACCCTCGAATTTGGCATTTAGCACCTCCCTTTAATTCCGGTTAAGGGAGGTGTTTTTTATTCCGCAGCCGGAACGGCTACAATGTCTACTTCCCCACTGCTCATATCCACCGTTGCTTGATAAGCGCTATGCGGGTCACCGTAGTGCTTGAAGGTAAAGTGGTAAACGTTAGCTGGCGTCCACAAGGTTTTTGATTCTGCGGGCAGAATGTCATAGCCGTCTTGCTGATAAAGCTCTGTCGCCATTACATTTGCGATTGCCGCCTGCTGGTTAGCGTCTCGATCCACCTTTGGCTCTAGTGACGGGTTACTTGGATAAGACTCACCGTTGTAACTCATGAGTCGATATGAGCCATTACTCCAAACGATAAAGTCCTGCCAACCATTACTGTAACTGTTGGCTAGTACAATAGGCGTGCGAGTTACCGACATTCGATTAATAACGTTTCCCTCATTATCAAACATATATGCAGAGCAGCCACCACTACCACAGAAATAGCGATCTTGAAGCAACACTATGTGTTCTGTCTTTCCGTCGCTGTTTAGGTCGGCGCTACCCGATAGATAACGTAGATTGTCTTGCTCGAGCGACAGCCCTTCAGGGGCTAAAACCTTACTATCAATCCAACTGGAAATGACTTCAGCACTAACACTGTTGATTTTAGGGGCAGGTTGTTTAGTTTCTGTCGGCATGCTATCCGTCGCGGTGCAGCCAACCAAGGTGAAAGAACCAACGAAGAAGAGTCCGTTTAATATGCACTTATTCATGTAATCTCAATCTTTGATGTGTCGTTACATCAGTATACGCATGATTTGCATTGTAATCGTAAGAAAATCATTAAAATCAAGCAAATGAATGATTAGTAAGATCAAAAAAGCCCCGAAGAAAACCTTCAGGGCTAGGCAGGAAGCTGGCAAATAGCCAGGAGTCCCTATGCAGTGGTCGGTTTTACCCTAAACAGAATTGCAAACATCACTGGCACCACTATCAGTGTCAGTACAGTAGCAAAACCAAGACCTGCCATAATCGTTATTGCCATCGAGCCAAAGAAGGCGTCGAAGACCAGTGGTATCATCCCCAAGATAGTTGTTAGGGCAGCCATACTTACCGGACGAACGCGGCTTATCGCACTATCGATAATCGCGAGGTAAGGATCTTTACCTGACTCCAACTCAAGGTTAATTTGGTCAAGCAACACAATACCGTTTTTCAAAATCATGCCACTTAGGCTTAACAAACCAAGGAATGCTGTAAAACTGAACGGCATGTTCGTGGTAAGCAAACCAAAAGCAACGCCAATGATCGCTAACGGAACGGTGAACCAAATGACCAACGGCTTTTTTATTGAGTTAAACAGTAAAATAGTAATGATGAACATCAACAAGTAACCCATCGGCAATGAACCGAATAGGCCTTCTTGTGCATCTTTGGATGATTCGTACTCACCACCCCATGTGATTTCGTATCCTTCTGGAACATGCAATGCCATCACTTTAGGCTGTACACGAGCAAATAAGCTTGCTGCCGTGTCGTCACTCAACACATCATGGTCCGCGAGAACGGTTAACGTACGCTTACGGTCACGACGCTGAATTAGCGGCTCACTCCAATCCAGTTGAACGCCATCAATCACTTGATCAACCGGAATATACGTTTGCAACGAAGGACTCCAAATGGTCACGTTTTGTAGTGATTCAAAATCTACGCGTTCTTCTTCAGGAAGGCGTGTCATAATTGGCAACGTATGTGTACCATCACGCAAGTAACCTAAGGTGCTACCACCAAACGCCATTTGCAGTGTGCTTGAAAGATCTTCTTTCGAAATACCTAAGCGACGAGCTTTAGACTCATTGAAAACGGGTACAAGTTCCTTGGTGCGTTCTCGCCAATCGTGACGAATGTTTCGGGCACCAGGATCGGTATGAAGGATGTCTTCAACTTGCACCGCCAAGTCACGTAAAACTTGTGGATCAGGGCCAGTAATACGCGCTTCGATCTTAGACGCTGGTGATGGACCAAATTCCATCAATTTAAACTGGAACGTAGGCGCATCAAATGTTTTCGCCAGATTCGCATCTAACTTATGCAGCAAACCAAACATTTTCTCACGATCAGTCGCGCGAACTTGGAACTGAGCGTACGCTTCGTAACTTTTTTCTGGTTGATAGGTTAAAGCAAAACGCTGTAGGCCCTGCCCAATCGAAGCAGAAACAAAGTCAATATCATCTTGCTGACGAATGTAGCTTTCGACCTCTTCAGCTTTTTTGATCGTTTCACGGATGTCAGTACCCTCTGGCATCCACATATCCACGTAGAACATCGGCGTATTCGATGGTGGGAAGAACTGCTGTTTTACATTACCAAATGCCACGACAGCACCCACTAATAGCGCCACCATGCCAGCAACGGTAAGCCAGCGGAATCGCAATGCAAATTTCAGCGATGCCCCAAATACGACAAACAACCAGCCTTTATAAGGATCATCTTCGCTAGTACCTTGCTCTTTGTTTTCCTCTTTCAACAAAAGATCGGCAAGGAAAGGCGTCAGTGTAATAGCGGTAATCCAGCTTAAAAATAGTGAGAAACACAGCACCCAGAATAGAGAGCCCATGAACTCACCTGTCGCATCTTGCGACAAGCCGATAGGTGCAAAAGCCGTAATTGCAATAACAGTTGCGCCCAGCAAAGGCCATTGTGTTTGCTTTACAATATCGACAGCCGCTTGAACTTTGGTACGCCCTTTCTTTAGGCCAACTAATATGCCTTCCACGACAACAATCGCGTTATCAACCAGCATACCCAAGGCAATAATTAACGCGCCAAGAGAAATACGATGCAGTTCGATGTTGTTGTAATTCATCAAAATGAAGGTACCAAATACCGTCAATAACAACACAACTCCAATGATGACACCACTGCGTAAACCCATAGTAAACAGCAACACAATGATTACGATCGCCACTGCCTCCGCTAGACTAATTACAAACGCTTTAACAGATTCATCCACCTCATTGGCTTGGTTGTAAAAGTAGTTCATATCGATGCCAGCAGGCTTGATAGACTCAAGGCTCGCGAGCTCCGCATCCAAACGTTCACCAACCTCAACCACGTTCACACCCGATGCAAACGAGATACCGATATTAATCGCTTTTTGACCGTTAAAGAGCACGACGTTGCCTGGCTTCTCTTGAATACCGCGAGAAATCGTTGCTACGTCTTTTAGACGAATTAGATTTCCTGTGTCACGGCCATGAATGATCAGATTTTCTAGTGCTTCTACAGTGTTTAAGGTGCCGCTTGGGCGAATAACAAGGCTTTCGCCATTGACCATCACTTCCCCTGCTGAAACCACATTGTTTTGCTGGTTCAACAAGCTCGAAACCACATTCATGTCTAAGTTCAGTGCAGCAAGGCGATCAAGTGAGATCTCAACGAATAGCATTTCTTGCTGATCGCCCGTGATGTCTACCTTACCAACACCATCAACAAGCTCGATTTCACGGGTCAGGTAATCCGCATAACGTTTCAGCTCTACATAGTCGTAATCGTCACCAGTGAGCATTAACATCACGCCATAAACGTCACCGAAATCATCAATGATCTGTAAAGACTGAACACCTTGAGGCAATGATGGTCGTAAATCATTAATTTTACGGCGCATTTCATCCCAAATTTGCGGCAGTTCATCAGGACCATAGTCCATTTCCATGCTCACCGTTATTTGAGACATACCATTAGAAGACGTAGAGGTAATTTTGTCGATATAAGGGAGTTTTCGAATCTCTTTTTCTAGAGGATACGTCAGCTCTTCTTCAACTTCTTTTGACGTCGCGCCAGGGTATGTTGAGATGATCATGGCATCTTTGATCGTAAATGCCGGGTCTTCTAATCGTCCAAGCTCCAAAAATGACGTTAAACCACCAACAGCAAGGATAATAATGAACAACCAGCTGATGACTTTGTTTTTTATTGAATACTCAGCAATGTTCATTATTGGTTATTCTCCACAACATCCACATGTTTACCTTCGCGTAATTTACGCAGATTTGAATTAATCAGAATATCGCCCTGGCTAACACCTGACGACACAATGGCTCCATTGCCATTCACTTGAGAAATCATGACAGGCACCCGTGTGACAATGTCACCTTCTTTTTTCCACACAAAGAACTCATTCCCTTCACTGCCTGCTTGAAGCGCCGTGACAGGCACACTGTAACCATCGATAGAGGTAATGCCCGCCTTCACCATATCGACCAAAACGCTTACGCTGGTTCCCGGCAATATCTCTGTTTTTGGCTGTGGCATCGTCAAGTACATTTCGTAGGTTTGAGTTTCAGCGTTGGGTTCACTTGTGTGCTCTAAATAGTCCAAAGCAAATCTGCCATCGATGCCGGAGAAGGTTGCTCTAGGCTTGTAGCTCATGCTGTCTGAGTTTGGGTCTACCATCGCTAAAACATTGTCGGAAAGCTCAATACGCACGTAAACCAAATCGTTTTGGTATAGGTTTAACACGGGTTCACCAATTGCCACACGCTCAAAACGTTCTTTGAAAACATCGGATACTTTACCGGCGAACGGGGCGAATAAACGGGTGTAATTCAATTGATTGGTCGCGTTATAGAAAGTAGCCTCAGCTAGCTCTTTATTGGCGGTTAGCTCATCAAGTTCCGCTTTTGAAATCATTTGACGTGCATGCAAGTCTTCACCGCGTTTAAGCTGACGAATTGCAAGTGTGTATTGTGCTTCTGCGTCATTCACGGCTTGCTTCTCTTTGCTATCATCTAGCTTTGCGATCATTTGCCCCTGCTTCACAACGTCACCCGCTTTAACCAATACGTGCTGAACTTCCCCAGCGCGGCGAAATGCCATTGGCGTTTGCTCTGCAGGCACTACTATGCCTTTGAACGCGCGATGTTGACTTTGTACTGGTGCATCCACCGAGATAGTCGACACAAAAAGTGGCTGCTCGACGATAGCTTGGTTTTCATTTTTGCACCCTGTTAAAACTGCAAGTGCAATCGCAGAGATCGTAAGTAGAGAACGTTTCATTAAATGCCTCCCTCACGAACCCAAGCTTTCACCACTTGTCCTTCAACCAGTCTCTCAACACCAGCAATAACAACGTAATCATTGTTATCAAGCCCGGCTTTCACACCACCTGCTGCGTCAAGTGACACAGTGACTTTATTGACCTGCTGCGTGCTTCTGTCCATTACCCAAACTTCACCTTGCGTCCCATTTTTGTTGACCCAAGCAGACTGAGGTAACGTCATCGCGTCCGATACATGTTGTTTAGCAATGTGTACCTGCCCAGTCATACCTGTCAGCAAATTGCGATCTTCTGGTCGAGTGATGGTCACGATCGCCTCATAACTATTGGTATCGATGTTTGGCTGCGTCGAGATTTCTTTAAATTGCCCAGGGATACGTTTTCCTGGCTCGCTATCCATCGTCACCCACATATCGGAGTTTTGCAGTGACTCAAGTGATACAGATTCCGCATAACTTACTGGCAAGGTGAAAGATACATCCAACGTCGTGTTATCAATGAGATTCAAGATCTCCTGCTTCTCTGCTACTACTTGAAACGGGTTGACATAGGTATATGACACAATGCCATCAAACGGTGCGTGAATTTTGGTATAGCTCAAATCGGTTTTAGCTTGTTCGTAGTTCGCCAATGCCGCTTTATATTGAGTTTCTTTCTGATCGTACTCATCAGTACTAATGAGTTTTTTTCCGTAAAGGTTTTTCGCGCGGTCCCATTGTGTTTTCGCTAACGCGTACTGCGCTTGAGCGGCATCTAACGCAAGCTGAAGATCTTTAGGGTCTAACGTTGCGAGCACTTCACCTTTTTGGACTTTTTGACCCATGCGTACACGTAATTCATCAACCTCTCCACCAACCTGAAAAGAAAGCTGCGCGCGATGTGTTGCATCAATACGCGCTAAAAAGGCGTGCGAGTCTTCAAGTTCTAGGTCTTTCACCGCCAGTAATTTTACAGGTTTGATTAAAGGTTCAGACGGCTCAGAAATGGCTTTATTACACCCAGTTAGCATCCCAGAAAGACTTAATGTCACCACTGCGCCAACTAAAGTGCGCTTTAAATATTGTTTTCGCACCCGCTTTCTCCGTAGGTTTTATATATTACACAGCCGTGCAGTATAAGCAGAATTTGAAATTGATCAACATATTTTCCAGGTGGATAGCAAATTAATTAGTCAAAGCGTTCGGTTTCTGGTAAAAGTAAGCGCGTGATTAATATTCGGGAAAATTCGAACTATGAATGAAAGAAAGCAGGGGCGTAGAAGTGCTGAAGCAGCAGAACAAACTAAGTGTCTGATCCTTAAAGTGGCAGCAGATATGTTTTGTGAACTTGGTTACGAGCGTGTCTCGCTGCGCAATATCAGTGAAAAGGCTGGTGTTTCACATAGTTTGATCCGTCACCACTTCGGCAGCAAAGAGAAAATCTGGCAAGCGGTTAGCGATGCAATGGACGAGTTCATGCAGTGCTATATGGCTGAACTCATCAATGAAATGCCGGAGAACACACCTTCGAATAGAAAAATTTATCTGTTTATGGTTCGCATGCTAGCATTTGCTCTCGTCAATCCTCATCCAGTACAGATGATCGCCGATGCCATTCGACAAGGCGATGACGGTGCTCTACTGCAGTATTTCTTAAAGTCAAAAGATGAGTTCGCTGCAATATTTACCGGAATTTTCGAGCAGTACAACAGCGAAAACCCTAATGCACAATTTGATCAGTGGGAATCAAAGTGGCAAATGTTGATCTTCGCACATGGTGCTGTCAGTCTCGCGCCAATGATGCAAGAAACATGGCCGGATATTGCAGATAATCGCGAAAAACTGCTGATCAAGCATTGGGAATTGTTTAATACCATTATGGCCTCTCAATTTGGGATCCCAAAAGAAGAGATGATTCATCCGGAAAAGCTTGAAGATATCGTTATTGATATGTGCTGTACTATTGATGAAGCAGTAAACTAAAAGTAAACAAGCGAAAAGAAGACATAAAAAATGCCGAGCTACAAAGCTCGGCATTTTTGTTTCAATTCGTTTTAACCACGGTAGTAGCGTTGTGGTACGAACGGCATTTTTTCAACTGTCATTGGTAGCATTTTGCCACGCACTTCAGCGAACACTTCAGTACCAATCGCCGCCAAATCCGCACGAACATACCCCATTGAGACTGGCTTACCTGCATTCGGGCCCGCCGTACCACTGGTTACAACGCCAATTTTAACGCCGTCAGCATCAAACAGTTCAACACCTTCACGCACTGGCGCTTTGGTTTGACCTACTAGACCCACACGCTTACGCGCCACATCTTTAGTCTCAATCTGCTTAAGAATAATGTCTGCGCCAGGGAAACCACCTTCACGTTCACCACCAATACGACGAACTTTTTGGATACCCCATAGCAAGCTCGCTTCAACGGGTGTTGTTGTTGTGTCTAGGTCATGACCGTATAGACAAAGGCCACACTCAAGACGAAGTGAATCACGAGCACCAAGGCCAATCCATTCAACTTCATTTTCCGCAGTCAGTTTACGTGCTAGCTCTTCCGCTTTGTCAGCAGGAACCGAGATTTCGTAACCGTCTTCGCCTGTATAACCACTACGAGAAACAATGCACTCGGCGCCTAAAATATCGACTTTACGAATATCCATGAACAGCATTTCAGAAACTTCTGGTGCAAAACGCACCAATACAGCCGCCGCTTTAGGGCCTTGGATTGCAAGTAGAGCTCGGTCTTCGATAATTTCTAGCTCAACACCAGATGGTAAATGCGCTTGTAGGTGTGCGATATCTTGCGCTTTACATGCTGCGTTCACAACCACAAACAGATGATCGCCTAGGTTAGCCACCATCAAGTCGTCCATGATGCCGCCCTCTTCATTAGTGAAAAAAGCGTAACGCTGTTTACCAGACTCAAGATCCACAATATCCACTGGGACTAATGTTTCTAGGAACGCAGCTGCACCGTCACCAATTAGGCGAAGCTGTCCCATGTGAGAAACATCAAACAGACCTGCCGCATCACGAGTATGTAAGTGTTCCTTCTTTACGCCTAGAGGATACTGAACAGGCATATCGTAACCCGCGAACGGGACCATTTTGGCACCAACTTCAACGTGAAGTGCGTGTAGTGGTGTTTTCAGTAGTTCTTGAGTCATTTTCGTCTCCATTTAGATAGACCCGAGAATGCTATCGGCATTCGATGTGTTTCCAATAATAAACATGGCTCATTCTATTTTGCACGAACAAGACGTAGATCGACTTGCAAAAGTGTGACTCTTAACATTTTAATCACAACAAATCGTACAAAAAAAGCGCTTTAATGAGCAAGTTCTCATCAAAAAAGCGCTTTTTCATCATAACGACCACCAACAGCAATCGTTTGCTTTCACTATAGGAAATTTACAAGTATTTATCACTATTTGGCTGTCACCCACAAAATGAGCGCATCTTCCTCGCTAACACTGGTCAACATATGTCCCATATTTGCATCGTAATAAACGCTGTCTCCCTCGCTTAAAACAACAGGTTCGTAAAACTCAGAATAGAACATGACCTCACCAGATAAGATAAGTAAAAATTCTTCGCCGTCATGACGAACCCAGTCTTTATATTCATCAAAACTACGAGCTCGAATTTGGCTCTTAAACGGCATCATTTTCTTATTGGAAAGTTGTGTCGCGAGCAGTTCATGTTCATAGGTTTGTGTTGGGTGTGGTTTACCTTCATTCTTCTTGGTAACATCCCTGCGCCCTGTCGCTACCTTTTTTCTAGGTGGCTCAAAGAGTTGTGGCATGTCAATTTGTAAGCCTAGTGCCAATTTTTGCATCGCTTGAAACGTCGGGGAGATCTGCTCATTTTCTATTTTGCTCAGTGTAGATCGAGCAAGCCCGGTTCGCTGACTCGCTTCTTCTAATGTGATACCGAGTTTCGAGCGGATATCCTTAATACGCTGGCCCAGTTTTAACGGCTCGATATTTTGGTCATGTTGCTCTTTTGCCAACGTCATCGATGGGTATTCATCGTAAATACTTTCTGCCATAAATCCCTCTATAGATATCCATATTTTTTGTCTTACTCGCATTGTGCATGAAGCACATAGTGGATAGAAGTCCACCAAGTGAATTAAAGCGTGCTCTTGTTAACAAATTTTGAAATCTTGTTTCCTATAGGAAATTTTTGGTTGATTGTTCCCGTCACAGGCGCTATGTTACCAACTTGTTAGATGTAGAGATGCATATTTCCGTAAGAGATTGGTAAAGGAAACACGCCATCCAACGGAGTTTTTGCCCAAATTTAGGGCCGGATGTTCACTCTGTTCTGCTACGCAGTTCAGCTGTTTTTGAGGACAAATGAACCACAACCGCAAATCATAACTCATCTATTGCGGGTTCATTTTCAGATTTGGAAGGTCAACTACCATGAATAAGAGTTACCCTAACCACAGCTTGGAAAACTTTTTCTCTACCAACCTCTCTGCGACAGATGATGCTGTCTTTGCTGGAATTCAAGCGGAATCCGCTCGCCAAAACGAACAAATCGAACTTATCGCTTCTGAGAACATTGTTTCTAAAGCGGTAATGCAAGCTCAAGGCACATGCCTAACAAACAAATACGCTGAAGGTTACCCAGGTCGCCGTTACTATGGTGGTTGTGAGCACGTAGATACAGTGGAAGCCATTGCTATCGAACGCGCAAAAAAACTTTTCAATTGTGAATACGCAAACGTTCAACCACACTCAGGCGCACAAGCAAACGGCGCAGTAAAGCTGGCACTGCTTCAACCTGGTGACACCATTCTTGGTATGTCTTTAGACGCAGGTGGTCACCTGACGCACGGCGCACGCCCTGCACTTTCTGGTAAATGGTTTAATGCAGTTCAATACGGTGTTGATCGCGAAACACTAGAAATTAACTACGAAGATGTTCGTGAGCTAGCACTTGAGCACCAACCTAAAATGATCATCGCAGGTGGTAGCGCTATTCCACGTACTATCGACTTTGCAAAATTCCGTGAAATCGCAGACGAAGTAAATGCAATTCTTATGGTCGACATGGCGCACATCGCTGGTCTTATCGCAACAGGCGCACACCCTAGCCCACTGCCACACGCACACGTTGTTACGACTACAACACACAAAACATTGCGTGGCCCTCGCGGCGGTATGATTCTTACTAACCACGAAGACATCATTAAGAAAATCAACTCAGCCGTATTCCCTGGCCTACAAGGTGGCCCACTGATGCACGTTATCGCAGCCAAAGCGGTCGCATTTGGTGAAGCGCTTGGCCCTGAATTTAAAACTTATATTGATTCGGTGATCAATAACGCAAAAGTCCTAGCGGAAGTATTGCAAACTCGCGGTTGCGACATCGTAACTGGTGGCACAGACACGCACCTAATGCTGGTTGACCTTCGTCCGAAAGGGTTGAAAGGCAATAAAGCAGAAGAAGCTCTAGAGCGTGCTGGGATCACATGTAACAAAAATGGCATCCCATTCGATACAGAGAAGCCTATGATTACATCGGGCATCCGTTTAGGAACGCCTGCGTGTACAAGCCGCGGCTTTGGCGCTGAAGAATTCAAACTCATCGGTAATTGGATTGGTGACGTACTGGACGGTTTAGTGAACAACCCTGAAGGTGACGCAGAAGTTGAAAAACGCGTTCGCAAAGAAGTAAAAGAACTTTGCAGTCGCTTTCCTCTATACCAGTAAACGATTTTTTTGAAATCATAATAATTCCTGACAAGTTATTCGGAGATTAAGCAATGGACAAAACACTGAAGTTTGCAGATAGCCACGAGTGGGTACGTGACAACGGTGACGGCACAGTAACAATTGGTATTTCTGAGCATGCACAAGAAATGCTAGGTGACGTGGTATTCGTTGACCTACCAGACGTAGAAGACGAAGTTGAAGCAGGTGAAAGCTTCTCTCTCGTTGAATCTGTAAAAGCAGCGTCAGACATCTACGCACCAATCACTGGTGAAATCGTAGAAATCAATGAAGAACTAGAAGACAGCCCAGAGCTAATTAACGAAGAGCCGTACGAAGGTGGCTGGATCGTAAAAGTGAAGATGTCTGATGTATCTGAACTAGATAACCTGAAAGACGCAGACGAATACCTAAACTCTATCGAAGAAGAGTAATTAGGATGTGACGAAAGCTGTTCCCTAGCCTGTTTAGAGAACAGCTTTTTTTCTAGGTTCGGACGTATAATTTAATTTATCAGTAACGCAAATCCGTTACCCGAACCAAGGAGTAGGTAAAGGACAATGACTGAATTACTTCAAAGCCTCAGCACACAAAACGAGTTCGTTGCTCGCCACAATGGACCAAACAAATCTGACAAACAGAAAATGTTGGAAGCGATCAACGCAGTTAGCCTAGATTCGCTTATCGACGAAACCGTACCAGCACAAATTCGCCTAGAGCAACCAATGAGCTTGGCAGAAGCGAAAAGCGAAGCAGACATGCTGGCAGCAATGCGTAAGTTCGCCGATCAGAACCAAGTTAAACGTACATTCATTGGTCAGGGTTACTACAACACCTTCACGCCGAACGTGATTCTACGCAACGTGATGGAAAACCCGGGCTGGTACACTGCTTACACCCCTTACCAACCAGAGATCTCACAAGGTCGTTTAGAAGCACTTCTAAACTACCAACAAATGGTGATGGATCTTACTGGTATGGAAATCGCGAACGCGTCATTGCTCGATGAAGCAACGGCAGCAGCAGAAGCGATGACACTTTGTAAGCGTGCGGGTAAAAGCAAGAGCAACGTATTCTTCGTTGCTGACGACGTTCACCCACAAACCATCGAAGTGGTAAAAACTCGTGCGAAATTCATCGGCTTTGAAGTCTTGGTTGGTTCTTTAGAATCACTACCAGAGCAAGACGTGTTCGGTGCACTAGTTCAATACCCAAGTACAACAGGTGAAGTTCGTGACCTAACGGACATCATCGCTAAAGCGCAAGCAAACAAAACACTAGTGACTGTAGCAACGGACCTTCTTGCTTCTACCCTACTTAAACCTGCAGGTGAAATGGGCGCAGACGTAGCAATCGGTTCAGCACAACGTTTTGGCGTGCCGATGGGTTACGGCGGTCCACACGCTGCTTTCATGGCAACTCGTGATAAGCACAAGCGTACAATGCCTGGTCGTGTTATCGGTGTTTCTATCGATACCAACGGTAACCAAGCACTGCGTATGGCAATGCAAACGCGTGAACAGCACATCCGTCGTGAAAAAGCGACTTCAAACATCTGTACTGCTCAAGCACTGCTAGCGAACATGGCGTCTTTCTACGCGGTTTACCACGGCGCAGAAGGTCTACGCACGATTGCTCGTCGTACGCACCACATGACAGCCATCCTAGCCGCTGGCCTAACTAAAGGCGGCTTCGAGCTTGCTCACAACAGCTTCTTCGACACCATCACTATCAACACAGGTGCACAAACTGAAGACCTATACGCGAAAGCACTAGCCGCAGACATCAACCTACGTAAGTTGGGTACTCAGCTAGGTGTGAGCTTCGACGAAACCACAACCGTGGCAGATGTAGAAGCCCTATTCGCAGTATTCGGTGTGAAAGAAGAAGTCGCAGCACTATCAACTGAAATCGCAGGCAACGAGTTTGCAGCCATTCCAGAAGCATTGCGCCGCACAACAGAATATCTCACACACCCTGTGTTTAACACGCACCACAGCGAAACACAGATGATGCGTTACCTAAAACAGCTAGAGAACAAAGACTTCTCACTCACGCACGGCATGATCCCACTGGGCAGCTGTACGATGAAGCTGAACGCAGCAGCAGAGATGATTCCAGTAACTTGGCCTGAGTTTGGTTCGATCCACCCGTTCGCACCAGCAGAACAAGCAGCTGGTTACGCAGCACTCGCAAAAGATCTTAAAGAAAAGCTATGTGAAATCACTGGCTATGACGCATTCTCACTGCAACCAAACTCTGGTGCATCGGGTGAGTACGCAGGTCTTATCGCGATTCAACGCTACCACGAAAGCCGTGGCGAAGGTCACCGCAACGTATGTTTGATCCCAAGCTCTGCACACGGTACTAACCCTGCGACAGCATCTATGGTGTCAATGAAAGTGGTTGTGGTTAAGTGTGATGAAGAAGGCAACATCGACATCGACGACCTAGCAGCGAAAATCGAGAAACACAAAGACAACCTATCAAGCATTATGATCACTTACCCTTCTACGCACGGCGTTTACGAAGAGAAAGTGAAAGAAGTGTGTGAAATGGTTCATTCCGCAGGTGGTCAGGTTTACCTAGACGGCGCTAACATGAACGCGCAGGTTGGTCTAACATCACCAGGCTTCATCGGTTCAGACGTTTCTCACCTAAACCTACACAAAACCTTCTGCATCCCGCACGGTGGTGGCGGTCCGGGTATGGGTCCTATCGGTGTGAAATCTCACCTAGCTCCTTTCCTACCAGGGCATATTGAAGACGGTGTAGAAGGCGCAGATTTCGCAGTATCAGCAGCAGATATGGGTAGCGCTTCTATCCTACCTATCTCTTGGGCTTACATCGCAATGATGGGCGAAGCTGGCCTAACAGATGCTACAAAAGTAGCAATTCTGAACGCAAACTACGTGATGGAAACACTTCGCCAACACTACCCTGTTCTTTACCGTGGCAAAAATGGCCGCGTAGCGCACGAATGTATTATCGACATTCGTCCGCTGAAAGAAGAAACAGGTATCAGCGAAGAAGACATCGCGAAACGTCTAATGGACTACGGTTTCCACGCACCAACTATGTCGTTCCCTGTAGCGGGCACGCTAATGGTTGAGCCAACGGAATCGGAAGATCTAGAAGAGCTGGACCGCTTCTGTGATGCGATGATCGCTATCCGCGAAGAAATGGAGAAAGTGAAAAACGGTGAATGGCCACTGGATAACAACCCACTTGTTAACGCGCCACACACACAAGTTGATCTTTCAGCTGAAGATTGGGACCGCCCTTACTCTCGCGAGATTGGCTGCTTCCCGTCTAAAGCGACCAAATCTTGGAAGTACTGGCCAACGGTAAATCGCGTGGATAACGTATACGGCGACCGTAACCTAATCTGTTCATGCCCAAGCATCGATAACTACGAAGATTAATTTTTGTAGAATCTAAATAAACAAAGGCGAACCGTTTGGTTCGCCTTTGTTTTTGGTGTGCCACCCTAACATTTGTTGATACATCGAGAAGGAATGATGGCTAGTTATTGTTTGCACAAAAGTGATTTAGAAATACAGTGACTTCTGGGAACCTCTGAATTAGCACTAATATCTCAGAGCCTTAAAAGCTTGTTGGAAACTCCTCATGAACACTATGTTATGCAGGTGCTATGTAGTTTCTAGTTCAGTTGCAGTAAGTCCCATTTATTACCATAGAGATCTTGGAACACCACCACTGTCCCGTATTCTTCCACACGAGGCTCTTCATTAAATACAACACCATTTTTCTTCATCAACTCGTAGTCACGCCAAAAATCATTAGTTTGCAGAAACAGGAAAACACGGCCACCTGTTTGATTTCCTACTGCATGCGTTTGCTCCGGTGTACTCGCTTGAGCTAAAAGTAGGTTTGTACCATTGGAGTTTGGAGGAGAAACTTGAACCCAGCGTTTACCACCACCTAGGTTGGTATCTTCAACCAGAGTGAATTGAAGTTTTCGAGTATAGAATTCGATAGCATCGTCGTAATTTTCAACGACTAGAGCAATGTTTCCGATTTGCTGCTGAACAGTTTTGGCCATGATGATTTCCGCTGTGTCAAAACGCTAATTGTACGCTATTTTGAGACTTTTCTAGAAAGCACGTAACGCCTTGCAAATGTTTAAGGCACACAATACGAATGTTTACCCACAGCGCCTTTGCCACTAGAACCTACAAACAATATAGCTACCACAAGTGTCGAATCTTGATTGAGCAACTCATCAAAGCCTTAGCTATAACTCAAGAGCAAATCTCTAACCTAATAACGAAGGCTGCTCGTATACCACGGTATTATAGTTCTTCTAGTTTTCCCTTAGCTAAATCTTCTTGTTGCTTAAGGAACATGAAGAAGTTTGCCTCACTGATAAACGGGTTACCGCTTGTGCCGAGCTTCTTCCTATTTTCAAAAAGGAAATTTTTATGTGGATGGTTCGAAAGGTTAACGTTCACAATAGGTGCCTGTAGTGAAATTTTTCTAATTTTCTCCATGCTAGTCAGGAACTGGCCAATAACTTCTGGATCATTGCTACTTACGCTATGCCCACCAACGATAAAAGCACGATATTGTTCGCCATTATCTTCAACAGTGAAGTCTAAGGAATAATCACCTTCCGTGTGGCCAGGTGTGAGATAGAACTTAAACTCATGTCCACCAATAGCCATAGAGCTATCGCTTTTTATCTCTATGTCTAAATTTGGAGGAAGGAACTTGTTCTCACCTTCGCTTTTGTTTGATTGCTGTATAGATAGTTCATGAGCGCTTTTGGTCATCACGACTTTGGAACCATACTTCTCTTGAAGTAACTGGGCGCCTCCAACGTGGTCAGAATGCCCATGAGTTACCAATATGTGCGTTATTGGCTTATCTTTTAGCCCTAGCTTCTCTAGGTTGATAGGTATCCACTCAGAGTAAGGGAAGTCAAGCGTATCAATGATAACGAGTCCGTCGTCTGTAGCAATGGCATATGATGAGACCCACTTGTCGCCTACATAATAGACATTATCAAACATTTGAAATGGTTCTACATAACCGTTCTTATCATTCATTGCTGGAACATATTGACTTAAGGAAGCAAAAGACGAAGCACTGAAAAGTAAACCTACAATAATTTTTTTCACGAAATCACACACAAATATATCCTTAATAATTTCTTATAGAACCTCGCGGATGAGAAAGCTCTAAACGATTTTCAGAGGCAAATACAACTGCAAATACTTTCTACTTAGCTTGAGTTTTAGCTGACCGAATCACTTGTAAACTCGAATCCTATTAACTGCCTATGTATTCATGATTCTTTTAGAGGTTAAATAAATGAACTCAATTGAAGCAGAGTCATGAAGCTTCACTTGAGGTTACCGGCACAGCACAATGTGATAAACCTCTTTCAAGCAAACATTTGAATGCGATTTTTCCAATTTAAGACATGTTCAATAAATGCATCAACTCTTGCAGGCCTTTTATCGCGGTCTCGATACATAATGAATACTTCTTTACCCGAGCATTGCCATTCTGGCAACAAAGGCAGCAGGTTATGTTGATCATGATTTAGCTCATGAAAGTAATAGGTTGGAATCCAAGCAATTCCTAAACCATGGATGACGGCGTCTCTAACTAGTAGTACATCATTTGAAGTGAATTGAAACTTTAGCGGATGATCAAATGTTTCATTGGTGATTTGATTAACTAATTTCCATTGGCTGTCGTTGTTTACCGTAATTAGGCGATGATGAACAAGTTGTTCTGGATGGGTAATCGGTTGGTGTTGTTCTAAATAGCTTCGTGATGCACAAAGCGCAAATGGAATCGACCATAATTTCTGAGCAATCCAGTCTTGTTCAATAAGATCACCAAGACGAAAACTAACATCGACACGGTTAGATACAAGATTGATTTTTTCATTCTGTACATCTAAAT
Organism: Vibrio sp. 2033; assembly: GCF_033339735.1. Classification (NCBI taxonomy): domain Bacteria; kingdom Pseudomonadati; phylum Pseudomonadota; class Gammaproteobacteria; order Vibrionales; family Vibrionaceae; genus Vibrio; species Vibrio sp. 2033. Next base: position 140,094 of record NZ_JAWOVC010000003.1, read on the forward strand.
CGATACATATCTTCGGATGTTGCTCTGCAAATTCATAAACGCACCGCTTTAACCACATCTGTGTCATGTTAATTGGCGCTGATATTTTTATCGTTCCGCTTAAAGACTGACGCTCAGTCGCAATTCTCGATGTCACATTATTTAAGCTAAGAAGTAACGGCTCACAGAGTTGATAATATTTTTCGCCATCAGTTGTTAATGCAAAGTGGTGTGCACCGCGGTTAAATAGTCTGCAATTTAAGTTTGTTTCCAGCTTTTTTAACTTCCGGCTTAGCGTGGCTAACGGGACATTAAGACGCTCAGATGCTTGTGTTAGGCTTTGATAGCGAGCAACAGAAACGAATAACAAAAGATCATCCAAAGAGTGACGTTCCATATTTGGGATTAACCCTCTTAAATTTGGCTATTAAAAATCAAATATGAAATATATAGCATTATCGCGTCAAGTTAATTTTTATCAGGAAGATCTATGTCTAAGCATTTATCAATTTGGTGCGGTGTTGTTGTCGCTATCTTTTTTTGGTCTAGTAACTTTAACGTAATAAAGGCTATTAATAGCGATGTCTCTCCTTTGGATTCAGCGACGTTACGATTTTCCGTTGCAGCTTTAATACTCTTACTGATAAGAGGTACTAAACGCTCTCCATATGGAGCCAAACTCACACGAAAAAGTATGTTGTCGTTGTTTGTTATAGCAACCGTGGGTGTAACTATCCAAAACTTCTCTATTTTCTCTGCAATGAGATTTACTACCCCAGTTAACGCAGCGGTTGTTCAGGCAAACCTACCACTTGTCACCATCTTGTTGTCGGGCTTTATTCTCAAGACTTCCATTTCGGTTAAAACTATTTTAGGTGCACTAATCAGTTTTTGTGGAGTGGTAATCGTCATTACAGGGGGAAATATTCATTCTATTAGCAGCAATAGTAATATTGGTGATCTATACATGTTATTTGCTTTAATTAGTGGGTGTTTATACACAATTCTAGCTAAGCGTTTAACATCTCATATCCCAGTAACTCAGCAGTTACGTTGGGTGTTAAGTATTGGTGCCATTCAAATGGTCGCTATAGCGATGTACCACGGCGACTTTAGCCTTAGCTTAAATGCCATAACATTTAAAGACCTAGCATTAATAGCTTACATGAGCCTGTTTGGAACTTTGATTGCTTATTACTTTTGGATGAAAGGCGCTATCGTTCTTGGTCCAGATAAGATGTCTCCATTATTTAATATTATGCCGGTATTCACTCTACTGATTTCGTTCATTTCTGGTGAGCAGACTCAATGGGAAAATGTTTTAGGCGTCTTTATCGTTGCGGCTGGTGTGTATATAGGTAACTCAGCACCTTTTGCTCGTTTACGGAAGGTGGTGGAGTAAAAATAGACGCCAACCTTAAGTCGCAATATTTAGCGCAATACTTTGTTAATTGGCATAAGTTTTCTTGGTTTCCAATAGGTACACTTTTCGCTTTCGTCGTTCACTCTTTTATCTAACTTTATTGAGTGCATGTCGAAAATCTTCAATCTTTTGCTAAGAGCGTTTTTTACTATGTAAAAAACAGAGGAGAATGACCATGAAAAAACGACTCAACTATATTGAAGTAGCGCCAAAAGCAATAGAAATCCTATACGCTCAGGAAGCTTACTTCCATGAACAATTTAGCCAATCAGAAACTATGAACATGATCATATGGGAACTGGTTAAGTTACGCATATCGCAAATCAATCAATGTGCATTTTGTATCGACATGCATAGTAAAGATGCGCTTAAGTTAGGTGAAAAGCCGGAACGTATATGGGGGCTTAGTGCATGGAAAGATATGCCATTCTACAGCGATGCAGAACACGTTGCGCTTGGCTGGGCTGAATTACTAACTGCTGGCCTACCAGTAGATGATGATAGCTATCAGCTGACCTTGAATACCTTTGGAGAAGAAGCTATGGTCAACCTAACAATTGCGATCAACGCGATCAATAGTTGGAACCGAATAGTTAAGGCATTTAAGCCAAAGGTTGGAGTCTATAAACCTCGATAATTCTATTTGACGGTTCTTACTTGTACGCCACTGCTTATACCTCAACTTAATAGGATGAAAAGTACATGTGTATCACTTTCTCATTTAAGTTGAGGTTAAATAGGATGATTCATTTGAACTTAGAATTTGATATTTTAAAACCTCAAAAGGCTTTAGCTGGCTATGTTCAAGCCATTTGGTCAGCATCCGTCAAACCTGATACGACGCAAACCGTACGTAAACAATTACTCAGTGATGCTGGTACAGGTGTGGTATTCATTTTACAGAATGATGTACAAATGGATGGTGAGTGGCAAACGCCAGGGGTTGTCCTACTACCTGTGAGCATTCTGGCACATCAAGTCTGCCTACCGCCAGGCACGGTGATGACTGGCGTACGCTTTCATCCTGCTGTTGGTTATCAACTATTTGGTAAACGTCTAGAACAGCTATTGCGGATTCAAGACGACCACCCTTTGGCTTCTTCTGCACTAGCAACATTTGAGTCTCAGCAAACAGCTCGTTCGCCATATGCAAGGATTTCTACGTTATATCGCTGGGTTCAAACACTGATTGAGGAATATGAACCGCAGTATGTCGGCCACATTATTGACCAACCTACAGGGACCATCAGTCAGCGCCAGAGAGAGCGCAATTTTCAGAAATGGTTGGGGATTACTCCTAAACATTACCAACGCATTAAACGAGTGAAGCACACTTTAGAGCAACTCCGAGCGCAACCCGATCTTACTTTATCGGAGTTGGCGCTGGAGCAAGGTTTTTCCGATCAAGCACACATGACTAGAGAGTGTAAGCAGATTGCGCGCATGACACCGAAGCAGTATGTCCGAAAGAGAAACCTCTAAACCTTATTAGCTTTCTACATCAAACCCCATTGATTCAGAATCGACCATATACTTGTTACAATGTTCGATCATATATCACCTACTTTTTCGATCGCTCATTCCAGCTTGATGTGAGTTGGTTAGCTCGCTTTTGATGCCGCGTGCCGCTCTACCATAAACGCGATCACTTCTTCGCTTAAGCAAGATTTGCTGATGTATTGGCGTTGTTTACCAAGGTGAAGGATAAAGCCCAAATCAGTTTGTTCGAGTTGGTCGATTTCATTCCAAGCGAGGCTGCGGTCAACTTTACCGCTTTTGTAGCGCACGCCATCTGCATTCACTTCAAACACCACTTTACTGCCGCGGCTTGAGCTGATGGTTTGACGCCACAGCCACCAAGTTCTTTTGAAGTAAACGCTGCACGCTTCAATCACACTCAATACGATAAAGAACCAACCGACGTAACCGTTAGGTAGCAGTTCAAACTCCAATAAAACCACACCAAAAATTAGAAAGAGGATCCCTTTCAAATACGCTTGCGGGAACTTAACTGGCTGGCTAGTTTGATCATAACACTCAGCAAAAAATGGCTTGTCGAGTGTGTATTCTGTAGTGAATTCGAAATCTTTAGACATGTATGGTTACTTCAAGGCTTCTATAAATGAGTATTCTTGGTTGCACTCTCGCAACGCATGCATTGTAGCGCTTCTCGGGATTTATCTTTAGTCCTTTTGATTCTGTTTTGTAAATCAATGATACCGCCACGCCAAAAGACCTCGGTGCACTCGCCAAGATCAAACAAGGCGAACCATTTGGCTCGCCTTATTAATTAGCGACCTATGTGACTTGTGAGACTTTCTACTTTAGAGGGTCGTTGTCTGGCAATACACTGTGTATCCATACTGCCAGTCGGTGTTTGATGCTTGCGCCGTCTAGCTTGCTTTCCGGTAGTGGTGTTATCTGTTTGGCATCGACCAAGAATAGGTAAATCGCTTTTACTCTTAGAGGTTGTGGTGACTGTGGAAGGTCAAAACCTTGTAGCTTCGCCATCTTCCCACCAATCTCTAGTGCCTTCTTAACCAGTTTGTCTTCATTGTGAAGCTTGGAGCTTTTTGACATTGATAAATCCTCTTCTTCGCTTCAATTAAGAATACATGAAGTGTCACGTATGGCGTGTTAGTAAGCTCGCATATTGATAAGTTTATGCCTTGCTTCCGAGTAAGAACAAAAAAACAAACCGAATTGTTGTATTGGTGAGTTTGCTACCAGCCGGTCTAGCCTCTCGAACCGACCGCACTTTTTAACAATCGCGTCTAAAGCGTCAAGCTCGAATAAAAATTCATTTTTTGCAACACCCTTTAATCATATTTCTCGTGTGGCTTGCTCACACATCGCCTCGCAAACATGATTCCAAGCCCAGTCTAAGCAATGTGATACTCAGTAATACAGATATGTAAGAGATTACATATATTAGCAGTTTCATTATGACAGAAATTAGCATGTGCAACTAACCAAAATAGGTACGTTAACAGATGTTTCGATTCTATCCACTAAGTTATTTCGTGAAATCGATTAAAGAACTCTAAAATTGATTTAGCTGGAACATGGTCTAGAAGATTTAGTTTTGTATGCCTTTATATTTCAAGAAAATAGTTAGCCAGAAGAGCTTTATGAGTAGTTAAAACGCCAAGAAAATAACGAGAGAAGTGGGTAAAACCGTAAGGTTACCTGTTACATATCTATATATTTATAACTACTACGAGTAATTTTAAGCACTGATAATTAACACTTTCAGTTAACACACTTTATGTATCATATGGGAACTTTTTTAAATGAAATAAATCCTCAACTTCTTATCGTTCCCTATTGATTTAGCTAATATTATACTCACTTATAAAACTAACAACATTATCAGCAATAAATAAATTTTAGGGTGAGTATTGACATGTCATGATAAATTATTTCAATAGAAGCCATAACCACCTATTACCTATTAAACTTTACATGATTATTATGTATTGCTGGAATTTCTTATTTTAATTTCATAATTACTCATGGATAGAACAACTCAAAAATATAATGACACTAATCATCTTTATTTTTATAAAAATTGGAGAATAATTGTTCTATCTTGATAACTTGATAACTTGATAACTTGATGACTAAATTTTTAGTCATACCTACCTTCTTTTTAAAAATTTTATACTTCTAGATATTAGAAATTACCTATTCTCATTAATATAACTTATTGATTATATAGGTCGTGTTCATGGACATAGTTCTCAATCTTGAAAGTAAACCTATGTGAAATCATTGAATTTGTGATGAGAACCTCACACAAATATAGACTAGGTGTTACACTTAGCCGTATTATGTGCAATTTTAGCCAGCTTCATTTTAAGTGGATTCCAATTGTGTTAGATTTATTTTTTACTGTATTAGAATACTTTGCGCTAATATTAGTTATCATGTTTATTTTTATTTTTACGTTTGGATATTTTTTTAGTGGTGAAGAAGTCCAAGAGTATACTCCAAACATCAAAGGACGTATTACTAAGAACGGATTTGCTATACAAGACTGCATTATAGAGCTTAGGATTAAATCTAGTAACCATTCATTAAAATACATATGCACTACAAATAAAAATGGCGTATTTACATTTAACTCAGTTGTAAGAAAAAGAAAAAAAGTTCTAAGTATTTTTGATGGTATTTTTCAAAAGATGTTGTCTATAGAAATATCCGCAGTAGTTGACAACAAGAAAGCTATAATCTGGAAAGGAGTCTCTAGGCAATTATCAATTGAAGATAACGAAAGAGAAAACATGTCTAATTTACATTGCGAAGTTAGCAACCCTATTAAAAAATATGATTTCCATTTATATGGAGATTCTGTGTTAAGCCAATGTGAATTAATTAAATTCTTGAGAGTAAATAGATAACACTCATTAAAAACTATAGCATTTATCTATAATTAAAATCTACAAAATCATAAATATAAAATTGTCAAATTAATTATGGTGCAATCTATGTTGTGTAAACTTTATTAAAAACAATTTAATCTTTAGGTGACACAAAATTAATGTAATTGTTTTTTATGTTAGTTACAGTTCAAATTTACCTCATGTCGCATTTTATATCCCTCCTTCTAGAGTTGACTTCATCTTAGAGGTAGTATGTTATTTTTAATTTTTACTGAGTTTTAAAATGAATAAAAAACAGCTTGATGAATATACACCAAATATAAATGGGGTAATAACGAAAAATGGTATTCCGATTAGAGATCATGAAATAACATTTGGAATCAATTCCGAAAAATTAAATGAAGAATTGATTGTCAAAACAGACAAAAATGGTGAGTTCAATTTTGATGCGATATATGTAGAGAAAGACAAAAACATGGAAGGAATTTTTCATGAAAAACGTGTCTCCATTTATATACTTACTAATTACGATGACAAAAAAGTGATACTTTGGAATAGTACATTGAGCGGATTCGTTGTGAGTGATTTTGAAAGAAGCAATCTTGGTAATTTAAATTGTGAAATTAATAACCCGATAAGTTCCTTTGCATTTAAAGATGGGCAGGAAAACTCTGCACCAGTGTATGTTTATAGCCAATGTTCATTATTTGGCTATTTTCAATCTGAAGTTATTGGAGATTCATAGTGAAATCATTAACCCCTCGTCTAGCTTCAGCCATAGCAGAAGTACCTTATGATGTTTTTTCTGGCGAATTAAATAATGTTCCTACTGATGTTGCTAAACAATTTGAATTTGATACAAAATTAAAAATTTTCAAAGCAACATCTAAGTTAATAGGCTTAGTAAAACAAACAACAAAGTTTGCTGTAATAGCTGAAGGTAGAAAAGGAACTCAGTATGCCGATTCTTTGGTTATATCATTTAGAGGTACTGAGAAAATAATTGGTGACATTATCACTGATGGGCATGTTGGCCTAACTGGAACATCTTCAGGTCATATTGTTCATGCCGGTTTTGAGAACTGTTTTAATAGCATTCGACCGCAGATATCCAATTATATTTTATCTTATAAGAAAACCTACGGAACCATGCCTAGAGTAATACATTGTGTGGGTCATAGTTTAGGGGGAGCAGTAGCCTCGCTAGCTGCAGAGTGGCTAAGATGTACTTACCATGCTCGAGTTCACTTATATACATTTGGTGCGCCTCGGGTTGGCTTTTTACCTTTTGCACGTGGAGTCAGTAGTGAAATAGAGAAAACCTATCGCTGTACGCATGGTGCTGATCCAGTACCAATGGTGCCTCTTTGGCCGTTTGTCCATGGTGGTAGTGAATATAGGCTAGATGGAAGCTCTGGTATTTACGCCTGTGCCCACGGATTAAGCTTGAAAGCAACGCCTGGATACATGAATACTGCCAATACTCAGGACTGGGAAGGTCTGGAGTACTCCTCCGATATTTATCTTCGACAACCGACTACACTTTCATACTTTAACAGGCATAACGCCCACTTCAACTCCACTTGGATAGCAAAAATCGGTTCTGCAATCATGACTTTACTTAAGTTGAGTGGCCAGGCTCACAGAGCTCAAGCATACATGACTGCAGGAATGACTTGTTGGGATTTATTGGCCAAGTTGCTTCATAGTGTTAGCAAAATAAAAGTTAAATATGCAGAGCATTTACGCGGAATTCTTGGCCATATGAATGTAATGTCTGGAAATCCAGCGTTAGATGTATCAAGCATCACTTATTCTGTAATTAGAAATTGTTTTTCTCGTTTTATAAAAAAGCTGAAGCAATTTGTAGGACACGCAATGAATTTGGCAAGATAAATTACTTCTTGTAATAACAATACTATATAACAGTTAAATATTATATAGTATCTTGGTTGAGCACGTTTGTAATTATCTAGTTTCTGTTGACAGGATTTAGTTTAGACTATTATTTTTACAGATAAGGATATTCATTAATTACGTGCTCATTTCGAACACCGAAGATACATTTTTCTTTATCAATTACTATACAGAGAAATTATATTTAAAAGATATATATCAAGAGGAACATTTCTATTTAAAGTTCGAGTTACAAAAGTTATTTATGTTCCCCTACATTAAACTCGCCGCCCCGAAAGCGGTAGTTCGCTGGTCTCACCAACCAAACTGGCTTACTATGCCAGGTACCTAAAACGCTTTGTGAGTCACTCATGAGCAGAAAAAATAACAAAAATCTCAGCATTCTTCTTAAACTCAACACCTTTATTGCACCTTATAAATGGCGGGTTGCGGCGGCCTTGGTTGCCCTTGTCGCGACAGCAAGTTTGACGTTATCCGTTGGCTATGGAGTACGTATTCTTATCGACCAAGGCTTTGCTCAGCAATCATTGCAAGAGCTTACCAATGCGATTCAGTTTATTGTCGGTGTCACACTGTGTATTGCCATTGGGACTTTCTTCCGCTTTTACCTTGTCTCTTCCGTAGGTGAGCGCGTCAGTGCGGATATTCGCCTTGCGGTGTTTAACCACGTGATTACGCTGCACCCGAGCTATTTTGAGACCAACAGTAGCGGCGATATTATGTCGCGCCTGACTACCGATACCACGTTGCTGCAAAGCATTATCGGTTCATCGTTCTCAATGGCGATGCGTAGCGCTTTGATGTGCTTTGGTGCCATCATTATGTTATTCGCTACCAACGTTAAGCTCACGCTGATTGTGCTTGCTTCTGTGCCTTTGGTTTTGGTACCAATTTTGTTCTATGGACGACGCGTGCGTGCGCTCTCTCGCAAAAGTCAGGATTCAATGGCCGATGTCGGAAGCTATGCTGGAGAAGCGATAGAACATATTAAAACCGTGCAAAGTTTTAGCTCAGAGTCGCATGAACGAGCGGCTTTTGCTGTCGAGGTGGAAAAAGCTTATGAAGTAGGCAGACAGAGAGTAAAGCAGCGAGCGATTCTGATATCAGGCGTTATTGTGATTGTGTTCAGCGCGATTTCAGGCATGCTTTGGGTAGGCGGCAGCGATGTGATTCAGGGAAAAATGTCTGCGGGTGACCTAGCCGCATTTGTGTTTTATGCCATTATGGTTGCCTCATCGACTGCAACCATTTCCGAAGTCATGGGTGAATTGCAAAGAGCCGCAGGTGCTACCGAACGGCTGATTGAGATCCTTCAAGTAGACAGTGATATTAAAGCGCCAAGCAACCATTTGCCTGTCCGTGCCGACATGCCTGCTGAGGTTAACTTTAATTCGGTGAGTTTCAACTACCCTTCTCGCCCAAATCAACCAGCAATCAAAGAATTAAATCTAACCGCTGAACAAGGAAAAGTACTGGCGTTGGTCGGCCCTTCTGGTGCAGGTAAAACAACACTATTCGAACTGCTGCAACGATTTTATGACCCACAGCAAGGGCAAGTGTTGTTTGGTGGTGAAGATATTCGACAGTTCGATCCAAACGAGCTTCGACGTCAAATGGCGCTCGTACCACAACAACCAGCGCTGTTTAGCCATGATGTTTTTCATAATATTCGCTACGGTAATCCTGAAGCGACGGATGTACAAGTTATCGAAGCCGCGAAAAAAGCCCATGCCCATGAGTTTATTGAGAAGCTTCCCGAAGGCTATCACAGCTTTTTAGGCGAACGCGGCGTTAGGCTATCGGGCGGACAAAAGCAGCGCATTGCGATTGCTCGCGCGATTCTAAAAGATCCAAAAATCTTACTGCTAGACGAAGCTACCAGCGCCCTTGATAGTGAAAGTGAACATCACGTTCAGCAAGCACTTGAAGCTCTAATGAAAGGACGCACAACGCTGATCATTGCTCATCGTCTTTCGACTATCCAACATGCGGATAAAATTGCGGTGCTTGACAATGGCGAATTAGTCGATGTTGGTAACCACCAATCATTAATGCAAAGCTGTGAGTTGTATCAGCGACTTGTGGCATTGCAATTTAAGCACTTGGAGTAACGCCTAGTTAAGCGCTCAAAAATAAGCAAAGGCGGACCAAATAATTTAATAACAGGAGTTTAACGATGTTTTTGTGTCAGTCCAGCGAGCCCTTGCGAGACTAGGAATCTAATAGCAGCGCTCTGAGTGGTTAATGAGATAATTTAGACCATGAAAAGCTAGGATAGAAGATCCCACATCATATCCCATCGTCGCTGTACAAGGTGACGAAATACAAAAGATGCCACTCGCAGTTAAACGAGCGGCATTAAACCAAGCAGCTCGCCTTTTAACAAAGGAATTCCAGTAAGAATCCAGTAACCAGCGTATTCTTCCTTCAACTAGAAACACCGTTCACAACCACCATATAAAAACCATTCAACTTCATTTGTAACAATCTAGGTTTCAAAAATAGGAAATCATTGCTGAAAAAGTTTACCGCGTTTTGTGTTGCTATCTATGGTTACAATGTTTGAGACATCAATGCCTTTAAACCAAGCAACACAAAAGCGGCACCGATATGAACAGCGAAGCGAAACAACTATTTTCTTATCTATGTCAGCGATACGATGCGCTTTCTCAAGAGCTTGAGTCTCGCCCTTTTCCTGAATTTTCTGAGACTATTACTCATCCTCTTGGGCACTGTTTAGTCCGTTGCCCAGCAGGTAGCCAACGCTTTTCTATTGTAGCAGTCAACTTTGCACCCTCCGTTCGCGGGCAAGGCGTGCTTACTGCATTTATCGACTACATCAAAAGCAATCCTTACCACTACCAAGGTGTTGAGGTTGCAATCATTGAAAACAAGAACTTAGCTAAACGGCTTTTGTCTCTTGGCTGGAAGTACAAGTCCCTGTTTGGCAAGATTTTCTTCGCTAGCAAGCCGACCCTAGTAAAGGACTTTCAGTCTGCGTAATAGTTATTACGAAACCGCATCGACATCCAAAGTAAAACCATCACTCAAAATCCGTAAGCATGTTGAAAAAAACTTGGCGATCTTCTGCAGTACTTCCTCGATGAGCAGTGTATTCAACGTGCGCGTCTGCGCTGGCTTTTGGGGATAGATTGATGCCCCATAACGCATTAATTTGGTTTGGTACGATGGAATAACGCATATCAACAATTCGCATTTCATTATTCGGATCCGTCGCTACAAAACCGTTTGAAAACCAACGGAAACGTTCGATGTCTCTTGCTTGTTGCGATTGCGGGTTTAGCCACGGAAATTGCTCTTTTATATTTAACTTTGGAGTTGATTCGCCAGGGTAAATTTTTATTGAACGCCCCACCCTTACGGCATCTACATAGTAGCTCTCTTCCGTTTCATAAATTAGTTTCCAAACCAAAAGATTGCTAAAGCTTGGTTTGGCTTTTAACTGTATAGCGTTGTGTTGTCGCTCTTTGACGATTTCCCAACCAGCTGCTTCTGCTCTATCTCGTTGGATCATTCCAAGGCTTAGGTAAGCCAGACACCATAAAAATGCAATGCGGGCATAGTTTGGGCTTCGCTTCAGTGCAGCAAACAAAAGCAATATTAAAATAGGGAGTGTGAACGCGGGGTCGATTACCGAAATAGTGTTCCAAGCATAACGCGTGTTGCTTATCGGCCATAGAAGCTGTGTTCCATAACTGGTGCATGCGTCTAATAACGCATGGGTACTATAACCAAGCGCGCAGTAAAACCAACTCTGCCGGAAGCTTAGTCCTCGCTTTTTTGCGAACAATGGATACAACACCAAAGCACAAATGAAACTACCAAACGGGATAAACAAGAGCGAGTGAGTAAATTGGCGATGGTATTCCAAATACAGCAAAGGATCAGTTGAAGAACGGATGAGCACATCTAAATCCGGAGCCATCCCAGAGACCACGCCCAACACGCCAACAACTGCAAGGTTTCGCTTGTTGCTCACGGCCAGTGGCAAAGCTGCACCCAATAAACCTTGCGTTAACGGATCCATCGTTCACTTCCTTTAGATAGATGAAGCTCAGCTGGAAAGCGTACACGCTCAATAGTCGGTTCCAATTTAAAAACCAGAAGGTTCTTCGACATAAATTATCCGCATTTAAGTGGAAAACAATACACGACTTAGTCATGCATTTGCTTGTTTAGCAACAAACACCTTGATTTAGTGTAAGAAGGAATCACGCCGTTCGCTAGTGAACGAACAAATCTGAGTCTAGGCTTGTTTGGTATTTCAAACCCGAAGGTTTATCTGACGCGAAAAAACAAGGCGAACCAAATGGCTCGCCTTGTTTCTAATTTACTGAACGATAAACGACAGGTGTTTAGTCTTGAGGATTCTCTTTCGCGTTGATTTCAGCGTAAGTGTGTAGCAGCTCCGTCAATGTTTTTACCCACGCAAAAACATCCGAAGGTGCATTTTCGATTAGTTTTTCCACTAGAGCACAGTGTGTTTCTAGCGTGATGGCCTCTTCCAAACGGAATGAGATCGCGTAGAAATGCCAAAGCACCAATCTCGTCATTCGCTCGCTATTTTGCTTTGCGTTGTCTGAGTCATCAAACGCTTGTTGAATTTCACTCAGTGCGATTGCTGTCATGCGTAGCATTGCATCAAGACGTGCAGACAACATGCGGTCTTCACTATCCACTTCTTCTTGATCAAAAGTGAACAGCTCATTCATCACGTCTTCTGGCACCATTTTACTGATCATACGAGCACTAAACTCTTCCAGCTCATGGCGAGGCATAGTTACAAGACAATCGAAGGTGTAATCACGAAGCATAAAATCACTCTAGGTTAGAAATCAATTTCAGCCTCGCATTCTAAATATTGAAATTTCAATTGCCAGTGTTAATTTCTATCCATCTACGAAAAACTACAAAACACCGTTGATTGCAATACCAACACCAATCCGCTGCTGATTATGATCATAGTCGATCAAGCTCTTACCATAACCAGCTGAGTATTGTGCGTACCCCTGAACTTTGCCCCAAATCGGAAATGACACACCCAGTTCTGCAAAACCCTTATGTGTTTGAAAGTTCTGGCGACCTAAAAAGGTAAACTCGTAACCATTCCACTTGTAAGCACTCGATAGCTCAAAGTGTCCCATATAGTCCTCGATATCCGGGTTATCATCACCTTTGGGATCATTAGGCGATGTCTTTTCATCTTCAGGTATACGCCACCAAGGCTGGATAGAAACCGCAAAATTGTCTTTTGCAAAGGTTAAGTTGGCATAGACACGGTTCCAACTGCGCGATAGCTCCTGTCTCTGACCGTTAGACTCATGTTCAATACCAAAACCTAACCAAGTCGAACCATCAAGTGGTTTCCAGTCTGTTGGGGTGTAGTAAAAAAGCTCTGGACGATAATTGGTTTCACGGAATGGACGAGATGCTGCCCCCGTGTATACCTGCCAAAATGATTTAAGAGTCATTCCAAAAAACAGACCATCGCCATCAAACAACAAGTCATCATAGTTCATTGGTACTTTAAAACTGATTTGGAACTCCGCCTCTTCCTTACGCAGTTCATCGCCGTATTTGGTGTCGGCATACGCGCGTTTATTTACTCGATCACTGTACGTAAACGGAAGAATATAGTTAACGCGATGCGCGACCAGACTAAACGGTTCAAACGCGTTTTCTCGTTCTGATTCCAAACGCTTGTCGACCAAACTTTCCTGAAGTTCTTCAGGCTCTTCAATTTCTGGATCAGCGGGCACTGTGCTGGTTACTGTGTCAAGCTCACACTGCGCGCGAATGCTCTTTATGGTTTCCTCACCTTTGCTTTGCTTTATTTTGTCTAGCAAACATAAATCATAAGCACTGGCTGTTTCTCCCATCGCAACTGGCGCTGCCAATAAACTCAGTATTGATATCCCTGCCACTTTTGAAGCCATCTGAAACCCTTAATATTCTTTATGTCAAACCAGATAATTTTAGTTTTTCTTGGTAAACCGCTTGCCATTCTGACGTTAAGGCAATGTTAAATGTCCGCCGACTTTACGTCTTGGATAAATGCAACAGACTTTAGACATATCGGTCAACTATGATCAAAGCGCAAAAAACAACCAAGAGTTGAGCATCATAGATAAAAACCACTCGTTTGCATGATGCTCATGTTATCTATGCAAAATACTGGCTCGTAACTTTGATTGCAAACCCGGCTATGAATAAACCCAAACCATAACCCAAATGCGCCAATGTGCTAAGAAAACGGGCTTTCCAAGGTGTTGGGGTTTTACTCGCAGCAAAACCAAATCCTAGACAAGGTTGAATGACCAAAAATGGGAAGATCAACGTTACCACACCTGTAATTAAGCTGGGCATTAGACTGGGCTCTACCAACCAATGATGACCAAAAACAGTAACGTGAGCCAAAGCGAAAGTAACGCCGATGGCATAATGCAAAAACCAGCCAAGTAACTTTTCTCCCGGCATCGCCTCTGACGCCATAATTGGCGCATGCATAAACTTTCCTTGGGGCATGTACAAAACCCAGCGCGCAACCAACGCATAGTTTAATGAAGGAATACCAAACACTCTCCTTTGTAACCATGCCCATAAATCCATTATCAAAGTGGCACCAATCCCTATTAGCACCGCTTGCAATCCCATTAAAAGCAGCATTTTTCTCTCCTCAAGTTTTTGATTTGTTAAGGTCTTAGTTGCATGCTACAACTTAAAGCCAACTTGAAGTCAATGGGGAATAATATGGATATTGCAGAAGTGGTTAGAAAATCAGGATTGCCGACTTCAACGCTCAGGTACTACGAACAGCTGGGGTTAATTCGCTCGATAGGAAGGAATGGATTGAGACGCCAATATTCACCAGAGGTACTCAATACACTCAATTTAATTAGTTTGGGGCGTATCGCTGGAATATCGCTTAACGAAATGGCAGAAATGTTGAATCAATCAAAAGTTTCAAAGCCATATATCGATCGTGACTTACTAACGAAAAAGGCACTTGAGATTGATGAGCAAATAAAACGTTTGAAAGCGGTGCGAGACAGCCTCAACCATGTCGCCTCCTGCCCTTATGAATCGCATATGGACTGCTCTTCATTTCAAAGGCTTATGAAAGTCGTAAAGCGTTATGTCCCCCAAAAGCAGAGATGAACCGCTCTCCCTACCTTCCTATTCTTGATTTAAAAGGAAGTAACTCGACATGGAGGGTTACTTCCTCTCATATTACTTAGCTTTCGCTTTTACGTACTTCTTCACTTTTTTCATCGCCATTTTTTGCTTCAGCGGTGAAAGGTAATCAATAAACAAGTTACCCGATAGGTGGTCGATTTCGTGCTGCATCACAATCGCTAAGAACTCATCACTCTCGATTGTAATCGGGTTGCCATCACGGTCTAGTGCAGAAACAACAACTGACGTGTAACGCTCTACATCTGCGTAGTACTCAGGAACAGAGAGGCATCCCTCTTGACCAAGTGCTTTGTTTTCTCCGCTCACCACTTCTGGGTTGACTAAGATTAAAGGATCATTGCGTTCGTCAGAGATATCGATGACAACAACCGCCTCTTTTCTGCCTACTTGGGTTGAAGCTAAACCGATACCATTGCCCGTTGCGTAAAGTGTTTCTAGCATATCGTCGATCAACGTTTGTATTGTCGATACATCAGTGACTTTTTCTGCTTTTACTTTAAGCCTTGGATCAGGAATTGAGAGAATTTCGAGGACTGCCATACTTACCTTTCATATCTATAAATCGTAATTCGTGGCGAATTATACACACGTTTCTCGATACATAAACCTGCTAAGCTATCTTGCGCACAAGGCATAAACCATTAACTCAAACGACAACACAATAAATGGGTTTGCCTTTTAGACAAAAAATCCTACAAACAGGAAACTAAAACGCCAGCACATTATGGCTGGCGTCTTGTCATGATCCTAATTGAATCGTTTGTTGTATTTTATCTACTGACTTTCCTTGGCTTTGAGTAATACTCTAATCGCCATTTTCTCACCACTTTTTAAAATTAAGTAGGCGATGCCAATCGTTATTAGCATTATGATAGCAATAAAAATACTTACCCCACCGAGCTCAGATAATAAATAAAACGGAGAAATATCTAACGACATTAAGATAAGAGAGAACACTACCAAACTTGCTAAAGTCCACAGTAAAACAGCATACCATCTTGTTTTTGTTGGCATTACATCTCCAGTCTTGTAGCCGAAGTAATAACCAACACTCATGGCTGGGATTAACGTGCTAAGAAAGCCTGTACCACTCATTTCTATCCCAACAATATATTCAATGGCCAACAGCAATGCAGCCCAACAAACGGACGCCAGACACAACAGAGACGTAACAAGAAGTACCGATGGTGGCTGGTTTATTTCTGATTCTGAATAGTTATTTTTTAATTCCACTTTCATTTCCTTCCATTTATTTGAATAAAATAAGCGTTTTAGATCATGCTTCCGCTTGGACAACCTAGAGAAACAACACCGCCATAACTCGTTGTTGGCGTAACTACCATGACTAAATCAACAGGAAGAAACACAACGTCCGTTGCTAACGACAAAGGAATGTCAATCAATGATAGTGGGTATAACGCGATAGAAGTAATATCAGCTCTTAAATAGCAAGGTTGTCGTGCGACTGATAACGCGGTGCCTGAAAACGGCTTTCCGTATCCGCCACCAGCATGCGCATCTATAGACGAACACCCCACCATTAAAGATGCTGACACCACAAGAAATACAACTTGTAGCTTTTTAAATAGTTTTATTTTCATTTAACCTAGATTCCAACTAACTATTATTTTTACAACTAAACCCTCTCTCAAATTGTATGTTCAATGAATTTACTCATATGGGCCAAGTGCAACCATGTTAATACGCTCTATGTATTAGAAACAATTCATTTATTTCCAATGACACTAGTGAGATTATGCGACGTGATTGGAATCTCACTTAAGTTTTCATGGACCTATCGCGCTGAAAATTGAAGTCTCTACCTGTCATAGAATAAAAAGCCGTCAAAACCAGTGGTTCTGACGGCTTTTTGTAAGCGCCCCATGGGCAATACCTACACCATTACTGCTTGAAGCTTATCTAGTGACAGACCTAGATAGCTAATAGTCGCACTTGCTGTCGGAGGATTTTA
The DNA here is from genome assembly GCF_033339735.1 of Vibrio sp. 2033. NCBI lineage: Bacteria > Pseudomonadati > Pseudomonadota > Gammaproteobacteria > Vibrionales > Vibrionaceae > Vibrio > Vibrio sp. 2033. The sequence continues at coordinate 156,988 of NZ_JAWOVC010000003.1, forward strand.
TTGGCTTTTACGCGGACTTTAACCAACACATCACCATCGACCAACCTAAGGTCGAATATTGGTGAATGTCGCGATGGTGACTCCATCACTTTGTGACGACAACGATTTTACGTCTGCGCTAAAGTAATACGGATTAAGTGGCATTTTACTCTCGGCTAGTCGCGCGTAGTAAAGCTTGGCGGGCTGTTTTGCCATTTGTTGCGCGTACAAATACCCGACCAACGCATGTTCAAACTGGTGGTAACCATTTCCCCAATGGAACGCTTTGGTTGATTTAGGGCTTAGACCGACGCCTCCATATTGATGATCCACCCATACGTCCATAAAAGTGGGTAACGTGTATTGAAGCGTTTCTTTCATCGAACCATCGACAAGAGAAACTGTCATTGCCGCTTGATCGAGCTCTGCCCATTCCCAAGACGAGCTATAGTGCTTGTATGGTCTTGATTGCCAAGCAGGAATGCTCTCTTGCGTCCATTTACTCTGCCATTCTGGTGAGAAAAGCGCTTTGACTTGCTCAAAGTTTTGCTGGTATTGCGCTTGCTTAAGCGTGTGTTTCATTCCTTTGAAACCAAACTCTGTCCACTTTGAATTTTCCAACAACTGACCTGTCAGATACGTCATCCAATACGCCTTGATGGTGTGTCCAAAATCATTGTGTTTCGCATCTGGCATCATTACCGCTTTGTGGTGTATCGCGCCATAAAAGCGCTGCTCTTTGACGGAATGGTAGTTATCTATCATCACTTGCGTCAGCCATTGCAGATCTTGCTTCCACTTGGCTTGCGCTGGCGGTGGTAAAAGTGGCGCCGTTAACAACAGATAGCCATTGATCTGGTCAAGTTGAGCGACTAGCTCTTGCTGCTTCGCACTTTCCCCATCACCGTCTTTCAAAACCCAAGCCAGACCGCGATCATCGCTTCGTCGGTATTGTTTAAATATAAACGCTTGCTGGTCGATAAGCGCTTGTTCGACCTTTGGATCTTGAGTCAAGTAGTAGTACATCGCCAAACCCACCAAGGCGTAAGCTTGGTCTTGAGAAGTTCGTTGTTGCCACTCCATCCCCGGTTTTCCACTACGCGTAAAGCTCACAAAGCCGCCGTTTTTCTCATCTTGTAGATGATCAATCAGGTAATAAGCCCCTTTCTTTGCCAGCTCTAATGCTTGCTTGTCACCCGTAAGATGAAAAAGTACGCCATAAGCGTAAGTTTGGCGCGATTTCATGCGGATGTATTCGCGATCGAAGTGCGGGCTAATCCACCCTTTGTTTAATTCTTCACACGGCTTTTGTGGGTCGAGAATGACACCGTTATCACAACGAAAAGTCGGAAAATTCCCCGCAGGTTGTCCATGCGCGCTTTCCATCATCCAATATGGGGCTAGGCCATTCGTCACATGGTTTAGCCAATCATCCCCCGAAGGCAAGCCTACATCAGCAAAGCTGCTCATGCTCGTTGTTGCGAGCAATAAGGTAAGATATTTAAAAGACATAACACTCAATTAAGTTATTGAATTTTATCCAGTATAAATAACTCCCTTTACGCATATTGTCGTCGTGGTCACAATCGCCTTACGCATTTGTTTGCATCAATCATCTTTCAGCCTTGTTCGATGACTGAGCCGAGAATAAACGCTACTCTGTCTTCGACTGACATTTTGGGCACTTCGATCAATTGATAACCGAACTTGTGGTATGCATCGACCATCTGTTGATACGTGGCGACCACTTCAGAAAAATCTTGCTTTCGCTCTTCGTCGTTGCTGAATATCGACGTCCACGGTGGAAAAATGAATACTTGAGAATGATAACGAAGCGTCTGGCAATGCGTGATGAGCTCATGCGAGATTGGCAGTTGTTCCAACTTACTGTATCCATATACGTCCACAATACTGCGATCAAAAAACACATTCCCTTGGTGGACATTGAAAGCTCGGTAATTGCTCACTTCTGCCTTCATCATTTCGTCTCGAAAAGCTTGTTTGTCATTCCAAGGTAATGCTGAACCGTGATTGGCAACCTGCGTTTGTATTATTTGACGGCCGGTTTCTGGCGCGCAGATAAAGCCTTGTGTTTTTAGTTGTTCGATAACCGAGGTTTTTCCTGCACCGGGACCACCAGTGAATACGATGAGTTTATTCAAAATTGTTTCCTTATTTTTTGTTTGAGTGAAGTAATGCGTATACAGCCAAGAAAATGGGCATCATCTGGCGTTTGAAATTGGCATTTGGCACGCCAGCGTTAAGCGAGATCGGTAGTGGGAAATTTGGGGGAATAGAACTGGGCAGTGAAGAGATATACAAAGTAAGAACCGAAACGACGTGTTCATCGGTTATGGAAAACGGAGGAATGCTGAGTGAAGCAAGCTCGCCCAAAATACTGGGTTGGGAAATGGTGCGATTGGTTCTGCTGGTTAACGCGTCAATTGGATATCTATATCAAGAAAATGGCGCCTAAGCCTAAGAACGCAAAGAAACCGACGACATCGGTAACGGTCGTCAATACTACCGAGCCAGCCACGGCGGGGTCAATGTTAAACTTTTTCAACGTGAATGGTATCAACGTACCCGATGCCGCGGCCGCCAAACTATTGAGGAAAATGGCACAGCAAATAATAAGCGCCAATGGCAAAGAGTCAAACACCATGTAAACGACACCCGCGATCACCAATCCCATAATTAAACCATTAATGGTGGCGATTTTTAATTCCTTATTCACCAATAGCTTCAAGTTACTTTGGTGCAAGTGGTTTAGTGCGATACCTCGAATGGCCACCGCTAAGGTTTGGCTACCCGCGATGCCGCCCATGCTCGCCACGACAGGCATTAAGATCGCAAGCGCAACGACTTGCTCGACCACATTATCAAAAAGCCCAATGATGGCGGAGGCTACGAAAGCGGTCAGCAAGTTAATCACCAACCAAAGTGCTCTTAGCCTTGTCGCCACGCTTAATGGTGTAAACAAATCTTCTTCGCTTCGTACGTTTTCTGCCACTACAGCTTGTAGGCTGAGTTCGCGCAACGTAATCGCGATGGTCGCCATCGACAAGACGCCCATAATTTTGCCCCCAGCCATGATAGGAAACCAGTGTGCTCCACCATCAATAGAGACTTGTTTGCTGACGCTTTGAATCGTTTGAATATCTTCTAGAATTGGCGTAACTACGGTCAAGTCGGTAAGTTTGATATGATTCTCGTGTAACAACAGGGTTTGCGGCTCTATCGTACCAATCACACCACTTGCATCACGCACAATAATCAACCGCACTGGACTTTGCCCGCGTTTTAGCAGCTCGGTTTTGATGCCTCCTACGCTGTTTTTAGGGTTTGCGACCAGAAAGTGAGGCTCGGCATAACGTCCAACTTTGTTGTCTTCATACGACAATGCTTGTTGGATATGCGCGACAGACTCTTCACTTTGATCAATAAGGTATTCATCTACAAATTCGGTCGGTAGAAAGTCCGCAAAGATGATCAGTTCTGAATCCGTTATGTACGCCAAGCGTTCATGTTGTAAGTCTTTATTGAGTGATTGATGAATGTGCTTGGCGGTGTCGTATCGGAGCAAATTTAATACCGTCCAATACTTCTCAGGCGGCACTGCTTCTATGACACGTTTACGGTAAGCAATGTTGACCGATTCCAAAATGTTCGCAATCTGTGCTTCTTGATAGTCTTTCAAAAAGCTCAAGTCTTCGGTCGATTCTATCGCTTTAATGATCTCAGCAAGCAAATGTGGCACTTTGCGGTTAATTTGCAATTGGTTGGAATCTATCATTACTTTTACCTATAGCTTTCACTACCACATTCGCCGCATTGACGATATGTGCTATCCGAAGGCATGAATTCTTGATGTTAAAATTCTAGGCGATAGTTGACTTAATTGCGGAATTTATATTTCGCTCGCAGAAACAAAACGCCTCTGCATCAGTTCATGGTATAGACTTGAATGTGTGTCAGGCTCATTCGCCTTGTTTGATAATGGAGTAATCAATGGCACCTGTATTTTTTCTGACTCAGCAGGCCGCCTTACCAAGTCGTAAGGTGCTTCGTAAAGTGATTCAATTTTCGACAGCGTTGGCTCAGCCTATTGTGGTTTTAGTGGAAGACCATCGCCGAAGTGAAGATCACGCATTCGCTCATTTTCTCAGTTTCAACTCTGACCATATAGAAAAAAGACAAGCTGAGTTTGAAGCTTGGACCTTAAAGTTCAACGCATTAATTGTCGAACTTTGTGAAGAAGAAGAGCTTGAAACGCCAACGCTCTCTTACGAGCATTTCAAAGGGAGTCATTGGGTTGAGCAAGTTACGAAACGGCTTGTTGACCACACTGACTTACTGCTCGTGGGACACTTTAACAAACACGAGATTCAAACGATGCTCACAGAACTAGCACAACAAGATTGCGACTTGTTGCTACTGAGTGAGCGTTCATGGCCTTCTCACGCCAACATGCTTTGTGCAATCGACCCACTTCATCGAGGGGATGAAAAGTCGATAGTAGATAAAGCCATCGTCTCGCGAGGCTCAAAATTAGAACAAACCTTAAGCGGGAAAATGACGCTCGTTTACTGCCGATACGTCGCACCATACCTCTCTCGCTATCGTGCAGAGATATTAAGCAATCAAAAAGCAGGCATTACAGATTTTATTAGTGCGCAAAAGTTAACGCGAGTTCCATTACTATTACCGGAAGGAAACCCTGAAACGGCGTTACCAAAAGCAGTTAAGCAATCACAAGCAGCGATTTTGATTATGGGGGCATGTAAACGAAGCATGTCATCTCAATTTTGGTCTGGCAGCACTGTAGACACGTTACTTGATCAACCACCTTGTGACCTACTGTTGGTCAACAGCTCCAAGGGCTGACTAGGTATTCTCTATTAACCTATCCTTTCAATACCAAGCGCAGTTATTGGCTCTTTACATCTTCTAACTGCGCGGCTTCATGCTCTGCGTTCAAGGCTTGTTTCTGCTGCTGTTTTATCTCATCCCAACTGCGTCCCGACTCAATCGCAGATACACGCTGATCGTATTTGTTGCAGGCTCTTTCGAGTACTTTCTCAGGATCTATACCCTTTTCTCTTTCCAGCGCTTTTAATACGTTAAGATAGTTCCACAACACATCGCCTAACTCGTCTTCCAAATGACAAAGGCGATCCTCACGAATCTCTTCGCGGACTTCATCAACTTCTTTGCCAATGGCCTCCAGATAAGTCTCTACGCCTTTAAACCAAGTGTTGGTTTGGTCATATTGAGATTTTCTCGTCGCAATTGCATACAGCTCATCAAATTTCTTCATTGCCTCTCCGTAGAACACGTTTTTATTTATGCCTTTTTAGGACGAATAAACTTCCCTTTAGCCGTCACTCTAACTTCGCTATTGACCCGCAATTGAGCCACCAGTTGATATATACCGCGTCGTTCACCTTCACAGTGTGCAGTAATCGTGACTCGATCATCTAACTGAATAGGTGCATGGTAGCGCACATCCAACTGCGCCGTAAGGGCTTGAATGTCTCTAGATAACAAACAATGCGTCATTGCACCATCGAGAAGCGAACTGGCAATACCACCATGCAACAGGTCTGTGTAACCTTGATGACGCGGTAAAACGTGAAACTCTCCGACAACAGAACCATCGGCTAGGTATTGGTAGTTCACGGCCAAAGAGTTCGGATTCACATTAATTGAAGAACAAACCGCACATTGATGATGATATTCGTGAGTGTAATGACAGTAGCTGTTTGTGGACATGATAGTTACTCGGTTTCTCAAAAGAGTAATTAGCATATGCCAACAATTAAAAAGAAACGGCGAGTAATCTTTGTTTGCATGTTGCAGGGCCAGCAACCTCGCTTTTCATAACACTAAATAATCATTTTAATAATTAACGATAATTTCCAGTTTATTTAGAGTGGCGATATGGTTTGCATAGTGATTACGCAACGTTATGAAAAGGCGACTTATGAAGTTTCTCCACACGATGATCCGTGTAGCTGACCTAGACAAATCTATCGAATTTTATACAAAAGTTCTGGGAATGAGTGTTTTGGATCGTTTTGAAAACCAAGAATACCGTTACTCACTGGTGTTTGTTGGTAACCCTGATCAACCAGATGGCGCGACCATCGAGCTAACTTATAACTGGGATACCGACAGTTACGACTTGGGTAACGCATTCGGACACATGGCACTGGGGTCTGAAGATATTTACGCCGCTTGCGAAAAAATTAAAGCGCTTGGTGGCAACGTTACTCGCGAGCCAGGTCCAATGAAAGGCGGAGAAACTCACATCGCGTTCATTAAAGATCCCGATGGTTACCAAATCGAACTCATCCAAACTCAAAAATAACGAGGTTTCCTATGACAGACGCATTATTTCAACCCATTCAACTTGGCTCTCTCTCATTAAAAAACCGTATCGTTATGCCTCCGATGACGCGCTCTCGTGCTTCTCAACCAGGTAATATCGCTAACGACATGATGGCGACCTACTATGCTCAACGTGCTGAAGCGGGCCTAATCGTTGCTGAAGGCACACAAATTTCGCCAATGGGTCAAGGCTATGCATGGACACCAGGCATTTACAGCCCAGAGCAAATTGCTGGCTGGAAAAAAGTAACTGATGCAGTGCACGAGAAAGGCGGCGTTATCTTCGCGCAATTATGGCACGTTGGTCGCGTGACTCACCCTGATAACATTGGCGGTGAGCAACCTATTTCTTCTTCTGCGCTAAAAGCAGAAAACGTGAAAGTATTTGTCGATAACGGCACAGACGAACCGGGTTTTGTCGACGTGGTTGAGCCACGTGAAATGACCAAACAAGACATCAAGAACGTTATTGAAGAGTACCGCCAAGCTGCCCTAAACGCGATAGAAGCCGGATTCGATGGTATCGAGCTTCATGCAGCGAATGGCTACTTGGTTAACCAGTTTATCGATTCTGAAGCGAATAACCGCACCGATGAATACGGTGGTTCCATTGAAAACCGTCTGCGTTTTCTTGGTGAAGTGGTAGAGGCGATGACGCAAGCTATTGGCGCAGAGCGTGTTGGTGTTCGTCTTGCACCATTCACTTCGTTAAATGGCACCGTTGATAGTACGCCAGTCGAAACCTACACCGCCGCTGCAACGCTGCTTGATAAACTCAATGTGGTTTACATTCACATTGCAGAAGTAGATTGGGACGACGCGCCAGACACTCCGCACGACTTTAAAACCGCAGTTCGTGAGGCGTATAAAGGCACACTAATCTATGCCGGTCGTTACAACGCAGAAAAGGCGCAACACGCGATTGAAAGTGGTTTAGCTGACATGATTGGCTTTGGCCGTCCGTTTGTTGCAAACCCAGACTTACCAAGCCGCATCAAGCATGGCTATCCGCTGGCAGAACATGACCCTGCCACATTGTTCGGCGGCGGTGAAAAAGGCTTAGTGGACTACCCTGCGTATCACGCGGGTTAATTCATCTACGTAAAGCTGATTCGCAACTCGCGACAAACCAATAGCTAACCCAGAAGAACCTTGCTCTTCCCCCTGTGACGCCAAGATGCAGGGTTCTTTTTAGGCAAGCCACCAGAATTAACGTCTTTGACAAGATGTACAACCTCGGCACGCAGAGCGCGTCTTTTTACTGAGCAAACGGCGTTGTACTTTACAGTAAGCATTCTTTAAAGCACGACGACCTGAAAACCAATCATCCGGTTTAGTGAGGATTAAGTAGCCGTTAAACCTCTTAACCAACTCGGTTCGGTTGTTTTCGATAAATCGGCTATCAAACTCGATGTCGAAGTAATTCAAAGCCTCTTCGATACAAGTAAAGCTGGCAATTTTTTCCTGAATCGTATTCTCTGTCATCGTTTCTTTAGCGTAATCATTTTCAATGAAGTCTAAGTGCCTCGCGCTTTACGTTCTTTGATTTAGCGCTTCTTAAGATCATTCTTTATGGGTTTTCCATATTGAAATTCAATTTGGGAATTCGTTAACCCACCTAGCATTTTCATTTTGAAAATCACTTTAAGACACTGATTTAAATAAATATTATTTCTGGTTCATATTTTGCTTTACTTCATTAAACGGAATGTTGGAGCAACACGATATGACTTACAGAGCAGAAGTAGACGGATTAAGGGCGATTGCTGTCACGTTGGTGATTTTGTTTCATGCAGGAGTTGAGCAATTCGCTGGTGGCTTTATTGGCGTCGACGTGTTTTTTGTGATCAGCGGCTATTTGATCACCACCATCGTGATTAACGACTTAGAAAACCAGAAGTTCAGCCTTGGTGATTTTTATGAGCGACGCATTCGTCGCATACTCCCCCTCTTACTGGTGGTGATCGCCGTCAGCTATTTGATGTCTTGGTGGCTATTTTTGCCGCAAGCACACAAAGACGTTGGTCAGTTTGCAGTGTCTTCCATTCTTTCCTCATCCAACATTCTTCTGTATTTAAAAGGCCACAATTACTTCGGTTTAGAAGATCAAGCCAACCCGCTGTTCCACACATGGAGCTTGGGCGTTGAAGAACAGTACTACATTGTCATTCCTTTGCTACTCATGCTACTCGCTCGTGGTAAAAACGCGTTTTACCTGACTTTTTTTATCACGGTATTTGTGCTGAGTTTGATGACTATTGTCTACGCGAGCAATGATCCTGATTTCGCTTTTTACATGATCTTCTCTCGCGCTTGGGAGCTGGCAACCGGTTCATTACTCGCATTAGTGATGAGAAAAGTCCAAGTTCAATCTAACAATACTCTAGCAACCATTGGCATCGTTTTGATATTGGCTTCCGCGCTTTTGTTTGAAAAATCGCAAGATGGCGCGGGCATTACGCTGCTGGTGCCGGTCATCGGTAGCGCGTTGGTGATTTTGTTTGCCTCTAAAGGCAATGTCTGCGGTAGATTACTGAGCCTAAAGTGGGTCGTGTTCGTCGGCTTAATCAGCTACAGCTTATACTTGTGGCACATTCCATTATTTGTCTTTTACCGCTACGTATTGGACACAACACAAGACGTCAATATCCCGCTTTACGTTATCGCTCTTTTTGTACTGTCTTACTTCACTTGGCGCTTTATTGAAAAGCCGTTCCGTAGCCGAAAAGCCATGAGCATGCGCACTGTGTCCGCGGTTATTGTGTTGTTGACGTTGCCCTTGCTAACGCTCGGCGTTATCGGTCATCAAAACGGTGGTTTTCCAGAAAGAAGCGCATTTTTCGAGGCCATGCGCGTTAACAACGGTTATGGTTTAGATTGCAACGGCAACACCAACGTTAACGATGTGTGCTCGTCTGCGCCGCAGCCCGCCATCGCTGTGTTAGGCAATAGTCACAGCATGGTTTACGTGAAGCGTCTATCTGAAGTAACACCAACTGGCGTGGTGCAACTTACTCAAGATTCCTGTGCGGTCGGTTATGTCGACATCCTAGAAGCTGCTGGCTCAATTTCTTGCCGACAGTTCTTCAATGAGGCTGTCGATACCATTCTAAGTACCCCTTCCATTCGTCGCGTTGTTATCTCTTCTAACTTCAATAAAGAGCTTTCACAAGCCGATTATGAAGCATCATTAACCAAATTATTGAATGAACTGAAAGGAAAGGAAGTGGTCGTTTTCGGTCCAACCCCTTCTGCACCGTTTGCGGTAGGAGAATGCCTTTGGAAAGCGCGTTTGTTTGGCGAGACAGAAGAGTCTGCCTGTGACTTTTCTCCCAAACAACATCACCCTCAAAACGTGGCGAAGTTAGTGAACTACTTTGAGCAATTTGAGCACGTTGAGTTTGTCGACTTGACCGATGCCATTTGCAGAAATGGCGTATGTCGAATGAGAGTTGGAGCAAACAATGCGATGTATACGGATGACAGCCATTTATCTTACAAAGGTGCTGAGTTGGTGCTTGGGCATTACCTCAACACTACAAATGAAGCGCAACAGTTCACTTACGACCGACAATAACCAAGGAAATAAACTTTTATGCTTCAGCGCTTATCTCAGGTAAGCGCTGAATGCTTTAAAGCAAGACAAAGCTAGGCGTCTATTTGAAAATGCGCGGATCAAACGCGAAATCGAGCTTTTCGGCTTTCTTGATGATCTCTTTCATTTTGGGATGATTTGGATTCACCACGTAGTTTTTATCACGAGGTGAAATCGTTGAAGGCACTTGCAGCGCGGCAAACTCTGGATGAGGATCATTGATAAACTGATCGCCAATGTACTGCGTAGACTCGCTCGCCGGTATTGCTCGCCACGTCACAGGGAGATCTTCTTCATCTAAGGTGGCGATGAGGTATTCTGGCATTTCAATACGATATAAATCGTAAAGTTTGGTGATAGCAGGATCGTTGTTTACGTGAACAAATACTTCCAACGAGCAAAGGGATTCCGATTCAGAGAAGTAGAGGGCTTCGGTTCCTTTTGAGTTCCATCGCCCTCCAAATAACTTTGCGCCAACGGGGCTGAATGGCGTGTCAGCAAATTTCTTTTGTGTGAGACGATAGAGCTTCATATTACGAGAATACCCCGTGCTCTAAACGGCCGATCAAATCTTTTACGATTTCAAAATCCACCGTGGTCGAGACCATATCAAGTGGACGTTTTCCACCTAAGCCGTACACATTCTCTCTCATCCATTTTAACGCGCGCTCTTCGTCGTCAAACAGTTCTGTCGCGAGTTTCAATAACATCGCTAATCGATAGATTGCATCACTTTCTTGCGTATTGAAGCGTTCATCGTTTTTTAGACGACGCTTGATCGTGCTAACAGGTATCAATGTGACGTTTTGAAACTCACTCTGAGAAAGCTTCACACGCTCAACAATATTGCGATACACCTTTGGCTCAAAGCCTTTGTGAACCGCATCAGTGCGACCTGTTTCAGCGTCTTCAATACCCAACATAAACCAGAAATTGGCTTTATGAGGTTGTTTCGGTTTGAAGCTTTTTAATGCTGCAGTTGCCATATCAAGCTCCTATGGTTCATATGGTCCAGTTATTATGGTTCAAATGAGCTTAATTTTCAATCAAAGTAACAATCAAAGTAAAAAGATAGGTAAAGAAAAAGGCGAGCTTTTCGCCCGCCTCTCTTACTTATTCATCAACCCATCTACCGACAGGCATCGTTTCACTTATTGCAAGTCAAAACGATCCGCGTTCATGACTTTCGTCCATGCGGCGATGAAGTCATGGATGAATTTTTCCTGATTATCATCTTGCGCATACACTTCCGCATACGAACGCAGGATCGAGTTTGAACCAAAGACAAGATCCACTCGAGTAGCCGTCCACTTCACAGCGTCGGTTTTACGATCACGGATTTCATATTGATTAGCACTCACTGGTTTCCACGTATATGCCATGTCAGTAAGGTTCACGAAGAAATCATTCGACAAAGTGCCGACTCGCTCAGTAAATACGCCCTCTTTTCCACCGCCGTAGTTACTGCCTAGAACGCGCATACCACCGATAAGTACCGTCATTTCTGGCGCCGTTAGCCCCATAAGCTGAGCACGATCTAATAAAAGCTCTTCTGGCTTAACCGCGTAGTCTTTCTTCAACCAATTTCGGAAACCGTCAGCGACAGGCTCAAGAACTTCGAATGATTCCACATCCGTCATCTCTTGGGTGGCATCACCTCGGCCTGGCGCGAATGGCACACATACATCATGACCTGCGGCACGCGCAGCCAGTTCAATACCTACGTTCCCAGCAAGCACGATAGCGTCTGCAACACTACAGCCCTCTTCTGCTGCTATTTTTTCTAACACCGCAAGAACACGCCTTAGACGTTCAGGTTCGTTCCCTTGCCAATCTTTTTGTGGAGCCAAGCGAATTCTCGCGCCATTTGCACCGCCTCGGCGGTCAGAGCCACGGTAGGTACGCGCACTATCCCACGCCGTACTTACTAACTCACTAATGGATAGGCCACTTGCTTCAATTTTTGTTTTCACTAAATCGACATCGTAGTCTGTCTTACCTGCGGGCGTTGGGTCTTGCCAAATAAGATCTTCGCTTGGCACATCAGGGCCGAAATAACATGATTTTGGTCCTAGATCGCGGTGTGTCAACTTAAACCAGGCACGAGCAAAAACGTCATCAAAGTACGCAGGGTCATTTTGGAACTTTTCTGCAATCTTACGATATTCAGGGTCCATTTTGAGCGCCATATCGGCGTCGGTCATGATTGGATTGTAGCGCTTAGAACCATCTTCAACATCGACAGGCTTGTCTTGTTCTTCAATGTCGATTGGCTCCCATTGCCATGCGCCGGCTGGGCTCTTTTTCAGTTCCCAGTCATACTTAAATAGTAGGTGGAAGTATCCGTAATCCCATTGTGTAGGGTGTGTTGTCCAAGCACCTTCAATACCACTCGTTACCGTGTCACGGCCAATACCACGTGTTTTGTGATTAATCCAGCCAAGACCTTGCTCATGAACGTCTGCTGCTTCGGGCTCTGGGCCAAGGTTTGCGGCATCACCATTACCATGACACTTACCCACCGTGTGACCACCAGCTGTGAGCGCGACGGTTTCTTCATCGTTCATTGCCATTCGCGCAAAGGTCACTCGCATGTCATGTGCTGTTTTGAGAGGATCTGGGTTACCGTCTACCCCTTCAGGGTTCACATAGATAAGACCCATCATTACCGCAGCAAGCGGGTTTTCTAAATCTCGCTCACCAGAGTAGCGGCTGTTATCAGCGTCACTTGTGGCTAACCATTCTTGCTCAGAGCCCCAGTAAGTGTCTTTTTCTGGGTGCCAAATGTCCTCTCGTCCAAACGCAAAGCCAAAGGTCTTAAAACCCATGGATTCGTACGCCATGTTACCGGCAAGGACAATCAGGTCTGCCCAACTTAGTTTGTTGCCATATTTTTTCTTGATTGGCCATAAAAGGCGTCGAGCCTTATCGAGGTTGGCGTTATCTGGCCAAGAGTTGAGAGGAGCAAAGCGTTGGTTGCCTGTAGCAGCACCGCCACGGCCATCCGCAATACGATAACTGCCCGCTGCATGCCATGCCATTCGGATCATTAAACCACCGTAGTGTCCCCAGTCGGCAGGCCACCAGTCTTGGCTATTAGTCATTAAATCTTTTAAATCTTTTTTAAGTGCTTCGACATCTAGCTTTTCCAGTTCTTCTTTGTAATTAAAGTCCTGACCAAATGGGTTGGTTTTGGAGTCGTGTTGATGCAGGATGTCTAAGTTCAAGGCATTCGGCCACCAATCCATCACCGACTTATCTGTAGATGTTTGCCCACCATGCATAACTGGACATTTACCTACCGAACCGCCGTTTGCTTTGCTCATATAATGCTCCTTCGTGTCGTGGTTGTGGTAACCACTCTTTGTTATTCAATAAATCGAATATCCACCTCAAACAGCGTAGTTCATACACTGTTTTTTTAGTTAACGCCAAGTCAAAATTTCAAACATTTCAGCGAATAAATAATTGTTATCAAACATGTACCTATATGCAGAAAATATGGATAGAGATCAGTTTAAGTCCATACCTGAATACTTAATCCCAGACAGCCTCGCCATGTTGTGATCCCAGGTAGCTAAATCATGATGACTAAATTCATTCAGAGCGTGATGACCACACGCCCTCGCCATGACTTTCATGAGCTCAACCGAAGATTCGAAGAAATTTTTCAGTTGCTGGGATGACTTTTCAACGTCGAGACGCTGCCTCAAATCGGCATTTTGTGTCGCAATGCCTGCCGGGCAATTATTGGTGTTGCAGATGCGAGCCGCGACACAACCGATCGATTGCATCGCACTGTTTGCTATCGCTACTCCGTCTGCTCCAAGTGCCAACGCTTTGACAAAATCCGTGGGAACTCGCAACCCACCGGTGATGATTAATGTGACGCGGTCACTTGCACCTTTTTCATCTAAATACTTACGTGCACGAGCTAATGCAGGAATGGTGGGCACACTAATATGATCACGGAACATAGTTGGCGCCGCACCCGTGCCACCACCGCGACCATCTAAGATGATGTAATCAGCCCCAGCATCAAGCGCAAACTGAATGTCTTGCTCAATATGGTTGGCACTGAGTTTAAATCCAATTGGAATACCGCCTGTGATGCCACGAACTCTGTCAGCAAACTTTCTGAAATCGTGAGTAGTGTGAAGATCTTTGAACGTTGGTGGTGATATCGCTGGTTGTCCTTCGGGGATGCCTCTCACCTGAGAGATCTTACCTACATTTTTATTTGCAGGCAGATGACCACCCGTGCCCGTTTTTGCTCCTTGCCCACCTTTAAAGTGAAACGCCTGAACATTAAGAAGCTTAGATTCGTCGTAGCCAAATTGAGCACTAGCAAGCTCATAGAAATACCGTGAATTAGCGGCTTGTTCTTCCGGTAACATGCCACCCTCACCAGAGCAAATCCCAGTCCCTGCCAACTCTGCACCTTTTGCTAGTGCAATTTTCGCCTCTTCAGAAAGTGCGCCAAAACTCATGTCCGACACCAACAAAGGAATGGCGAGTCTGAGCGGCTTACGCGCGTTTGGTCCCACAATCAACTCGGTAGACACAGGAACGTCTTCCAACAACGGTTGTGTCGCCATTTGCGCCACCATAATTTGTATAGCATCCCAATGTGGTAGCAAATGCCTAGGAACCCCCATTGCAGCCATCGGACCATGATGACCGAGTTTAGAGAGTCCTTCTCTCGCTAATTGGTGGATAAACTCGAGGGTTGGTTCTTCTTGAGTAGCAGACGCCGTTGGTTTGTCTCTTTTCTCTCGCTTTTGTTCCGGTCCCTCTTTACCGACTTGCTCTGCGGTAAATCGCTTGTGTGTACCATCACAAAAAGGAGCATTGGCGGTATGCTTACATTGGCAGAGATAGGCATCTTCGTCTTTTTCCGCACTAAAGCTCATTGGCTTTAAGCCGGTTCCCGAATGAGACCCATCGCAGTAAGGTTGTTTTTTAGAACGCCCACATCGGCAGAAGTAATATTCTTGCCCAGCTTTCAACTCTACTTTGATCGGCTTGTTATCAGCGATGATTGGCTTGCTCATGTTGCCCCCTATTTATTATTGTTAACCATGCTTTCTCGCTGGCTTGCAATAAGCGTAGAACAGGAGCGTAAAGAGCGTCAGTGTCGCCGAGTAAAATGCGCGATTGTCGCCCGACTAACCTATACTTTTTATGGGTCTCATACACGTGGAGGCTATATGACGATTGCAACCCGATTAGATGAATATTTGACTGAGCATAACATTCACTTTCAAACCGTGAATCACAGCCACAGTCATAGCTCGCTACAAAGTGGTGTTGCAGCAGGTGTGCCTTTAATGAATATCGCAAAAGGTGTGATTCTTGAGGATCATGAAGGGCGTCATATGATGGCGGTCTTACCTGCCAACAACAAAATCAGTTTGTCGAGATTAAACGACGAGTTTAACGCCACCTTCCACTTGGTGAAAGAGCGTATGGTTTACCGACTCTTCACCGATTGTGAACACGGCGCTATTCCACCGATTGGTAGCCCTTACCACATGTCGACAGTTTGCGATGAAAGATTAGCAAATTTGGAACATGTCTATCTCGAAGCTGGCGATCATGAAACTCTGATTAAGCTGGACAGAAAGGCGTTTAAAGAACTGATGAACGACTGTAGATATCTAAGATTCAGCAGTGAAGTTCTGCATTAAACTTGCCAAAACCTCTCGACATTTCCTGAACAAGGCTCTTTCAACAAGAGCCTTTCTTTGTTTTGTTGGTAGCACGCGAAGGAAGTTTCTCGGACTTTGGTGCCCAGCGTTTCAGAGCATATAGAAACAAAAAACCGCCTATTCGGGCGGTTTTTTATCAATCAAATCATAATTATTATCGAACAAAGATCTTTTGGATCGCTTTTATCGCCATAGCCCTACGGCGCATTAATACGCTCGTTCTTGGCAACCATTTCGGTGTGTGAAGAATGGTTTTCGCATGACTAAAAGTTCTGAATCCTTCCTCTCCGTGATAATGCCCAATACCCGATTCACCAACGCCACCAAAAGGCGCATCTTCAGCGCCAACATGTAAAACCGTATCATTAACGCCGACGCCACCACTGTGGGTGTTGCGTACAATATATTTGATGGTCGATTTGTCGTCCGACATAACATACAGCGCAAGTGGTCTTTGGCGCTGATTAATGTAATCAATCGCTTCATCAACCGCATTGTAGGGCTTGACTGGTAGAAATGGCCCGAAGATCTCCTCTTGCATGATTCGCATTTTCGGCGACACGTCCGTGACCAAATGAGGATACAGAAGTCGTTCCTCTTGGGGCGACGCTTCAACAGTATGAATGTTTGCACCTTGCGCTTTTGCATCCTCAAGTAGCGCAGTCAAACGATCATATTGTCGTTGGTTGACAATATGGGTCAGCTTTTGATTCTTGTTGGATTTTAAATAGAGCTTTTCAAAACGTTTTAAGAATAGCGAAATGAACTCTTCGACACGTTCTTGCGGTACAAACGCGTAGTCAGGCGCGACACAAATCTGGCCTGCATTAATGCATTTACCAAACAAGATAGCATCAACGGCTTTCTTCATGTCTGCATCTTTTGCAATGATCACCGGGGACTTTCCACCCAACTCTAACGTCACCGGGGTAAGGTTTTCCGCTGCCGCTTTTGCTACTGCGCGGCCAACACTCGTAGAACCCGTGAACAAAAGGTGATCGAATGGCAGTTGGCTGAATGCTTGTGCGACGTCTGCTTCACCCTCAAAAACTTCGACATACTCAGACAACCCACGGCAAATATCGACGATGACTTTATTGGTTTTTGGCGTAAATTCGCTGAGCTTCATCATCACGCGGTTGCCAGCAGCCAATGCTGTCACTAAAGGCGCAAGGCTCAAAATCACAGGAAAGTTCCACGGTGAAATGATCCCGACGACACCTAACGGTTGATACTGAACGGTGACTTTAGAAGGTGCGAGCAATAAGCCGGATTCGCGCTTGCTGGGTTTGCACCATTTTTTTAGTCGTTTGAGTGTATAATTAATATGCGAGACCGTTGGCAAAACGTCGGTCATGGCGGTATCAAATTCTGAGCGATAGCCAAAATCGTCACTTAACGCTTCAACCAGCGCTTGTTTGTTCTCAAGCAGCGATTTTTTTAACAAAACGAGGCGCTGTTTACGTTCATCCAAACTAGGATAAGGCTCGGCTGCATATGCCGCTTTTAAGCGTTCGAGGCTTTGCTGTAACAAGTTATCTACTTCAACCTCTGTGATTGCGTTCATGATGCTTCTCCTAGCCTAGTTTCTGCCAATGACGCCCCAAGTTAACACGAGCGCAACAATGTTACTATTGTAGCGCTCGTGAAGTTAGAGTTCGAACTCTGATTAAAATATTTCTGGGGTGGATACTACATCAAACGTAGTTCATAAATGCCTAGTCGTTGAGAGCGGTCAAGCATATCGAACTCATGATCAACGTATTCTTTTAATGTGGCGCCTGCACGCTCAGCAATATTGATGCTAGCGATGTTATCTTCCATACAATGGAACTGAATGAATTGTGCGTGCCCTTTCTTCTTCAAGAAAGGGATCAATACTGCGAGTACTTGATCAATCACACGATGGCCTCGCCCATTGTTGGCAAGCCAGTAGCCAATTTCAGTAACACGTGTATGTGAATCCACACCTTTAATGCCAATAACACCCGTAAGTTGCTCATCAAAATAAATTGCGCACCAGTGGGAATCCAGCGCGTTACTGTTCACTCGCTGGGAAATGTAGTTAACGGCCTCTCTATGATTCGTGACAGAATCCGTCCAAGGTAGATAGCCCTCAAGGCTCTCTCGGTGAGTGTTCACAACCTCTAGTAAAGCGGACGCGTGTTTCGTGTTGAGGGGCTCAATTGAGACCCTTTGCGAGACGGAAAAACGCTTCTGTAAGTGATTTCCTTGATACGTCTCTTGGCATGTGACTTCATCCATAGATGTTATTCCTTTTTATTGTGAACGCTCAGCGCAAATCCTAACGCTTCATTTTATGAGAACAAACCTCTCTATAAAAACTAATCAAAGCCGTTGCCGTTCATTTAGCCCTTTTGATCGATCAGCGTAAATGGCGTTAGTGATGCCACATCTACATAATGTTTCCATACATGTTCATAGAGGTGATGCTGATTGGCAAACGGAGCCAGCTGCTTAGCTTCTTCAAGCGTACACCAGCGATACTCTGTATGCTCTTCGTTAAGAACAACTGATTGGTTAGGCGGACAAAATAGCACAAAACATGGGATAACCATGATACGGTTATTTTTTGCTTCGTAGAACTGCTCTAGAAAGTCTGCTGTATGTAACTCAACTTGGTCAATTAGTGTCTCTTCTTTTAACTCTCTTAAAATGGTTTGCCACCCGGCTTCACCCGCTTCGATACCACCTGCAACATGGCACCAATAGCCACCTTTTACGCGTTTGAGTAACAGCATTTTTTCTATGCCATCAATTTTTGAAATGACAACGCCTGAAACATGCGTTGCTTTTATCGGGATCATGTAAGCTCCTTAAATATCGAGTTTTTATTGTTACGCTGAAGAGAGGCAGATTAATTGCTACGTATTCTACTGTTTATTCATCTTGTCGACAGAAGTGTTTGAGTTGAGAGAATTTAATCACTAACTAAGTATGCTAAAGTGAGATCTGTCGCAACAAATGAGCAGTAAAATGTCCAATTCATTCAACACTATGATTCCCATCGGTGTGCGCTTTATGGTGCTTTCCGCGTTCGGCTTTGCTCTGATGTCAGCTACAGTAAAGCACGTCGGCAACTACGGCATCCCCGTTTTTGAAATCGTTGCAGCAAGAGCGCTCGTTTCACTTATCATTAGTTATTTCGATGTAAAGCGAAAACGAATTTCTGTATGGGGCTATAATAAGCCATTACTATTTGCACGCGGTGCTGTGGGTACGATGGCTCTGATGTGTGTATATTATTCAGTGACCACCTTACCTTTGGCAGAAGCGACGATATTCCAGTATATTCATCCGGTATTTACTGCACTACTCGCCGTATTTTTCTTGAAAGAGCGCATCCAGCCGTCAACTTTCCTTTGTATTGCGTTGTGCTTACTCGGCATCTATATCATGGTAAGCCCAGAAACGGGGCAAGGCTCAGATAGCGCTTTACCAATGTTTAGCGTCATGATTGCGATCTTAGGCGCATTTGGTAGCTCAATTGCCTACGTCATTGTCAGAAAACTGAGTCAGACAGAAGACAGCTCAGTGATCATTTTCTATTTCCCGTTGGTTGCTCTCCCCGCTTCACTCTTACTGATTGGCGACGATTTTGTAATGCCCGATCTATATCTGACTTTCATGTTGGTTCTAGTTGGTGTCTTTACCCAAATTGGGCAATTGGGGTTAACCAAAGCGATGCAAACTCAACAAGCGGGTAAAGCCTCCGCTTATTCGTATATCCAGATCGTATTTTCTGTGTTGTTGGGCATCATTTTCTTTGGCGAGGTTCCGATCATTTGGACGTACGTCGGTGGCGGTCTGATTGTTACAGGCGCATTAATTAATGCGTTTGGTCATCACTTACGGTTACCTTTTATTAAGCGCAACGCTTGATATACCTCGCCAGAACCGTAAACACGACATTTAGAAAAACAGCCAGAGTGACTCTGGCTGTTTTGTGTTTAGCCTAACGTTAAGCTGATATTTTTAACCCTGCGATACCAGCGACAATCATTAGCAAGCTTAAGGCTTTGATAAGTGTTGCTGGCTCATTGAACAGATAAATACTCACGACTGCCGTGCCTATTGCGCCAATCCCTACCCATACTCCATAAGCAATGCCTAAAGGCAAGGTTCTTAACGCAATGCCAAGCAACCAAAAGCTCAATAACATAAAGACAATAGTGAATGCCGAAGCACCGAATTTGGTAAACCCTTGTGAATATTTAAGACCGACAGCCCATGCGATTTCACACAAGCCCGCAATGAAGAGAATTCCCCAAGCCATGTCACATTTCCCAACGAGATGGGGTCGTCCCCGAGAAAAGATAGAGCGGTGAGGTCGTCCTCACTTCTGATTGACTGCTTATTATATACGGAAATCTAAACATAAAAAATAAAACACGGCGATAAGCATACAACTCAAACATCTCATGCACGCTTAAATTCTACGCTTTTCTTTTTAACGGTGGCGGACTCTCTATTTCGCATCAATAACGACACCGTTTTTTAACAATTTACATATAACCTTCTGGTGTTGAAAGTGTTGCATTTATTGCACAAATCACACAAAAACTAATTGAACATGTAAATATGAAAACGTTTGTGTGACTAATATCGCTTAAAACAATGACTGATGACTTTAATATTCAGCCGAATTAATTATAAGGTATGACGTACCCATGAAAGCAATCAAAACCTCTATCGCTGTCCTTGTTGGCGCCGCTCTACTATCTGGATGTAATGACGATACTGAATACGTCAATGTTCAGCCTAAAGAAGTAAAAATAGCGACTTACAACCTCTCTTTTGACCGCGCTACCTTCGAAACTTTGGTAGATGAAATGCAAATTAAACCAACGCAGCAAACTGCGTTGGTCACCTCTTATTTAGACGGTTCAATCGCAGCCGAAGACAAAACCACTGCGGAAAAAGTCATTCAAATTCGTAACGTTGCAGCAATCATTCAAAAGAATCGTCCTGATGTTCTTATGATGGCGGAATACAACAACGACGGAACAGGTGAAAACAAAGCAGCCATTGAAGGATTCCAGAAGAACTACTTGTCTGTCGCGCAAAGTATCGATGGCGCGGGCGGTGAAGCAAACCTTGAGCCTATTGAATACCCTTATGCTGAATCTTATTCAACCAATACAGGGTTGTTGAGTGAGTTTGATCTCGACAACAACGGAACCGCAGGTCAAATGCCAGGTGATGCATGGGGCTTTGGCATGTACCATGGTCAATATGCATTTGCCCTTATGTCTAAGTATAAAATTGACACGGCAAACACACGTACATTCCAAGCATTTAAATGGAAAGATATGGAAGGTGCGAAAATTCCAACCATTACTATCTGTGACGGTTCGCAAAAGATTCCAGACGGCATGAAGTGTGGTGATGAATGGTACTCAGCGGAAGAGTGGGATCAAGTGCGTCTATCTTCGAAAAATCACGTCGACGCGCCAATCATCATTCCAACACGCAACGGCGAGGAAGTTGTACACTTGTTGATGTCTCATCCTACTCCACCAGTATTCGACACCGGTAAAAACAAAGCGCAAAACGCAGCAGAAGTGGAGTTTTGGCATCATTACATTCAAGGCAAAGACTATTTTTACGACGATGCGGGTAAAACAGGTGGCTTAACGAACGGCGCTAAATTCGTAATGATGGGTGATCAAAACCTTGATCCAGTGGCTGGTGACGGTATTAGCTCTGTAATGCAAGAGCTGCACAACGATCCATTGGTTAACCAAACCGTGATGAATGGTGAGCTTTACCCAACAAGCTTTGGTGCAGCTGAACACGCTGTTGACCGCAGTTCAACTCACCCATATCCGAATCGCATCACTTCAACGTTTGGCTTAGGGGTAGACTATGCCTTGCCTTCAGCAAATTTGAATGTAATAGACTCTGGTGTGTACTGGTCAGCGTCTTATGAAGAGGGCCGTAAACTATTTAACGATGCACGTATCGGTAAGTATGGTGATGGTAAGGATGTATCTTCCGACCATCGCATGATCTGGATTAAAGCACAGTTCTAGACTGCATAAAAAAAAGCCAACCACAAGGAGTCGTGATTGGCTGTATATATTTGTGAACAAGATGGTTCACTAACAACGTCAGTTGGCTAGGTGACCCTCGGCTTAGAAAGGGTCACTCATACTAAAGCATGAGGCGTGCCAACTTTTCAGCGCACAAAAACAGGTTGTTATTTAATCACTTTCATTAAAACTTAACCAATAGCTACTGTTTGCTCACAGAATAAATTGCAATTTGCAAACTACCATTGGCATTTCGCAATAAACCTGATCTTTAGCTCTTGCTTTTATTGCTTCCTAGCTAAGTCGCGTGCAAGGATTAACGCAAGTCCGAATACTTGCAAGAAGAGTCCGATATTCTTGTACCAAGCGATCTTTTCATCCTGCTTTGCCATTACCTCATTGAGCTCTACATTCTCAATGTAGTAATTATCGATGCGGTCTCTATACGAAGCTTGTGCCTGATTTATCTTTGACATTAGTTGAGGAAGTTGATCAATTTTTATTTCATCCGACTCGTTATGAACCCAAGAAGATAAATGCCCTGCTAATACCTCTTCTAGCTCTAAAGGTATCGCTACGCTCTGACTTATGTGCACATGCAGCAGTAAAGCTTCTCTTTTCCTTTCTAGGGTTTCCACACTGTTCCATGCGAGTTGGATGGAATACAAGTTTTCTGCTGTTTGCTCTGCGAGCTGCGAGTGCTGTTTACCCAACTTATCAAGGACTAAGCTAGTAACGATGATCGCGCCAATATTCAGTACTAATCCAATCAGAACGAGTACCCAAGGTGGTGGAATGTAACGTCGCAGACTTACCATAACTTATCGTATGGCAGGTAAATCATATTTAACACAACCAATGAAAGTATCACCAGAAATGTCACCTGCATCCCTCTAATGCGTTTTTTCAAGTCTTTTTTCAATATGCCTTTAGCATGAATAACTCGACCAATTACAAAAATAATACCGGTGAGATGTATCCATGTTGGGTAAGCACTATTGAATTCTAAAAGTGCCATTAAAATCAGGGTGATGGGGATATATTCTGTCGCATTACTCTGGGCACTACGAGCAATTTGTAGAGCCTCTACCCCACCATCTGCATAAGCAATTTGATTTAAGCGACGTTGCTTAATTACTTGAACAGCCAACCAAATAATGAGTATTGCGAGAATGTTGGCATACAGAGCTGTGATCATATGTCGTCCTTCTTGATCTGGTTTTCACTTATATAAGCGTGTCACTTGGCTATAACTATAGCGGTATCATTATGATAATGCGTCAAATAATCTCAAGTTATGATTTCTACTCGGAAAAAAGCGAAAGCCAATGCTTCATGACATTAAAAATGCCCTCGAATGGAGGGCATAAGAATAAAGAAGCTAATATGTGAGAATATTGAAACCACTATAAGGGGTGTTTGACCAGCTTTTTGCGCCGATGCCCTTTGATAATACTTTCAAAAATTGTGAACAACAGCCCTGCCCAAATAAATGCAAAGGTCACCGCTTTCACTTCGTCAAACAACTCGCCAAAAAACATAACTGCCAACACAAACTGCAAGCTTGGTTCGATGTATTGCATTAGACCGACGGTTGATAAATTAGTTATACGTATTGCGATAGAATAAAATACGAGCGGTAAAAGTGTGATAGGTGCACTGCCAAAATACAAAAGCAATGTTGTGGTATCTGTGCCCGAAGCCAGTTCACCAGTTGCCCATTGTTTATAGAGCAAATATGCGAGTGCAACTGGAGTCAGTAACAACGCCTCAACAAACAAGGTTGTACTCCAGTCATAATTTATCTTCTTCTTGTACAGCCCATACAAAGCAAAGAACAACCCCATCGTTAGTGCGATAACGGGTAGCTGACCATAGTGAATCACTTGATACATAACACCAATTGTTGCCAGCACGATTGCAATAAGTTTGCCTTTTGAGAGCTTATCCCCAAGAATAAATACGCCCAGTGCAACAGATACTAATGGTCCAATAAAGAAGCCTAAGCTGGCATCGATGACCCGATGATGGGTCAAAGCCCAAGTGAACGCACTCCAAGAAATACACATCAAACTGCTCGCCACAAACGTGTACCACAAGGATTTTTTATCAAGCCAGATTTCTTTCCAATTCAGCCCTCGACGGGTTATCCCAAGTACAATTAGAAACCCGACAGGTACAGACCCAATGATTCGCCATGCTAGCAACTCATCCATAGAAGCATTTGGTAAATAACGATAATAAATTGGTAGCAATCCCCAGATCACAAAGGAGAATGCTGCCATAAAAGTGCCATAACGAGTGTTATTCATAAAACTATCGCCCATCTAAACGACCAATTTGGCGTAAGTAAACAAGTCCGCCATACATAAAAAGGAATGCAATCCCGCAGTGACTTTATGATGCAGATGGCATTATTGGCTCAACGCTTGTACGACGGCGGTAAAGCCACTCACAAAACACAACATAAGTGCCCCAAACCGAATCTTTTCTTTTGGTAACGACTGGGTAGTTTTCATTGCTAGCCAGTAACCAAGCGCCGCAGCAGGTAATAGAGGAATAGTAATGACCAAATGATGCAATGTGAAGAAGCCCACTGGGATTTGTACTATTAGTGAAATAATCGAACTGAAAACAAAAAAAGCCGATAAGTTGCCGCGTAACTGATTTGCTTCTTGATGCTGCAACAATAACGCCATCGGAGGGCCTCCAATCGCAGAACTGGTACCAAACAACCCAGAAAAGAAACCAGCACATGTCATACGCGAAGGCGTAGGCTCAACCCGAAACGGTAAAACACTCACCAAGACTGCAAACAGCACCAACAAACCAATCCAAAGCGTGAGAGTTTGTGTAGATACAAAAAAGAGTAGCAAGCCACCAGCAATTGATCCCGGCACTCGCCCAATCAACGCCATCTTTAAGCCGCCGATTTCAACACTACTGCGGTGCTTCATCGCATTCATCAACGAAATAAATAACGCGACTAAACAGATTGGCGCAGGAACATATTCTGGCGCCCAAAGAATCAGTAAAGGTGCGGCAACAATAGCCAAGCCAAAACCGATTGCGGTCTGGACATAAGAGCCAAGAAATATCAAACCTATTGCAAGGAAGTTTATCGAATCGAATTCCATTTAGATTATTCTTATATTTGAAAAATAAACACAAAACCAAAGCACATTCACATGACGAATACCTCAGGCATACTGCGATATGAATTCCGCGTAGCATTCATCAAAGTGAATAAAAAGACAATCCATTTGTGCGGTTCGCCCTCATTTGCATTTTGTATTTCATTCCGCTGATGTACATGTTTGCTTACATCGAAGAGGATTCATGCTCGCCTGTTCACGCAGCATTTCTTCAGCGGAATTAATGACCTCTTAAAATCTAGCAGAATTAGATCCGTGAATTCTCCATTGCATTTAATGGATTCAGTCAATTAGTGCGGCGTCGGTATAGCACTTTACAACTCACCTCCTTATACTACTGATCGATTTGTCATTACCGTACTTATTTACACAATAAACAAGTGTACGGTCAGTGTTTTTCTACCTTTAACTTGCTGTGAAAATAATATGAAAAAACAAACGGGATTTACTCTAATAGAGTTAGTCGTAGTTATTGTCGTGCTCGGTATTCTTGCTGTCACTGCCGCGCCACGCTTTTTAAACCTTCAAAGTGATGCACGTGAAGCTCGTTTGGAAGGAATGAAAGGCGCTATTGCGTCAGCATTAGGCGTCGGTTATGGGAAAATGGCGATTGCGGGATTGGAAAGCAAGCCTTACGTTTCAAACTTCGTAGACAGTGCTTTAATGGCAGATTTACCATTTGACGGCTGTAATATTGGTGGTTCAAAGCGCTGTGTTTTTTTATATGGATATCCTGATTCTGATAGCGAATCGATGAAGTTACTCGTGCAAGGACTGAACGAAGAAGACTCGGATTGGAAAACATTTCATCACCCGGCTGGTTCAACAACTCGCGAAATGGTCATTGCTGCAGCCGACGAAAAAAGAGCTAGCCTTACACAATGCGGAATTTTATATGGGCCACCGCAGACTCCAAACGAGAGTTACACCTTAGATATTCTTCCCTGCCCTCAATAAAAATAAGGCTGCCAATCGGCAGTCTTATTTGTTTCATCTGATCGGTTTTTTACGCAAAGTTAAACACGTATTTATCCATCATATTCACCATGCGGCCAATCTCTGGCTTGGTAATCGTATCATTTGCGCCAAGAGATAGTGCTTTCGCTCGGTTATCCTCACTCATCAATGACGAGAACATAATGATCGGCATTTCATGAAACGCTTCGGTATCTCGTAGTCTCTTCACTAAGTGCATACCATCCATTCGAGGCATTTCTACGTCCGTAACCACCGCATCTAATAGCTCTTTAACTGGCAAGTTTTCTTCTTTCGCGACCTCGATCAAGCTCATCAACTTCTCATGCGCCTCACCACCGTCTTTACATGTGATCACATTGTAACCTGAAGAAGCTAATGTATCTTGGATCAAAGAGCGAATAAATGCTGAGTCATCCACCACCATGATCGTTTTAGCATTACGCTTACCGACCATTCTCTGGTTGAGATCCACCGACTTGTCCCCTTTCACATCGTATTTTTCCATACTCAGTTCTGGGTTGATGTCTGCGATGATTTTTTCAAAGTCGAGAATCATGATCAGGTTGCCTTCTTTACGGACAACGGCTACTACACAATCTTGTTCGCCCGCTTCCAAAAACTGACTTGGTGATTCCACATCATTCCAAGAGATACGATGAATACGCGAAATGCTGTCAATTAAGAAGCCATTGGTCATTTTGTTGAAATCCGTAACGATTACAAACTTGCGCTCCAGATCTTGTCGTGTTGGCACACCTAACCAACCAGCTAAATCCACTAAAGGCGTCAGTACATCTCTGGATGAGAACACACCAATCATATGAGGTTGTGCGTTTGGATAATCGGTTGTTTCTGGCACGCGAATCACTTCTCGTACTTTCGCAACGTTAATGCCGTAATAACAAGTTTTTGTGCTGCCATCTGGCAATGTTTTTTCTAAATGAAACTCGATGATTTCAAGCTCATTGGTACCACTTTCTGTCAAAATGGTGCTGGTTACGTTACTCATAAAGCCAATTATCCAACCAAAAATACGCATCAGAAAAAGTTTGATGCAAACGCCATGAGAAGCCATTCTCTGGCTAAAAATCCAAAAGTCCTTTTTAGTCGTTACAACAAAATTTGTAAACCATCAAAAGGACGGCTAACGCACATTTCCATACCAAACCATGTAAAATTGTCTCATTTTTGAACACGACATTATGAGTGGCCAAAGTGCGAATTAACACCTCCACTTTTAGCGGCAGAGTCAATGAAAAGTTTAGAAATAATTTGAAGTGATGTTCAGCGTCAATAGCCAAACCTATCTAACAGATATCAGTACAAAGTTGGCTACCGTGATCATGCCTGGTGTAGAACAAGCTCTCTTCAAGTGGCTTGGTATAAAACTGCGCTTGCTAACACGGGTTTAAATCGAAGCGCTAGAAACATCACAAGAAAATCTGAAGGCATAGAACACTTTCAGTTTGTTAGTTTTCTGTCAGCGTAAGTTTTAAGCAATCATCCTATCACTAGGTATTTCAATACCTGACATCGCTATTCCCATAATCAAGACACTGATTTTCACTTTTGGAAAGAGTCATTTTCCTTCCTCTTAGCAAGGTTTTTCCTACAATCCTATTCATCCAATTGCGCTGTCGCCTGACAGCACACTAGTTGATGTATTAGGTGAGGTTCACTTTGAATAATGTTCTTATTATCGACGCTCAACCATTGTATAGCGAAGCACTTGCTTCTCTAGTTGAATCTGTAATCAACGCAGCTGAAGTGATTCAAACCACTGACAGTGCGGAAGTGATGGATCTTGTCCGAGGCCAAAAGATTGATTTGATTATTTTAGACGTAGTGCTTGGCGACCGCGATGGTATGCGTTTAGCCAAAAACATTTTAGCGACAGGATATCGTGGCCGACTGTTATTTGTTTCTTCACGTGACTACTCGAGTCTTTCTAAAGCAGCGTACGAAATGGGCGCAAATGGCTTCTTAAGCAAACATGAAACAAGAGAGACCATTATTGACGCAATTGTGAGTGTTTCACGCGGTTACTCAATGTTTAAGTCGACTCACACACCATCGTCGGGTAACGTAACACTTTCAAATCGCGAAGCCATGGTGTTCCATTATCTTGTACAAGGCTACTCAAATAAGAAGATTTCTGAACAACTTTCACTCAGCGCTAAAACAATCAGCACCTACAAAACGCGTATTCTGAAAAAGTACCATGCGGACACGTTGATTGAACTTCTGCATACTATTCCTCAGTCAGAAAACATTGAGTTTTGCCGCTAAGCGCTCATGTATTTTGCAATAGCACCGATTAACAACTGGTGCATTGCATCATGTCTTAAGCTTTGCTTCACCTGTACAACCACTTTTGGCCAGCCATCTGGGTAAAAATGCTCTGGCACTCTTATAAATTTATATCCATCAATTGGCGCCTGATATTCAAGTAACACGGTTGCGGCGCTTTTTTGCTTAATTAGCTTCAATACGCTGCTTACGTTGTCTAGAGCCGCAATACGGTTGATGACCATACCGTGGCTTTCCATTGCACGCTTAACGAGCTGCTCTTTCTCTTTCCAACCGATAATCTCTAACATGATAAAGGGAAGTTTGGCCGCTTCTTCCAGGGTGGTAATTCCCAGCTCTTCAGGAACAACTACCACAGCAGGCGCATAGCCAATGAACTTTTGATAAACAGATTTCGGAACATCCTCGTTGAAGTAATGTAACTGCGCATCCACTTTGCCTAGGATTATCTCTTCTATCGTATACTCTGTAATCGTTGCTATCGAAATGTGCGCCTTGGGAAACAGCGCCATTAAATCCATTGCAAGTAAATGCCCAAATGAGTATTGAGCGGTTTGCGGTAAACAAATGGTGATGTCTTTTTCGTAGTTTTCCGGTTCAAACTCATCTCTAATTAGACAAGTTTCAAGCTTCTCGAGTGCATCGGAAATTTTAGGTAATTGACGTTTTAAATAGTCCGTCGGTTCCATGTGGTGAGGATGCCGAATAAACAATTCATCGTTTAGCTGGAGTCGCAATCGGGCAAGGTATTTGCTAATTGACGCTTCGCTCTTCCCCATCGCTTTCGCAACGGGCTTGAGCTGACGGTGCTTATCCAGTAAGACAAGTATTTTAAGTAAGTTTAAGTCGAGATCTTTGTTCACGTGCGACACCAGATGTAAGGTCGATAATAAATAGAGCAATCACTATTTGTTGACTGCTCTAATATAAAAGACCACTCATTCTGTTTGGTCAAATTAATCAAACAGTTATGTCATGGTTATGTTCCGTAACTTGGCATTTAGTCAATACCAGACCTGCTTAATGGGACTTTTGTCTGTGTTTTTTCATCTCATAGAGATCTTCATCTGCACGTACAATAACGTCCTGAAGCGTTTCGTGTAACTCATTCGCCGCGATACCAGTACTCACACTAACTTCGATATCCAAGGTCTTTAGTCGGTTATCTTTAACGACACTACGAAGCTTCTTCGCCAATATTGAAGATTGGCTGATACTGCAACCTGGCAGAATCGCAACAAACTCATCACCACCAGTTCGAACTAGATAATCACTATTTCGAAACACTTTAGACATAGCATCAGCAATAATCCCAATAACTTCGTCCCCTACATGGTGACCGTAATGGTCATTGATTCGCTTGATCCTATCGCCATCTATTGCAATGACGGAATATGGCGCGGTTTCCAAACGACGTTTGAATTCGCTATCTTGAAAGACTCTGCGGTTAAACAATCCCGTTAAATCATCTTTCGTCACGTTCGTCAGTGCTTTCGCGAGGCGAAGTTTGCTCTCTTTAGATTCATAAGCTTTGTTGTAATACGCTAAGGTTACGAAAAAGAAGATGATAAACAAGAACACGTAATCCAATACAATTTTACTGAATGGGTACATGTAAACGATAAGATTGTTGTTGTCTGCGACATATGATTGGGTGTACGCGAATGATGGAAAGGGGTAGCCAGCGAAATAAATCACCATTTGTTTGTTCCCATTCGCTATTTGAACATCCACCGCTTTCCCATCATTGTAAAGCGGCGAGAGGTACAATTGTTCCGAGAACTCCCCCACTAACTCACCTTGAAAGTAAACCGGACTCATGATGCTTATCGCCATGTCATCGGAGTATGTCGTTTTAAATGGTAGGGAA
Source organism: Vibrio sp. 2033 (assembly GCF_033339735.1). Classification (NCBI taxonomy): domain Bacteria; kingdom Pseudomonadati; phylum Pseudomonadota; class Gammaproteobacteria; order Vibrionales; family Vibrionaceae; genus Vibrio; species Vibrio sp. 2033. Next base: position 187,035 of record NZ_JAWOVC010000003.1, read on the forward strand.
AACAATACCCGGTCCGTCAGTTGCTCTTTCCACGCAGCTAACACACAAGAATAATTACTTTTACACCAATCAACATCAAATGTGGCTTTCACTCCCTCTAACGCTTCAATCGGTCTCTCTAAGATGAGTTTGTTTCCAGTATAAGAACGAAAATACATAACGGCATTTTGTCGATTGAACGCATTTGATAAATACGCTTCAGCCTGATGAAGCGATTTCCGTGCAACAGATTCAACGTAATTGAGTTTTTCATAAGGTGACAGGGAGTAAATCGCATCTCGAAAGCTCAGCTCTGTTTGCGCTTCTACTTCACTCACGCTCATGCCTTTGTATTGCTCGAGCTGCGCTTCCGTCAATAAACCCATGAGAATCACTTTTTGTTTTATTTTGGCTAAATTATTCGCGTAAGTGTTGAACTGCTTTACTTCATAAGAAATTAACACCGCACCAATCATTGTGACAGAAGTGACGAATAGTAATGTTGCGATGAAAAGAGACAACGCGATACTTTTAAGTGTCATGATGCGGTCTTACGCCCCCGCCACTCTTGTTAGCTCAACAATGTTCTTTACGTTAAATTTATCCAATAGACGACGTTTGTATGTGCTGACTGTTTTGTCACTTATTGATAGCACTGAAGCGATTTCTCGATTGGACTTTCCTTGTAATAAATACTTCATTACTGCGCTTTCTCTGCTTGAAAGTTGTGGCATTTCTCGAACGCTATTAACAACTTGCTTAAATTTGAAGAAGGTATACCCCTTCTCTACCGCTTCTATCGCGTCTTTAAGAATGTCGTGATTTTCCGATTTACACACATAGCCATCAGCGCCAGAACGAAAAGCCATTTGGCTGTACATTTGGCTAGTTTCAGCGGAGAAGAAAATGACTTTGCCTTCATAACCATGGGATTTGATACGTTTGTAGAAATCAAACCCATCGCAATCTGCCAAGTTCACATCTAAGATCAACAGTTGAATTTCTTCCTTTTTCAATATTTGTAATGCCATCTTCGCTGATGTTGCAGTAAATACCCCATTTGTTTTTCCTAACTCTTCCAACAACGACTTGATTGCAACACAAACGAGAGGATGATCGTCAAAGATCAAGTAATTCAATTTATTCATATCTTTCATTTAGTATGGTTATGGCTTCTAGTGGCATGGGTTTATCAATGTAGAAGCCTTGGCAAAGATCAATCCCATACTCACGTATCGCTTGCAGTGTGACTTCGTCTTCAATACCTTCCGCGACCAGTCGTATATTCAAACTTTTCGCTAACGCGCAAATAGCAACAACGATGTTGCGTTTTTTGATGTCGCATTCGACACCTTGTACAAACGAACGATCGATTTTTAACTCGTTGAATGGCAGTTGAGCCAGTTTTTCAAACGTTGATGAACCCGTGCCAAAATCATCTATTGAGACAGTGACACCGTTCATCCTCAACTTGAGTAAATTCTTGTACAGGGACGCGCTAGTCTGAAATGTATCTCGCTCTGTAATTTCAATGGTGATTTGTGATGGGTCAATCTCGCTCTCTAAACATTGCTGTAAAAAGTAATGAGAGAACGCCGTATCTTCTAAATTTTCATGGTCTACATTGATGGATACGTTTTGCGTCAATCCGCGGTGTTTCATGTCATAGATAACATTACTCAATACAGCTTGAAACAACTCTCCTGAAAGGCGGCAACGCTCTACAATTGGCAAAAAATAATGAGGGGGTAACACACCATAAATAGGATGATTCCAACGCGCGAGCGCTTCATACCCAAGCACTTCCCCACTTTGCACATCGACTAAAGGCTGGTAATAATTTTTCACGCGCCCTTCAGCCAGAGCAAACAGGAATTCTTGATCTTCCACTTCAATCGGTTGAGCAAAGCTGGCTTGTTTCGCTTTTTCATCTCTTATTTTACCCAACAAATCAACGACTTCATTTTCATCGTATGGCTTGGGCAGCTTCCCTAATACTTCAAAGCTAAATCCCTCGCACATGGCTCTTACCGCAGAAATAATGGTCAATTCCATTGCACTGACCAGTACAACTTGCCCCTGGTACTGGACTTTATCGAGCATTTCCATCATATCGATGCCGTCTTTTCCGGGCATTTGGATATCACAAAAAATCACGTCAAAATATTGTTCCTGCACACTCTGAATAGCGGCATCCACACAGTTAAAAGGGACGACTTGCGCGCAATAGCGATCCAATATTTGCGTAAGTATTGTGGTTTGTAGCGGATGGTCATCAATCACCATCACATTAAATTGTGTATTCATTTGTCTCTACCCAATAGTTTATGTTTTCGATCTCCTGCTCGATTCGTAAAATTAGCTCCGCTGTTCGCTTGTCAAACTCCGCAGCAGTAACTCGTTCTGCCTCAATGCAAAGCTCAGTCAGCATGCTTACCCCTATCGCCCCAACCGCTCCTTTGATGCCATGAATGACCCGTTTTTTGTCTCGCTCAGTCGATGCGGCGTTTAAGTTTTTTATATCTGTAGACATTGATTGACTAAACACGCGCGCAATCTCTTTTGCGTCCTGTGCTTTGAACCGTTTAATCCAGCCGGGCAGCCTACCCCTCTCTTTTTCGCCAATAAATGGAATCAAAACGGTTTTTAATTGATTAAGGTCATAGGGCTTGTAGAGCACATCATCAATGCCGATATCCTGTGTGCGCTCAATGGCAAGACGAGCATCTTCTGCTGTCACACCGATGATTGGAATTGCTTTAAATTCGGAGTTTTTCACGTGCCTAACAAGCTCATAGCCATCCATTTCTGGCATATGAAAATCGGTCAGCAGCAACACAACGTTTTCATCTTGGTTGATGTATTCCCATGCTTCGCGGCCGTTGTTCACAATGACAGGTTCGATTCCAAGTTCATGAAGCTGCATTGCTATCACACTTTGGTTAATGGGATTATCTTCTGCGACCAGTACCGTGCCGAGAACCCAAGAAACCACTTCTTGATTTACGTCACTAAGCTTGGTTTCTTGCTGCGTTTGGCTGAGCAAATTGAACAATGTATCTGGATATTGAATCTCTCTTAGCGTAAGACTGCCAAGTACCCTTTGTTCGTCACGTAGCATTAGGCCATTAAAACTGGCATCGCTGTCGTGTGTAGGGTGAAGGTTCGCCACCATTGTTTTTAACGTCGCTGGACGCATTTTCCACGCGTCACACCACTGGCGAACATTAAGTGGTAAGCTCTCGCTATACGTCCAGTTCAAACAAACGTCTGGCTCAGAGTCGCAATGCTCAATTGGCAGTTTGACGGTAATCGTCGTGCCCAAGCCAAATTGTGAATCGATGCAGAGCACGCCGCCCATGCAGTCGATCAATCGGTCAACAATGCTTAGCCCCAATCCAGTACCGCCATATTTACGCGTAATAGTGTCATCCGCTTGAACAAAAGGATTGAGAATGCCTTCGAGTTGGTCATCCGTCATGCCGATACCTGAATCTGCCACTTTCAAGATAAGCTGCTTTTCATGAAGAATGACACTGATTCCAACCTCGCCTTCCGCAGTGAATTTCACCGCATTGGAGAGTAGATTGGTGGTAATTTGCACCAATCGCAGCGCGTCGATTTCAATGAAAGCATTCGAAAATGGTTTGATTGTCACTTTGTAATCCAAACCTTTCGCGAGCGCTCGTGGTTCAAAGCTTCGAAACACATCGCACAAGGTTTTAAGCAAGTCGCTCTTAACTGGGGCGACGGTTAAGTGCCCTGCCTCTAACTTTGAATAATCCAGTACTTCGTCTACTAACGTATTCAAATGATTGAGCGAGCGTATGGCTTGGGCAATTAACTCGCGATTTGAATCTGCCGTCACTTGGTGATTTAGCAAATCGAGGATGCCGTGTGCTGCCGACAATGGCGTTCTTAATTCGTGACTCATGGTTGCCAAAAAGTTTTCGCGCGCACGTACCGCGGTTTGCGCTTCTTTTTGCGCATCGATTAACGCCTGTTCACGTTCTTTTTGCTGGGTAATATCTTGAATCACAGTCAGTACAAACTTGTTCTTACCGCTAGGAGAAGCGATGACTTTGCGTTCTCGATATACATGTTTAATATCAAGTTCACAGCCCGACGAGGCAACCTCTTCTGAAATACGCTTTCCAGCAATAACAGTGGTCAGTTCATCAAAATTATTCACCAGAGGAACGTGCGCAGAATCACTTTTCAAACTACATTGTTGGCACTGTTTACTGTTGTAGTTCGCACAATTGCTCATCTCCATATGGTTATTTTCACTATGGATAAAAACCAAGCTATTGATCTCTTTGATGATGTCCATCAGCCATTGCTTTTCCGCTTCCTCATTGTCAGCATTAAATTCGGCTAACCTCACTTTAAGTCGCATGTGAGATAAGATGAAATACGCCGCAATCAACATGAGACAGAATATGAATGAACCAGCAACAACAAATGTAGCGATCTGCTCCGCGTCATAGCCATAAGTCAGTTTGAAGCTTCGGTGAGAACGCAGCAGTTTTTCGATCTCGTTAGAATCAATGGTTTCGATGATGCTGTTCAACATGTGTTGCAGTTGTGTATTGTGGTTTGCAACCGCAAATGCATTAGAGAACGTCAAAACGTCCTCCGCATTGATCACCAAGTCATCGACTTGATCTTGTGCAATCATGTTGTGAACGATGTCGTCAGGAATATAAGCCACATCCAAAACGCCCGATTTCAAATCGGTAAGCAGCTTCTTCAAATCATTATAATGATCAACTTGGCCTTGCTGCAAAGTGCCCAAATGAACTAACCCTTGCTTTTTCAAAGTGAGCAGAATACCCGCTTCTTTCAGTGCAGATTTATCGCGCTTGCTCTGCTCCGCTTGGATAGCCACGTAATTACTGTGCATGAATGGTTTAGTGAACAACCAATCTGACTTAGGTAGCTCACCCACATAAGAAACGGGGACTATATCGGCATCAAATGCCGTTAATCCATTAGAAAGGCTCGACGTCGGTTTCACATACTTAAAGCTCAAGCCAGTACGAGACTGCAATAAGTCGATGAAGTCTGGAAAGAAACCGTCTAGCTCGCCCGTTTGCGAATCTCGGTATAGAAACGGATAAGCTTCGTCACTGCTGCTGTAAGTTATCACTAGTTTGTTTTGATGATTACGTCGGTAATCTACCAATAACTTATCACTGATATGGTAAGGATTTTTCGAGGCGACGGAGCGAATGTTTTTTCCATTTTGCTCCCACTGAAGGATTTTGTTGATGTCATCGATCAGACTCTGTTTGTCCAACGAAGCGATAAAACTCACCTCTTCGTTTTTCAACCAACTGGGAATATCGACAACCCCTTTTACAATGTCATTCAAATCCAAATATTGGGTAATACCAACGTAAGTGTAAATCAGCGCGTTCGCTTTACCTCGCTTAACTTCATTAAACGCCTCTAAACGTGTTTTAACGTAATGTATCTTATCGATACCGCGTTCAGTGAGGTTGTCACAATACACACTGCCCTCAACACACACCCATTTAAGATCACGCGCATCACTATCTCGGTAAGTGGCATTCCGATACCAAACAGCGATAGTGCTCGAAAAGAAAGGCATCGAAAACAAGAAACGCTTTTCTCTTGCTGCTGTTTTACTAAATCCAACCGCACCATCAATCTTCTTGCTTTCGACATCCGCAAGTAAAGACGGAATATGCTTGTAAGTCCGAAGTTCTAACTCATAATCCAAAGCTTTAGTAATGTTAGACAAATACTCAAGACTAATTCCGTACGAAGGACCAACGCTACCGTCAAACGAGTCTTTAGCTTCGTCTTGCGCAATAACACCAACGATGACCTTCGGTTTAGGACTCTGTTTGGCAGTTGAGCAAAAAGAACTCGCTAAAAAAATTAAGGCGACGGACGATACCGTAATACTTCTAAGAATACTGAGCATGACTGCTTCCTCTGAATGGAAGCTCAGACTAGTTTTTGTCAGATAAAAGTCAAACTTCGCTCAATAGCGAAATAAAAATAAAGCTTTGATATAAAATCAAAAAACCAAAATCCGTCAGAACAATCTGACAACACAATCCACCTTTGACTACACAGCGTTTGCGTTCGGTCTCTCACCCAGACGGATATTCACTGCGAGTCGGTATATATAAGAGATGTGTGCTTTTAGGTTTGCACGCCATAGCTTTTTACTTTCATCTTGAATGATTCATCATCATTCCATGATAAACTGACGTATTAACATGAAAGAAAGCTCAACTCCGCGGTTTCGAGCAGCTTGAAGTAAACACAGTTTTAGAAAATGCGTTCTAGTATTGTATTACTCAAGATTCACATTGCTACTTTACAACCGCTGGAGCATTAGAAAAATTAAGGTATTAAATTCAAATGGTTAATAACTCAATCCAGTGGTTTCCTGGCCACATGCACAAAGCACGTAAAGAGATCGAAGAAGCAATCCCTCAAGTGGATGTGATCATCGAAGTACTGGATGCTCGTATTCCTTTCAGTAGTGAAAACCCTTTGATTTCTCAAATCCGTGGTGACAAACCTGTCGTTAAAGTTTTGAACAAACGTGATTTGGCCGATCCAGAATTAACTCAACTGTGGATTGAGCACTTGGAACAAGAGCAACATGTAAAAGCAATGGCGATCACGACTTCTGAACCACAAGAAGTGCATCGAATCATGGAGCTTTGCCGCAAACTTGCCCCACACCGAGAAGAAATTGGTAAAAACATTCGCACCATGATCATGGGCATCCCAAACGTTGGAAAGTCGACGATCATTAACACCCTCGCAGGTCGAACAATCGCTGTAACAGGTAACCAACCCGCGGTTACACGTCGTCAACAACGTATCAATCTGCAAAATGGCATCGTATTATCTGATACTCCAGGAATTTTATGGCCAAAAGTGGAAAATCCACACAGTGGCTTCCGCCTTGCGGCTACTGGCGCGGTAAAAGATACAGCGATGGAATATGACGAAGTCGCATTCTATACCATTGAATACCTAGCAGCTCATTATGCAGATAAGCTTAAAGAGCGTTATCAAATTGAAGAGCTTCCAGAATCAGATATCGAGATCATGGAAGAAATTGGTCGTCGCCGCGGTGCACTACGTGCAGGTGGACGTGTTGACTTGCACAAAGTATCAGAGATCTTATTGCACGAACTTCGTCAAGGCACTTTGGGCCAAATTACATTAGAACGCCCAGAAATGATCACTCAAGAGCTGATTGAAGTCGAGATTGAAACCGCCCGTAAAGAAGAAGAGAAAGCGAAGCGTAAAGAAGAGCGTCGTAAGCGCTATTTACGTAATAAGCGATAAGCTTGTCTCTTATCTACTCATGTTTCAAGGCGCGATTTTCGCGCCTTTTTTGTTATCTAATGCGCCCATTTTTTTCACTTTTCAAACTTTATATTCCTCATCCAAAATCCCAGATATGAAGCACGAAAAAACACCGCAAAATCGCCGTATAAACTTTAAGCACAAACTAGTTTAGACCCCGGGCCCCTATAGAGTTACAGCCACCATCCAACCCTCAAATGTCGAGTTTGCAAGGGTCTGCAAACTTATGCAACCTGGTTAGTGACACTCTCCCCAAAATCCGCAATATGAATAAGTGTCAGCGCTGGCGTTTTTCCATATGAAGAAGAGATTTATTATGAGTGAAACTATACAAAGCAAACCACTTCCCTCCTTTATCGAGGAACGCCTAGATTTTTATATTCAAGATCTAATCGAACCGAATGAGAACAAAAAACACCTTGTTCTTGGTAAACGCCCACCGTGTAATGCCGTTGTCCTGCAAAGCAATGATTACCTTGCACTGTCTCATAACAAGGAGATTCAAAACGCGCATCGTGATGCGATTTCCCAGCACGATGACAACGTCGTGATGTCCGCGATTTTCTTACAAGATGATGAATCGAAACCTGCATTTGAAACGCAACTAGCCAGTTTCGTTGGTATGCCTAGTTGTCTACTTTCTCAATCTGGTTGGGCTGCGAATGTCGGTTTATTGCAGACTATTTGTGCACCGAACATACCTGTGTACATTGATTTCTTTGCACATATGTCTTTGTGGGAAGGCGCACGTATTGCCGGAGCACAAATTCATCCGTTCATGCATAACAACACCAGTCACCTAAGAAAACAGATTTCACGTCACGGTTCAGGGATCATTGTTGTGGATTCGGTTTACAGCACTATCGGGACCATCGCTCCTCTACGTGATATCTACGAAATAGCACAGGAGTTTGACTGCGGCCTGGTTGTAGATGAATCACACTCTTTAGGTACACACGGTCCACAAGGTGCGGGGATACTGCAGGGTCTTGGCTTAACTCATAAGGTAGATTTTATTACCGTTAGTCTTGCCAAGACATTTGCTTATCGTGCTGGCGCGATTTTAGGCCCAGAAAAACTGTCGAAGACGCTTCCGTTTGTGGCGTACCCTGCAATATTTAGCTCTACCGTATTACCGCAAGAGATCATTCGGCTAGAGAAAACACTGGACGTTATAAGAAAATCAGATGATAAGCGAGACATTCTGTTTGAAAGAGCCAAGTCTTTAGCCGTTGGTTTAAAACGCATTGGATTTACTATTCGCAGTGAATCACAAATTATCGCATTAGAATGCGGCAACGAGAGAAACACTGAGCGAGTCCGCGACTTTCTCGAAGAGCGAAATGTTTACGGCGCAGTGTTTTGCCGCCCTGCAACTGGAAGGAACAAAAACATCATTCGTTTTTCAGTCAATGCAGACATGACTGCTGCTGAAGTTGATCATGTACTCACTGTCTGCCAACAAGCATTTGCACACCCTGACTTAGAGTTTGTATAAGTTAGTGTGTAGATAAAACTAAAGAGCTCAACAGTTTTGCTGAGCTCTTTATTCGTGTTATTCGTTGTGAGCAACTCGCCTCAAGAAAACAAGTCGCGAATGATTAGATCCAGTTTGCGATTTTATCGAACAAGCGATTTTTATCCGCCGGTTTTACGATGAAGTCAGACATACCCGAAGACCCAATTTTGTCCAACGTGACAGGTGAACTATCCCCTGTATGTGCAATAATAGGTACCGACGCATAGTTTTTATCCGAGCTTCGAATTCGCCTAGACGCTTCTACACCATCCATAATTGGCATTTCGATATCCATCAGAATGAGATCAACATCTTCTTGCTCTAGTGTATCCAGAGCCTGCTGCCCGTCTTCTTTCTGAATCACTTCAAAGCCTTGCTTTTCAAGTAACATTGCCGTGAATTTACGCAAAGATTCATTATCATCCACGACCATAATTGTGCGCTTATTTGAATTATCTAACGTCACCGAGGCCGTTGGTGTCGATACATAGCTTGAATCATATAAGAGACGCTCAACCGTTGGTTTAGTATTCAATAACCAGGCTTGCGTTTCGATCCAAATAGGTTCATATGCAGCCTTGCGTGCTCTCTGAGTCGGATGATGCTCAAAAAGATAAACGATGCGTGCTTCAGTGAAAGACAAGAGAGATTCTAATCTATCCAATTGGTTTGCTCTTGAATCTAAGCTCTCAAGATCGATAAAAATCAGATCGAATTCGAACTCGTACTCTTTCTTTTTGAGTACTTGGTTGGCATCTAAAATCGTCGAGTCAAAGCCCATAAAACGGCTAATATCTGTTACTTTAGACACCAAGATATCTTGGCTAGTCACCGTTAGAATGGTTTTGAGTTTAGTCAGATCGTTTTTGATTTCAGTAACGGTATCAGATGTCGTTAGTGGGAAAGTTAATGTAAATTGAGACCACTCCCCTAACTGAGATTGACACTCAATGTTCCCCCCAAATGAACGCATGACTTTTTTACAAAACGGTAGACCCAAACCATAACTTCCTGATTTGCCAGTGGTGTAAAAGTCTTGAAAGATATTGCGTAGAACATCAGGAGCAATGCCAGCACCATTATCGGTTACAACAATTTGATTAAAGCGTTCTGAACTTATCATGGATACATGTATGTGAAAATCTTCAGATTTACGGTGATGGAAGGCATTCTTGAAGAGGTTATACATAACGTATTTAAGTAACGTATCACTACCTAGAAACTCAAACTCACTTCTCGCATCCAGCAATATGGCAAATCGATCAGTGGCACGTTTATAACTGAAGCTTTCAATTGCCTGTTCAACGACCGAGTGAACTGAATATTTTTTGAAGCTAGAACGAGAAACTCGATTTTCATCAATCGAAGTTAGCAATAAATCGATGGTTTCATTACCCGATTGGATAATGTTCATTGCATCCTGACTCACTTCACGTAATAAGGTGACATCCTCTACACTCATGACGTACTGCTCTTTTCCTGCCTCTTTCATGTTGGGCAAGATCGACTGGATAACATCTATTGAAGTGCAAAGCCCACTCAACGGGTTACGCATTTCATGTGCAATCCCTGCCCCGAATGATTTTGCCAGCGAGACTTTCGCTTCATGTTCAACTTGGTTACGAAAATAGAACAAATTACCGAAGACATAAATAAACAGAAAGATTGGCACATGAGTCCAATCCATGGTCAAGTCAAGATGGAACCCTTTTGCAACCCAAGCGAAGAATGTTGCTAAACCTATCCCAGCAAAGGTTTGAGCAAACATGACCCTAGTAACATGAACCAGTAAAATGTGTAAGAAAATTGCAGACATAAACGACATAACCCATACATTGGACCAGTCATTCATCAGTAACATATAAAAAAAGAAAAACGGTAAGCACAGCGTTATCGTCACTTGGTAGTAAATAGGAACATAATCTCTCCAAGTCGATGATAAGCGGTTTCTAAAAATGATGCCGAAAAACAATAACGAGCAAAACAATCTAAGAGGTAAATTTTCATAAGCCTGTGGAAAGGCAAACTCCCAGACAAAGTAGTACAGCGGAAAGCCAAGAAACCCCATCCAGCCAACGAGAGTTAGGTTTGGTTCTGCATATTGATAAACCTTACGTATCGAGTCCATATAATCTGTTTTGCTTACTCCGCCTGACGCACAACAATGTGATTTTGATTCACTTTTATCATTTTATTATTAACTAATTATATATTAATCATCATTTATAAGCAGCGCGAAATGACGTAAACAGCTCGCAATACTTATCTTTAGTTTCAATCTTTTAAGACAGCTGCACTTGATTTACAACCAAATAAACAAAGTTGCATATAGTTTAGTGTAATTTTGCGATAATCGCTCTGTATCCAATTGGATGTTAATCTCATTTTGTTCTAGAAACTTAAGTCGCGCCTTTGGCACGACTTTCCAACGATTCAAAACAGCACTCACCGCATATAGCGCGGTGACAAACAATTGGCTTGGGGTGTGTCATGAATTTTTTCCAGATAAAAAATGTCATTTTTGATGTAGGTAATGTATTGGTACGCTGGTCTCCAGTAGAAATCGTTCGCTTAACATTTGGTGGTTCCGTAGAGTCAGAGAAAATGGCTCAGATGCTATTTTCATCACAAATCTGGAAAGATTTAAATAAAGGGACGATCTCCGAAAGGGAAGCAAAACAGCGTTATCAACATGAACACCAAGTAACAACGGAAGAAATGGACCGCTTCTTTTATTATGTAAAACACACTCAAATATTACTTTACGGCAGTATAGAGCTGTTAAAACGAGTAAAAAGAGCCGGATATGGCGTATATGCGCTCACAGACAACATCAACGAAATTGTGGAACATCTTCGTACTACCTATGAGTTTTGGCCACTGTTTGATGGAGCAATCATCTCTTCTGAAGTTCAATTACTAAAACCACAAGCGGAGATCTACCAAACTCTACTTTCAAAGTATCAGCTTAACCCCGAAGAGACAGTATTTCTTGATGACATGCCTTACAATGTTGAAGGTGCCCGAGCAGTTGGCATGGCTGCTATTCAGTTTGAAAATGCTCAGCAATGTGAGCTCGAACTAAAAGCCATGGGGGTTAACTTCTAGAAAGCTTTTAATAAAACATAACGTTAGGGTGCATAAACAAAAAAGAGCAGTGTTGAGACTGCTCTTATCTAGTGTTTTAGAACGCTAGGTTAGGAGTAAATCACGTTTTCCTCAATCCCACTAACTAATGACTGGGCGTTCTTCCAACGGAATACTTTTTCTAACACCTCTTTGCCATCAGGTGCGCGCCAAGTTCGCTCTTGATCCTCTTGTCCACCAATGTGGCGATAGAATTCAATCGCAGAAATGTTTTGCGACACAACTTCTAAATAAAGACCTGTGTCTTTAAAGTACTGCTGTTGCCATTCGGCGACAGCAAGTAATAGCTGCTTACCAATCCCACGACCACGGTAACTGTCATCAACATGCAATGCATCAATAAAGGTTCCACGCTCGAAATCATGGTTGCCGAACACACAAACAAAGCCAAGTAGCAAACCTCCCTCCTCCGCCAAGACAATGTGCTGATTGAATGGTGGGTTGGTCAAACGGGTTTGCCAAATCAGTAGTTTGTCGTCAATCGCTTCTTTCTCAAGATAGTTATCACTAAGAATGCCACGGTAATGACGCTTCCAGCTATCCGCATGAAGATGCGCAATGCGCTCGTAGTCCTTATATTCCGCTAATCGTAAATCCATTACGTATTCCTATTTTCTTACATTTTTGCTTCTTTATAGAGTCTCGGTATATTCCACCTTTATAACACTTGTTTCTTGGCAGATTTTATACACCTTAAGCCAGAGCTCATTTTTTAATACTACTCATTATTCAATTAAAAGCAAAATATCCCATCAAGTTCCTTAATCTACACCCAAAGGAATAGTCACATTTGTCTAACTTTAATTTGACTTACATGTGTACGCTGATATTCTGGCGAACAGTTGTTAGCTCAAAGTTAGGGATACACCTGTGACTCAAAACAAACCACCTGTTATCTGGTTGAATACATTGATATTTTCTGCCAGTTTTGTTCTGACTTTTATTGTAATGCCTTGGTATGCATATCATTTTGGACTGGGTTGGGAACATCTAATTTGGGGAGTGATTGCATTTAGTTTTACTAACCTTTCTATTACAGCAGGCTATCATCGTCTCTGGAGCCACAAAACGTACGAAGCTCATCCTATTTTGCGCGCCATTTTTGCGATTGGAGGAGCATTTTCTTTGCAAAATAGTGCATTACATTGGTCTTCTGATCATCGTGTGCATCACAAACATGTCGACAATAACGATAAAGATCCGTATTCAGCCAAGCGGGGTTTTTGGTATTCTCACATTGGGTGGATGTTACGTGATTACAATAAATCAAAGGAAAACGAATATACAAACTGCCGTGATCTAAAGCGCGACAAAATCGTCATGTGGCAGCATAAGTATTATGTTCCACTTGCCCTACTGACTAATATTGGTTTCCCAGTCATGCTCGGACTGATCTACGGTGATATCTGGGGGATGTTATTGGTCGTTGGTGCGGCTCGACTCTTTATGAGTCACCATACGACTTTTTTCATTAACTCCCTCGCACATATTTGGGGTAAGCAAACTTTCACAGACAAAAACACTGCTCGCGATAATGGTGTACTCGCCTTTTTCACATTTGGAGAGGGTTACCATAATTTCCATCATATTTTCGAGAATGACTATCGCAATGGCGTGTATTGGTGGCATTACGACCCAACGAAGTGGTTGATAAAGTCATGTTCTTGGCTAGGACTCACATCTAAGTTGCGCACAACGCCTACATTTAGAATTGAAAAAGCCCGTGCGAGTCAACTTTTGAAGAAAGCAAGAGAAAAGCTAGAATCGAAACCGAACACGCAAACAATCCTCGATCAGCTGCAGCACGAGTTTGATACTCTAGTTCATCACATGCAGGAATACTACGAGATGCGCAAAGAAGTACTCGGTGCCAAAACTGCCAGTGTGGTAAAAAAATACGAATGTTCTGTAACGAAAATGAAGTACCAGCAAATTAAAGCAGAGTTCGAACGGCAGCAGCGTAGTTGGAACCTTATGGTTCGTCGATACGCATAGTTTATCCTCATTCTTACGATTACTTAGCTTCGCTTCGGCGAAGCTTTTTTGTTGTGAAGAGTGTTTTCCAATAATTGCTTACTGAGTAAAGTCTTTTTCCTATTGTGAATCAATTCACTCTTTATTCATTCACTTTCCTAGTCATATTTTCCTTCCTATAAATAGCTTCAAACCAGCACATAACACTTAGAAAACCAAATTCCAACAATACAATCTAACGAAATTATTTATTAAATTATTATTTGTCTCAGATCATGCAAGCCCCATATTTGTCTCGTGCCACAGCTAAGAATTCTGTAAATTCCTTGTCATAAACTGAAACAGTTTCTTTCTTTTTTACATAACATTCGGAGATCCCTATGTTAGAGCTCTTAATTGGCTTAGTGGTTACCATTGCGGTGGGTTACTTTATTGTCAAAGGCTATAAAGCTGCGGGCGTGTTACTGACCGCTGGTATTGCTTTACTTCTTATGACTGGCGTTTTGGGGCACGACGTGCTGCCGTCAAAAATCACCTCAACTGGTAACATGGTGACAGATGCGCTTGAATACGTGAAATACATGCTTCAATACCGCGGTGGCGGTCTTGGTATGCAAATCATGCTGCTTTGTGGTTTTGCGTCATACATGACTCATATCGGCGCGAACAACGTGGTAGTGAAACAGTTCTCTAAACCGCTTTCTGTCATCAAGTCTCCTTACGTCCTTTTGGTAGCGGCTTACATTGTGGCGTGTTTAATGTCTCTTGCGGTAAGTTCTGCAACAGGCCTTGGCGTACTATTAATGGCGACATTATTCCCAATGATGGTCGCGATGGGCATTTCTCGTCCAGCAGCCGTTGCAGTGTGTGCCTCTCCAGCGGCAATCATCCTTTCTCCTACTTCTGGTGATGTTGTTATCGCAGCAGAAAAGTCTGGTTTAGAGCTTGATGTGTTTGCGGTACAAACTGTGTTGCCTGTTTCTATTTGCGCAATCATCGTCATGGCAGCGGCAGCGTTCTTCTGGAACAAATACTTAGATAAGAAAGAAAATACACCAATGGAAAAAATTGATGTATCAGAGATCAAAGCTGACGCACCAGCGTTTTATGCAGCTCTTCCATTTCTACCTATCATCGGCGTTTTCCTATTCAACGGTCGTACCATTCCAGGACTTAGTCTAGACATCTACACTATTGTGGTTGGTTCGATTTTCCTTGGAGCTCTGATCCATTATGTTGTAAATAAGTTCGATGGTAAGAAATCACTAGAAGATTTAGATTCTTGTTACGCGGGCATGGCTGACGCGTTCAAAGGCGTTGTGATGCTTTTGGTTGCCGCAGGGGTTTTTGCACAAGGTCTGATGTCTATCGGAGCTATCGATAACCTACTTCATCTAGCAGATAATGCTGGTGCAGGCGGCGTTGCTTTAATGCTTATTCTAACTGCATTGACAGTTGCAGCAGCAATTGCAACGGGTTCGGGTAACGCGCCTTTCTATGCGTTCGTGGAGTTAGCACCATCTTTGGCTGCGAAAATGGGATTAAACCCTGCTTTCCTAATTATCCCGATGCTTCAAGCATCAAACCTAGGCCGTACTATCTCACCAGTATCTGGCGTAATCGTTGCGACATCAGGTATGGCAAACATCAGCCCGTTTGAGGTTGTAAAACGCACATCCGTTCCAGTTCTAGCAGGCCTTATCACGGTGATTATTGGTACTATGGTGCTTGTTCCAATGAGTGCCTAACGGTATTGCCACGATCAAACTAAAAGCAATATCCGAACAAAATTACGTTTAATTAAAAACGCCAGCAAATGTGCTGGCGTTTTTTTTATTCTAATGTGTTGATTTACGCTGACTTAAATCGGTCAGGAATCTTAGTGATGCTCTCTCTGTAGCTAAACCATAAGTAGGTAACGGCAAGCGAAAAGAATAAATATGAAAGTGCGAATACGATTGGAGACGTGATTAATTCCGCGGACATTCCCCACATCACACCGACTACGGTTATCGTCAACTTAGAAAGCATACCGCAAATGAGTAGGAATAAAGCAAGCTGTGGAAAGCGCGAGCTGCGAAATGCGAAGAAATAACAGCTACCTACCGCTAAAGAAGCAATAGATAAGCCCAACATAAATGAATGGATGTGGTCTGCTGATGCGATACCAGCGGATACCGAAGCCATGAGTAATAGGAACAGTTTCATAAGTCACCTCACAACAAATCTAAAAAGCATCCCTTCATAAATGAAAACTCATTTTTCACTATATTCTGCGCCTAAAATCAGCAATTACAAGTTACTTTTTTGCTCACTTAATGAACATAAAAGCTAATCAGCTTCAATTATTACAAAAGGTTAACAATTAAAAATTAAGAAACCCTTTGCATCTGATACTTACGACAGTCAGATGATAAATTCGCCATTTTTGTTACAGATGGTTAACATGGAAACATTTTGAAATTTTTTATTTGAAATGTGAACTGTGCACTCAACAGCGTAAAACCTCTCTGTCTTGACTCATCATTCGTTATTAGTGAACAAAAAATGTCACTTTTTTACAACGTTCTTACTACATACAAAACCATGAATTCACATCCACTTTTAATGTTGCAAATTATTTTATCAGTAACCGTAAAAAGAGATTCCAATCACATATTTATTGGTTATAATCCGCGCTCATTGCGTTAAACGTTGAAAAACGCAAACTAATTTTGAGAAAAAACATCTTTAAACCAACCTTCTTTGCGGCATTGCCAATAAGAGGAAAAACTGAGAATAAAAATGAGCAAGATTGATAAAGCTATGCGCATCCTGTTAGCAGGGTTCTGTATCAACCTTTGTCTTGGCATCCTGTATGCTTGGAGTGTATTCAACAAGGCACTGGTAACTGAATCAGGCTGGAGTGCTGCAGAAGCTTCTGCACCTTACGCAACTGCAACCATCACTTTCTCTATCTGTCTTCTTATTGCAGGCATTCTTCAAGACCGCATGGGCCCTCGAATGATCCTTATCCTAGGTACTGTTCTTACAGGTCTGGGCATGATCGCTTCTGGCTTTGTGAACTCTCCACTAATGTTGAACATTACATTCGGTGTGATCACAGGTGCAGGTATCGGTTTTGGTTACGCATGCCTATCACCTTCTGCGATGAAGTGGTTCCACGCTTCGAAGAAAGGTATGGTTAACGGCATTATTGCGGCAGGTTTCGGTCTAGCGGCTATTTACCTTGCGCCAGTAACTTCTGCGCTAATAGACAGCATGGGCATTCAAACTAGCTTTATGGTTCTTGGTGTTGGTATCCTAGCGATTGCAGTTCCTCTTGCAGCAACCATCAACAACCCACCAGCAGACTACACACCTGCTGAGCCTAAAGTAAAAGAAGGCCAAGCACCTAAAGCGGTGAAAAAGTCAGATGACTTAACTTGGAAAGCAATGTTGAAAACGCCACAGTTCTACTCTCTATGGATCATGTACGCGTTCGCAGCTTCTGTTGGTCTAATGATCATCGGTAACATCACGACAATCGCAAGCGTTCAAGCAAACTTGCCAAACGCGGTTTACCTAGCGTCTATTCTTGCTGTATTCAACTCTGGCGGTCGTGTTGCCGCGGGTATGCTTGCAGATAAAATCGGCGGTGTTCGTACGCTTCTACTCGCGTTCGTTCTACAAGGCGTAAACATGGTGCTGTTCGCGACGTTCGACTCTGAGTTTACACTGATCATCGGTACAGCAATCGCAGCGGTAGGTTACGGTACACTTCTAGCGGTATTCCCTACTCTAACGGCTGAGTTCTACGGTCTGAAAAACTACGGCACTAACTACGGCGTGCTTTACACAGCATGGGGTATCGGTGGTGCAATCGGCGCAGCGGTTGTTGGTTTCTCGATGACAAATGGCGACGGCTACACCTTGGCTTACACAATTTCTTCAGCAATGATGGCAGTATGTATCGTACTTGCGTTCATCACTAAGCCATTGTCTGATGCGAAAGTAGCACAGCTAAAAAACGCATAATTGCGAATTGATTTGATAGCAAAAAGGCTTAACCTATGGGTTAAGCCTTTTTTGTTATCGGTCGTTTATGGAAAGCCCTATCGAACTTGTACCAGACTACTATCTAGAGAACTTCTTTAAGCTGACTCATCACGCAGTAACTTGGTACAGCGATTTACTGACCAAGGAAGAACACGCATGGCTTTGCTCGTTTGATTCTTTGAGCAAACACGCCCAGTGCCTTTTGGTACGTTTATACAGCCGAAAGGGATGTTGGTTTCGAAGTGATAAGCTGAGTTATCCAGAAATACCTTCTATCAATGAAGCACTGGCAGAATTGAGTCAACATGAGTTTGTAGCCCTTTCCCCACCCCTTTCTCATCAAGAGTTAGCGGCCAATTTACTGACCAAACCAGAAATCTCTGCGCTTTATCCCGAACTGCCGAAATCACTCAAGAAAGACGCCCTTGTCGAACGTTTGAGTAATGCGGAATTTGATCGTATAGAGAAGCTTGAGTTTACGATCGTCAAACTCAATTCAGCTCATATGATCGACGTGTTGCTCACTCTGTTTTTTGCCAACACCCATCAAGACTTAAGTCAGTTTGTGCTTGATGACTTAGGTTTGCATCAGTTCGAGCAATATCAATTGAGTAAAGTGCGCCGTTTCTTTGATTCACGTGAGCAAATAGACCGCTTAATTGAACTGAGCCAGTTGGCCAACCTGTACTGGCAATTTGACCGAAAAGACAAAGCCAATCTCGACTTATTAATTGAGGCAATGCCTCAGCCCGTTAAACACCGTTACGTAGATCGTAAACGCGAGCACATGTTGAATGACATAGCACGTGATTACGAACGGCTTAATGATCTAGAGACCGCCCTATCTCTATTTGGCCAAACTCAACTCACACCGAGCCGAGAACGACGCGCACGTATCTATGACAAATTAAACCATGATGATTTATTTTGTGACATTGTCACAGATATGCTTAACTCACCGATCGATGTGTCTGAGCTCGAAGTTGCACAAAAACTTGAGCAACGGTTAAAACGAAAACAAGGCGAGAAAGTGCCAAGAGTGACGAAGCCAACCTGTACGGAATACCGCCTTGAACTGGATTTATCTCAACAGAGAGTCGAACTCGCCAGCAAAGCGTATTTTGAGTCCTTAGGCTGGACTGTATTTTACGCCGAAAATGCACTGCTTAATGCATTACTTGGTCTCACTTTTTGGGATGCGATTTTTGCTCCTATTGAAGGGGCATTCATTAACGCTTATCAACACCGTCCTTTAGATTTATATCACTCGGATTTTGTTACCAAGCGCCAAGCTTTGATAGACACCGCTTTTGCCGAACTAGAAGCGGGCAACACCCAGATGTTATTGACAAAATACGATGAGAAGTTTGGCATCAGTAATCCATTTGTACATTGGAACTTAATAAGTAAAGAGCTACTCGAAACAGCACTCAACACTATCCCAACCAATATGCTGATGGCGCTGTTCAAAATACAATTGAGCGACCTTAAGCTTTACCGTAATGGGATGCCGGATCTCATTGCTTTTAAAGAAAACGAGTTCGAGTGGATTGAAGTGAAAGGCCCTGGCGATAAACTCCAGGATAACCAATGGCGTTGGATCAAAGAGTTTACTCGCCTTAATGTCCCGTTTGCGGTGTGTTACGTCGCAGCAACTTAACTTACTCTATATAAAGAGCTTGGTGTTTGTTCACTCAAACCGCCCCTCGGTTATCGCCCCTTGCTCTTTTTTCTAAACATTTTTTCGTTTCTTCACGATCGCTTCACGCTTCTTCACACAAAATGCGCTTCTACTCACTAAGTTGATTTGAAGAGGCAAAATAAAATGAACAAAACACTTCTTGCGTTACTTGTTACCTGCTCAGTTTCGGTATCTGCGGCTCCTTATGTAGGTCTGGAATATGGACTAGGCACCACTGACCATGATTTGGAACCTCACTTTTCAACTGACAACGTAACACTCAACCCTGAGCTTGAAGACGGTATTTTCTCAGGCTTTGTCGGTTACGCATTTAATGACAACTGGGCATTGGAACTGGGTTACAGCCAGTTTGACCTTGATGACGGCCGTTCTAAGAACCTTGGTATCAAGACAATTGATGGCAAAGATTACCATCATGAAATGGATTGGGATTCCTCTATCACAGCCAAACAAGTCTCGCTAGCACCAGTGTTTAGCTATGCATTAAGTGATAAATGGACAACAAAATTCAAAGCGGGTTTAACTTACACGCAATACGACGCCAAGGTTGCTCAACATCAAGAATATGAGCTTGTCGCGAATGACGATGTGGAAATAAGCAACACGCTTTTCCATAGCTCGGAGAAAAACAACGAGCTAGGCGCAATGTTCTCAGTGGGTGCGGAATACAGAATTTTCCCGCAGCTCACCATAGGTGTAAACGCAAAATATCAACTAGACCGATACGCGAACACTGCATCCTTTAACGTAGGCACAACTTATTACTTCTAATATAAGGAGATGATAATGAAAAGAGTATTGTTAACATCCATGCTTGCCCTACTTTCAAGCTCGGTTTTCGCCGCGTTTAATGGTCCAGAAGTCAGTGCAATCAATACGGTGAAAGAGGCGCGCAACGCAACCGACGACAGCGCTGTAGTGCTAACCGGGCATATTGTTCAATCATTTGGTAACGAGACTTACTTGTTCAAAGACAACACTGGTGAGATCGAAGTAGAGATCGACAACGAAGATTGGATGGGTCAAGAAGTGACACCAAAAGATACCGTAATGATTCGAGGAGAGGTTGACGCAGATTGGACAACTACGCAGATAGACGTTGAGACCATTCAAAAACGTTAAGAAGCTGACTGATACCTCAACACAAATAACACAGCCACATTTTAGTGGCTGTGTTACGCAATAATCATGGAAAACGCTCGTTTAGCTAGTCAAGCAAGGACAATCTTGCGGTACGACTAATCGTATACTCTTAGGCTGAACATCAAATCTAATGGTTCTCGAATGATAAGGTTCTCCATCTAAATTAAGAGGTAATGGATTCGGGAAGTCTATCTCCAACCAGCTTGCTCTTGTGTACTTCACAAACTCTCCTTTCTCACTCGGGTTATTGATCTCGTCGATTACTTTAGGCAGCTCATGAGGTAAAAATGGGCGCACCAATGTTAGATCCATCAGCCCATCATTAATCATCGCTTTTGGAGCTAACTCTTGCCCACCTCCAGCAAGGCGCCCATTACAAAACGCACCGAGCAACATTTCTCCCTGATACGCACCACCTTCAATCGTTATTGTTCCGTCATATGGTTTAAAGCCAAGTGCTTTTACAACACCAGTTAGCGTGTAAGCTCCGCCGCCAAGAAAATTTTTGAGTTCAACAGGCGTTTCTGCTGTAACTTCTGCGCCAAACCCTGCTGTTGCCACGTTAATAAAGCAGCGATCGTTCGCTTTGACGCAATCGACCAAAGCGGACTGCCCCTCAACAGCAAGAGATAAAGACGCCTTAATGGAATTAGGTACTTGAATAGCGGTAGCAAAGTCATTGGCGGTACCAAGGGGAATAATGGCTAACTCAGGGCGTTTTTCTTCGTCAATTTGAATAATCGCAGAAGCCGCCTCATTGACGGTCCCATCGCCACCAGCGACAACAATACGTTCAATGCCTTCATCAACCGCTTCTTTCACTAGCCGCGGCATGTCTTGAGATTCCCACGTCACACGCACCTGTACGTCGATGCCTTTGTCTCTCATTTTCATGATTGCATCTCTTAACTCTGTATTCCCAGCTTTTTTTCCGTTAAGGATGGCACGTATTGTCTTTTTCATTGCACTTCCTATTGGTTGATGACTTTTCCTGCTTGCTTAATCTGTGAACGCAACCACTGATGGGCGCTGTCGTTTGTGCGACTAGGATGCCAGATTGTACAAAGCTCATACATTTGTTCATCAAATGGCATTGATAGAGATTTAACATGATAGGTGTTATTGAACAAGTTGATCATCGACTCTGGCATTAAACCAATGTATTCACTACCACAAATAATTGGGAGCATTTCTAGTACGCCTGAGGCTCGATACTTAATCTTTCTCTTATCCAAGTCGACAATGTCATCGGCGTTTAACAAGCTCTTACGACTCTGCCACTGCGAAACCACTACATGTTCTTCTTCAAAAAATTGTTCAGTCGTAATCTCGTCATTCAGGCGTGGATGCGCTTCGCTACATACCACCACCAAACGCTCCGTAAGTACAGTTTCCAGTTTTAACACCGTTCTTGCTCTTGGTGTGATATCAATGATCAAATCGTATCGTTGTAACCGCAGATCACTTTCAAAATCTTCCGTAAAAAGCGGATGTACTTCTAATGCAACATTTGGCGCCGACACACGGATTTGTTTCATGACTTGAGGTAGCAACTCAAAGCTTGCAACGGACACACAGGCAATAGAAAACACTCTATTCGACACTTTAGGGTCAAACTCACTAGAGGCCGATAATGTCGAAGTGAAATTTTGTACTGAAGCAAGAAGAGCAGGATAAATATCCATCGCAAATGAGGTAGGCTCGACACCTTTAACGCAACGATGAAACAATGGATCATCGTAGATATCACGTAGCCTTGCTAGCGCTTTACTCACCGCAGGCTGGGTGATGTTTAAACGCGCCGCCGCCCGAGACAAGTTACGCTCTTCATAGATGGCAGTGAAAATGGGAATAAGATTAAGGTCGGTCGGTTTCATGCTATTAAATTTTTCAAAAGTCACTTTCTCTATTTTAATCTAACAGCATGATCCTTCACGTAGCCAAGTGCAATAAATGGGCGGTATCGCTTGTTTTAATGAGTTTTAACTCAATTTTGACGCACTTCATTCACTATATAAGCTGGCACCGTAGTGCAACGTAAAGCTTGGATTAGGCTTTGCCTAAGTAAGGGGTAAGAAACTCGCTGACTTCCTCGCCGCACAAACCCGTTTCTACCTCTATACCTGCTTGTTTTAGAATCTCGATACCTCGACCACTGTTGCGTGGGTCGGGGTCCAATATGGCTACGACGACTTTGCTTATGCCGGATTTGACTAATGTCACCGCGCAAGCTGGCGTGCGACCAACAAACGAACACGGTTCCAGCGTAACGTATGCCGTCACCGATTCTAACGAGCCTTGATACGCATTCAGCGCTTCCACTTCCGCGTGATTGCCACCAATCGCTTGAGTATGACCTTCAGAAACGATTTGATTGTCTTTCACTAACACGCAGCCAACCGGCGGGTTGGGTTGACATTCAGGAAGCGCATTTTTGGACACTTCCAATGCGCGGCGCATAAACTCTTGGCTCATTTGAACTCTATTCTCTAATAAAAACGAGGCGCTATATTAGCGCCCCGTTTTATTCATTGCCATCTCTTCCAATGACTTTGTCCAGTTCTGGTAACGCTCGCGGAATACGGAATTTAAAGCGTTTTTGTTTGGTCTGGACTTTGCGCCACATCGACTTCAGTAAATGAGCGCTATTTTCACCATTTTGCATTCGCGACGCACTTTTTTGCCACGATTCACTCGTATCGGCGTTGGTCATTTCTAGCTCGGCCGTATTTAAACGCAATTGTTTGTACAATATGGTCCTTGCTTCAGACCAACGTTTAGCCTTTAACAAACGGTGGAACGTCAGCCATGCTGGTGTCGGTCTGTTGCGGTAGTAACGTTTAATGGCTACCAATGAAATAATCACAAAACCCAGAAATACAAGCGTGGATACAATCCATGCAAAGTACGTTTTGATGAAGGATTTCAACGTGTGCTTCGCAGCAAATGTTTTGCCCTCTAACACCACCGTTTCCACTTGTTGAGTATTACTGTTCCACCAACGGAACTCATAATCTGGCAGGGTTAATTCACCACCTTGTTGAATCACGTACACACTCTCTTCTGTGCGTGTTGACTGGTAGTCACCACGTGTTTGCGTATCTGTAAGACGGTGCGGTTGAGGATACGCTTGGTAACGGGTTGTTGATTCTCCTTTCAACAAGTCTGGTAGCAACACAGATAGCGAATCATGAGCCAAAATGGTGATTTTACGCGTGATTGCATCCCCAACTTTGAGTGACTCAGTGGAGGTTTCCCACTCTTGTTTTACGTCTACGTGCGTTGCAGAAAACCAAGGCGTATCACCGCTCAACAATCCCGATGGCAAGACAGTTTTGAACTTAATCGGCTGCGTATAAAGTGTGCCTGACACCTTCTCGCCATCCGGCGCCGACACCTGAACGCCCACAGCGACAGGTGGAATCACAAAATCACCAGATGCTTGTGGATACAAAGTCACTTCCCAGCGTTGACGCGACCAAGTTTGTCCCTCTTTTTGCTCAGTAAAGTTGGTTGCTAGTTGATTACGCTGTTTGGCGATAACATTGGGTATTTCAATATTGCCAATTCTCGTACCACCCGTAAACCAACGCGGCGTTGCCACTTCGATGGTTAAAATAACTTGCTCATTGACGCTAAAACTTGGTGTTTTACGCTTCTCTCCAGCCGTTGGTTGTTTGCCAACCCACGCTTGTAACTCAACACCATGCTCTCGTTGAACGTCACGAATATCTTGAGCCAACACACTACTGCTCAGGAGGAAACCGAAACAGATAACTAACCACAAGGGTAAAGCAAAGGGCGTAAAACGGTGGCTTTTCATCATTGCACCGCCTCCTCTGTATTTTCGTTCGCAGTAGAAGTTGATTCTCCGGTTTCTATTGAACGCAATTGAATCTGAAACTTCGCATTTAAGAAGTATTTAGGATCCGCTTCGACTCGCTTTAACCATTTGTCTGCTAATTCTTGGCTACCTAAGATGTCGTCTGCATTTAACGTCTCTTTAATCATCAACTCCGCTGACGTTTTTTCATCCGCCCCTTCGGCGGTTTGAGGGTTATCGCCTAGCTCGGTTGATGCTTCTTGCTCTGTTCCTGCCTGACTCTCACTCATCCGGTTGATGTCCTCTACAATACCACCAATCACTTTCAAGTTATGCTCAACATCCGGTCTTAGCCTCTCGCTCAACGTTGGCTTGTTGGCTAGGGATTTTAACAAGTCACGTGCAGCCAAATATTCACGCTGACGCGCCAATGCACTCGCCGCATTATAAAGACCGTAATCTCGAACCTCTTCGGACGGGTCGTTTTGCATTTCCAAAAACGCACTGTGCGCGAGCTCAAACTCGCTAGCGTAGTAGTACGCCGTGCCTTTGCGTAATGGATCGACAAAGTGTTTCGCGGCTTCTAAATACGCTTGTTGGTTGAACAAACGCTGTCCTTGTTGATCTGGCGTTAGCCACAAATCCCACCACCATTGCGCCACCTTGTCGAAGGTCTTCACTTTTTGCACAACTTGTGGCTGCTCGGCTTTAACAGAAATGTTCTCCGCCATTGCACTGGTCGGCATCAACAGTGTACCGCTCACCATCGCAATCACACACCATTGCACTAACCACCCTTTTCTAAACCACAGCATCATGATCAACGCGATTGGAAACAGAAGTTGATAACCCATGTCTTTCCAAGGCATTGAAGATTCGCCATTAAGCTGCATATTGCGCTCAACGTATCGGTTCAGTTGCTCGATATCACTATTATCGACGGTCACTTCCACCAATCGACCGTTAGTCTGACTAGCCAGTTTTTGTAGAGAATCCAAATCCATTGGGTTGTTACTCACAATGTCAGCATTCCCTGCCGCAAGAATTAACAGTTGATAAGGTTTGCCTGCAAAATACGCTTGGTATTGCTTAATTGTTGCCGGGTTCACGCCGTCGCTCACCAACAGAACGGTGGAGCCGGGTTGACCTTGCAATTGTTGGTCAATTAACGGCAAGGCTTTTTCGGCAAGCTTACCTTGCACGGGCATAATTTCTGGCGTAATGGCCGCCAAAAACGGGTCAAATACTTTGCTGTCTTGAGTTATAGGCATCGCGACATGAGCACTGCCCGCAAACACGACTAACCCCGTTTTTCCGCCTTTTCGCACGGCTAGCAAATCGCGTATTTTCTGTTTGGAACGCTCAAGGCGGCTTGGTGGGAGATCTTTTTGCAGCATCGATTCGCTGTTATCAAGCACCACCAGCAGAGAGGCTTTATCTTCGCCAAAGGGGGAAGATTCACGTTGCCACGTTGGGCCTGCACAAATCACAATGGCGATGAACACAATCAGCATCAAGAGCTTAAGCGGCAGTTGCTTACGCCAACCTCGCTCACCTATCGTCAAAGCATTGCGTAAATGTTCGGGCAGAATATCCTTCCAGCTTGGCTTGCTTTCTTCTCGCCAGCGTAACCACACCAAGAAAAACATGGGGATCAAAGCCAGTAACCACAGTGGTCGAATAAAATGAAACTGCGTAAAGAATTGCGTCCAACTAAGAGAATCAAACATCGCTCTCTCCTAATGATGATCGTGTAACAGCCCTTCTTTTGAGTGTTGCGACGCTGAACGCGAGCAAATGCATGATGACCACTAACACCATCAAGTAATGATGAAGGCTTTGTTTTGGGCGGTATGTAGTGCTTTCGTAAAGTTGAGGTTCCAGTTTGCCAATTTCGTCGTAGGCAGCCGATAGTTCATCACGGTTGAGTGCTTCAAACGCTTCACCGCCGGATTCTTTCGCAATGCGATGAATCGTTTCCATATCCAACGCGGTTTCACCTATCGTTTCCGGATCGCCCATCGCAATGACGTGTACTCTCACGCCTTTGGCTTTCGCAACTTTCGCCGCATCAATCGGTTCAACAAAACTGCCCGTGTCGTTACCATCGGTTAATACAATCGCGACTTTTTCACGGTTTTGGTCTTGTTCTAAAGCACCACGCGACTTATCGCTTTGCTCAAAAACTTTAATCGCTAAGCCAATCGCATCACCAAGATGGGTACTCTGCCCTGCCATCGCCACATCGGTTTGGTTAAGCAGTTCGAGCCACACTTTTTGGTCTGCGGTAAATGGCGTTTGCACGAAAGCAGCATCACCAAAAAGCACCATGCCTAATCGGTCACCTTTACGAGACTGAACAAACTCCGACAGCACTTCTTTTGCCGCATCAAGACGAGAAATTTTTCCGCCTGTACGTGAGGTGAAATCTGGCTCGGCCATGGAGCCCGAAAGATCCACCACCACCATCACATCGCGCCCTAAACTCTCGCGAACTTGAGGCTCGCCTAACACGGTGGGTTTTGCCATCGCACACACCACCAAAAGCCATGAGAGAATTAACGTTGCTCGTTGCCACCAACTCGGGGTCAACTGGCTTGCACCTTCTGATGGCGTCTCGCCAATCGCTTCCACCAGCTGACTAAAAAACGGCACTTTGATCGCCATTTGCTTAGTGCGATATGCAGGCACCAAGTAGTACACCACCAACGGCAAGGGCAAAACCAGAAACCACATTGGGTGAGCAAATTCAAAACCAGACAAACCAGTTATCGATCCAAGAAGATCATTCATGTTGACCTCCCTGATGTGCTTTGCGTTTCAATCGTGGTGATTTCTTTGCCGCGCTTTTTTGAGCATCACCACGGTGTTCACTCACCCAGTTTTTCGCACGAGCAATTAGCATTACACGATCTTCGTTGGTTAGCGTAACGCTTGGGTCAACAATACTTTGTAGCCAGCACTTTGAAAGCTCATCGTTAAAAACCATTTGCGAGTTTGCTTGAGAATCTTCGGTTTGCGGATACAGCGCATCGAGCTTGCGCAGAAAGGCGGTATCAAACAATTTCGCGTTGCGGCTATCAATATGAATCAGCACTACTTTAAGCACCGAGAACAATGCTTTAGGCATATCTTTGTCGCTCGATTTGATTTGCGAAATCGCCATTAGAGCTTCTTTTCGGTAACGATTATGCCACCATTGCCGAGCCAATCGATATACGACATACACCAATGCAATGAGCACAACCGCCGCTAAAATTTTCCAGCCAATAGTTTGCGGGTACCAACTCACGCTGGGTGGTACAGCCACATCATGCAGCTCTCTGAGTATGTAGGTACTCGGAGGCGTAGGAAGATCACTCATTTAACGCCCTCCTACCAGTTTTTGGAATTGTTTAATGTGCTCACCTGTCGTATCGAGTTCGATGTGTGGAAGGTGTTTCATCGCCATAAGTTGAGAGAGTGATTGACGCTGTAAGCTAGTTCGAGCCTCAAGCTTTGCGCTCGCAGCTTCTACCTTTGCTTTGCTGTCTAAGTTGAGTTGATACTGCCCATCACCAACCACCCATTTCGATTTTGCCAAATCGTCTGGTAACGTTTGTTCTAATGGGTCACTGACCATCACTGCGAGAACATCGTTATGCTGTTGCAGCTGTTTAAGGTGATCAAGATGGTGCTCCTCGCAGTCGCTCCAGTCGCTGATAAAAATCAAAGTGGATTGCTTGAGCTTCATGCGTTTAATGAGCTCAATCCATTGACTGAACGTTACTTTTTCGGAGTTGCGGGAGTCCACATTGAGCGATTGATTGGCTTTAGCGAGACGTTTAAGTTGCGCCAGAAGATCGTTTTGCGAACGCTGTGCCTTGCTGTGAAACAACGCCTGCGGGGATGCGATGACAAAACCGACTCGATCGCCATCTTTTAATACTCGCCACCCACACATCGCTGCGATCTCTGCCGCGACAACTGATTTCATTACTTGCGTCGAAGCAAAAAACATTGTGCTTCTCTGGTCGACACACACGATTACGTTGCGATCTTTTTCTTCTGTATAACTGCGTACATGCGGCTTACCCGTACGCATCGTAACTTTCCAATCAAGGTTACGAATATCATCACCTAATTGGTAATGGCGCAGCTCTTCGAAGTTCAATCCACGACCGCGAAACAACGAATTGTGTCGGCCAGAGAGTACGCTACCCGCCTTTAGGTGAGGAAGTAAACTGAATGATTCTGCTTGTGCTTGCAGACGTACTAAACGAGCGTAATCGCAGTACAAACGGGGATCCATCCCTTGTGATTTTGGCGCAAGAGTTGGCTTAGCCATAATGCCTCCCACTTACCCAATTTCTACACAATCTAGCAGCTCTTGTACGACTCGTTGGTGATCGACTCCGTCTGCTAGTGCGTCGTAGGTCAAAGAAAAACGGTGGCCCAATACAGACGGAACCATGGCACGCACATCGTCAGGAGTCACATGGTCACGTCCTTGCATCCACGCATACGCACGAGCGCATTTGTCGAGTGCGATGGAAGCACGAGGACTAGAGCCAATCTCAATCCATTTTGCTAAGTTTGAATCGGCATAACGCTCTGGCTTACGAGTCGCCATCACTAACGCAACGATGTAGTTTTCCACTAGGTCCGATACCACGATGTTTGGTAACTGACGGCGCGCTTCTAGCACCACGTCTGGCTCGATGTGTTTTGGCGTAATAATTTCGCTGCTGGTTTCCGCACCCAATTCTTCACTGCGCACCAAACGAATGATGTCACGTTCGGCGTCATCTTCTGGATAATCGACGGTAACCTTCATGATAAAGCGGTCCATTTGCGCTTCTGGCAGCGGGTACGTGCCCTCTTGCTCTACAGGGTTTTGCGTTGCAAGCACCATAAATAAGTCTGGCAATACGTGAGTTTTATCGCCTACTGTGATTGTGCCTTCGGCCATGGCTTCAAGCAGTGCCGCTTGTACTTTGGCTGGTGCACGGTTGACCTCATCAGCAAGTACAATGCTGTTAAAAATTGGCCCTGGCTGAAAATGGAGTTGCGGCTTACCATCCAGCTCTTGATAAACCTCAGTACCCGTCACGTCAGATGGTAAAAGATCCGGCGTAAACTGGATTCGACCAAAACTGGTGTTTAACAAGTTCGCCAACGATTTTACGGAACGTGTTTTTGCCGTTCCCGGTAAACCTTCTAGCAGAATATGCCCATTTGTTAATAACCCGATGACTAAAGCTCGAACCACGTGGCTTTGTCCAATGACGCTTTTTTCTGTTTGTTCGATGAGTTCTTTTATCGCTTGTTGTGCGTGGTTCATAGGATACCTTTTCAATGGTTTAAGCCGTCTTTTCGATAGTTAAGTATAAGAACAAATGAAATAACTTAAGGTTATATTCACTATGTTATCTTTGCGGTTCTTGAGATTGGAGAAGTTGTGCAAGACCAACCAACATCGGTAACGCATAATCAAAGAACATTTTGATTCCCGAACACAAATAGTTTAGACCACTCTCACCATTCGGCGTTTTGATCAAACGGTTTTTTGGGCACTCACCCCAACAATAAGGCAAGTAAGGGCATTGCTTACAATACGTCGGCAATGAATCGCGTTTTGCCATGCCAAAAGTATATTGTCTTGTAGAGAAGGCCATTTCATTCAGTGAGTGTTCATGAATGTTGGCGAGTTTGTATTCTGGATACACATAGTGGTCGCAACTGAACACGTCGCCATTGTGCTCAATCGCCAACCCTTTGCCACAAAACTCAGCCGTCACGCAAAGCTGAGACGGTTTCCCCATTACTTGTGCTACCGCAGTTTCAAACAGATTAACCAACACACGGCCAAGATCGTTATTCACCCATTCTTCAAAGGTCGCCATTAAAAAGCGTCCCCAGTCTTCAGGATCGACCGACCAATCCGTCACTACAGACATTGGATGACCCGGTTTCGCCAGATCACTGCCTTTGGTTGGGATCATCTGTTCGTTCCAAAACTGCGGCGCGGTTGTTTGGAAGTTGTTGGCTTCTACCACCGGCGCAAACTGAATATAAGTCACACCCAATTCTTGGGTTAAAAATCGATATACTTCGAGTGGGTATTTCGCATTGTGACGATTCACCGTGACCAACGCGTTGAATTTCACGCCATGCGCTTTGAGCTTATCTACCGCTTTCATCACGAGATCAAACGTTGGCTTACCGCTGCGGGTTTTGCGATATTTGTCGTGCAGCTCTCGTGGTCCATCAATCGACAAGCCAACTAGGAATTTTTGCTCTTTTAAAAACGCACACCACTCATCGTTTAGCAAAATGCCGTTGGTCTGAAGGTCGTTTTCAATGCGAACGCCTTTCGGCTGATATTTCTTTTGCAAAGCTACGACATTGCGGAAATAGTCCAACCCAAGCAGCGTCGGCTCCCCGCCCTGCCATGAGAATACAATTTCTTCGCCATCCTGACTTTCGATATAGCTTTTCACGAACGCTTCCAGTGTTGCGTCGTCCATTTTTGGCTGCTTTTCTTGGTGCAGTAGATTTTCTTTATGCAGATAAAAGCAGTACTGACAATCGATGTTGCACTTTGCTCCGCCTGGCTTTGCCATCACATGGAATCGACGGTCATACGCGCCCAGAACAGGCGCTTTAGACGCCGTTTTAAGAGGAACAATAGGCATAGTAGTAGAATGGCGAGGGGAAATCTTACTCATACGTTTCTCACTATTACATATACCCAAATAACCTCGTGAGCGCTGTACAGCAAAAGTGAAGCTATTTGGGTATATAGCGCTCCAAAAAGCGCTATATAATCTTAATTTACTTAGAAGACTTAGGTACGAACGAACCTGCTTCCATACGAGGCGGGAATTCTTTGAATGTACCCATCACCTCTTTCACTGTATCCATTGCTGGCATCATTAAGAATGAACGCTCGTACATCCAACGAGAATAACCCATGCCTTGATCGCCTCGTTCAAATGGATCAATGCTCAAGTCAAAGATCAGTGGCACACGAAGTTTAGTGAACGGCTTACGCCATACATCCATACCCGTTTCATTCTCTTGAATCATAAAGTGGAACTTGTACTTTCCTTGGCGCAATGCCACAAGATCGCCGTCGTCGCTCCAGTAAACGAACTCATTTCGTACGGATTTGTCTGACTTACCCGTTAAATATGGCAGTTGGTTGTAACCGTCTAGGTGAACTTTGTAGTCCATATCGCCAACTTTTTTGCCTTTTAGCAGTTCGTCTTTAACTTTGGTATCACCTGCCGCAGCAACTAGTGTCGGGAAAAAGTCCTCTAATGACATCATGCCGTTGAATGTTTTACCTGCCTCAATTTTTCCAGGCCATTTAATCAACATTGGCACACGGAAACTCCCTTCCCAGCCAGTGTTTTTCTCTGAGCGGAACGGTGTCATCCCAGCATCCGGCCACAAATCAACCATAGGGCCGTTGTCAGTGGTGTAAACAATGATTGTATTGTCATCCACACCTAACTCTTTGATCTTGTTAAGTAGCTGACCGATTTGGTCATCGTGCTGCTTAACACCATCCGCGTAGAAACCGGCACCTGTTTTACCTTGGTATTCTTCAGGAACATGTGTGAAGTTGTGCATGCGAGTGGTGTTAAACCAAGTAAAGAACGGCTTGTCCGCTTTTACTTGTTTTTCTATGAAGCTTTCTGCGGCATCAAGAAACTCACCATCAACATTTTCCATACGCTTACGCGTAAGTGGACCGGTATCTTCGATTTTGCCGTCAGCGTAAGAATGGATAACGCCACGAGGGCCAAATTTCTTCTTGAACTCCGGATCTTTAGGGTAATCCACGTTCTCTGGCTCTTCTTCTGCGTTCAAGTGGTATAGGTTGCCGAAGAATTCATCAAAACCGTGGTTGGTAGGAAGATGCTCGTCTCGGTCACCTAAATGGTTCTTACCAAATTGTCCGGTTGCGTAACCCATTTGCTTAAGCACGGTTGCAATCGTCGGATCTTTTTCCGAGATACCTTCCGGAGCGCCTGGTAAGCCCACTTTTGATAGACCTGTACGTTTTGGCATTTGACCAGTGATGAATGCAGAACGGCCTGCTGTCGAGCTTTGCTGTGCGTAAAAGTTAGTGAACTTCGCACCCTCTTTAGCAATGCTATCGATGTTTGGCGTGTTGTACGCCATCATGCCTTGGTTGTAGGTACTAAGGTTCCAGTAACCAACATCATCACCAAAGATGACAAGAATGTTGGGTTTGTCCGCTGCATGTGCAACTGCAGATGCAGCGCCCAAAGCTAACGTACATGCGTTAAGTACGAGTTTTTTACTGCTCGTTTTGGTCGCATTTTTCATATTATCTCCAAGAG
This sequence comes from Vibrio sp. 2033, assembly GCF_033339735.1. Lineage (NCBI taxonomy): Bacteria > Pseudomonadati > Pseudomonadota > Gammaproteobacteria > Vibrionales > Vibrionaceae > Vibrio > Vibrio sp. 2033. The sequence goes on from NZ_JAWOVC010000003.1 coordinate 220,085, forward strand.
TTCGCTAGTGCGTAAAAAATGGTATTCGCTTTTCAATACCATTGTTGATATAAGATAAAGCACTAATTTCAGGCGATAAATGCAGTCAAAATTAGTTAACCTATAAATTAAATTTATGAGTGACGTTATGGACTTGAATTTGATCCAAACTTTTCTTGTTGTTGCGGAGTTTCAATCTTATACAAAAGCCGCGGAACAATTAGGGCTTACACAACCTGCTGTGAGCGCTGCAATAAAGCGTTTAGAGCAAGTCGTAGATAAGCAGTTATTCGTTAAAAAAGGACGAGGGATCGCACTAACCTCCACCGCTTATCAATTACTGCCGCAATTCCAGCAAGCGGTTAATATTATTGACAATGCGATATCTGATAAAAATCATTTTGAAGTGTGTTGTTCGGAAATTTTGTTGCACATTATGGACCCGATAAAGAACACTATTTTTTATGAATCACCACCCGAAAAATTCCTATTATTTGAGCTGTTAAGACAACAAAAAGTCGATCTAGTAATCGATACGGTGATCACGAAAGATGCAGCGTTTATTATTGAAGATGCCTATGAGGAAGAAGCCGTGGTTATCTGTCGTGAGAACCATCCCCGTGTACACGGCACGCTCACAAAAGAGCAATTTTATGAGGAAACTCACTGTTTATTTTCAGGAAAATGGAACAACATGTCGGGGTTCGAGCAACTAGCAAAGGAAACAATTCAAGAAAGAAAAGTCGACTTGATCACATCTTCGCTAGCGGGCATGGCGCTGTATGTCGCCCAAAGAGACAGTTTAGGGATCGTGTCTCAATCTTTTGCAAACAAGTGGAGCAAAGCGCTCAAACTTCAAATTTTGCCCTGCCCCATTTCGATACGCTCTATCCCTTACAAGTTCGTCTACCATAAGCGAGAGGTAAACAACCCAGCCCACATCGCTCTACGTGAAAAAATCAAAGCCAACTTAACGGCAGCCCACTACGAACCAATTTGTTTATAACTCTTGTCAATTGAAGCGTTAGGCGTTTTCGTCATCAAGCTTTCTACAAACCTGAATAGATAGAATTTTACAGATAAAAAAGAGGCTCATTTTAATGAGCCTCTTTCTATATGTGATACTTCACTTAGCTTTTCCTACTTATTTGGGTTCTCTTTTAGTTTCTCCATCACTTGATCGAGCGAGAAGCTTGCTGCTTTTTGCCTTGGTGGGAACTCTTTAAACGTTTCAAGGAATCTGCCTACGTAAGCTTGCGCAGGAACAAGCATGTAAGCACGGTCTAGCATCCAATCGTAGTAAGTGTTAGAAGTGATATCAGCCACTTCGTAAGGATCCATACGCAAGTTGAAGATCTTAGGAACACGAAGTGTGGTGAATGGTTCAGCCCAAATACGCAACGTACCTTTTGCTCGTTGCTCCATAAAGACCAGCTTCCATTTGTTATAGCGAAGTGCAGTTAAGTCTCCATCATCTGAGAAGTAAAAAATTTCTTCTCGTGGGGCCTTATCCTCTTTACCAGTCAAATATGGTAGGAAGTTATAGCCGTCTAGGTGAACTTTGAATTTCTTACCATTCGCACTGTAACCTTTGAGCAATTTCTCTTTGATATTGTCATCACCCGCGGCAGCAACGAACGTTGGCATCCAGTCCATGTGATGCATGATATCATTCGAAACAGAGCCAGCTTTAATTTTACCCGGCCAACGTACCATCGCAGGAACTCGGTACGCACCTTCCCAGTTGGTATTTTTCTCTCCACGGAATGGCGTTGTACCTGCATCTGGCCACGAGTTCATGTGTGGGCCATTATCGGTGGAGTAAAAGACGATTGTGTTGTCTTTAATACCCAAATCATCCACTTTTTTCAGTAGCTGACCTACATGGTTATCATGCTCGACCATACCATCTGCATACTCGCTGATACCTGTTTTTCCAGAGTTCTCTTCTTTCACATGAGTACGGAAGTGCATACGAGTTGCGTTCCACCAGACAAAGAAAGGTTTTTCAGCCTTGACGGCACGATCCATAAAGTCGAGTGCCGCATCTAACGTCTCTTCATCCACGGTTTCCATGCGCTTGCGAGTTAGAGGTCCTGTATCCTCAATTTTGCCATCAGCGTACGAACGGATAACGCCGCGCGGACCGAACTTTTTACGAAACTCAGGATCTTTAGGATAATCGACGTTTTCTGGCTCCTCCTCGGCGTTCAAGTGATAAAGGTTGCCAAAAAATTCATCGAAGCCGTGATTAGTAGGAAGGTGCTCATCTTTATCACCTAAGTGGTTTTTACCAAATTGCCCTGTCATATAGCCCATCGGCTTCAGCATTTCGGCAATGGTTGCGTCCTCTTCCTTCAAGCCAAGATCAGCACCTGGAAGCCCCACTTTACTCAAACCTGTTCTAAGAACGGTTTGGCCCGTAATGAAAGTAGAACGGCCCGCTGTACAAGATTGCTCACCGTAATAGTCAGTGAACATCATGCCTTCTTTGGCGATACTATCTATATTTGGTGTTTTGTACCCCATCAAGCCAAACGTGTAAGCACTGAGATTGGACTGGCCAATATCATCACCCCAAATGACGAGAATATTTGGTTTCTCTGCTGCGATACTGCTACTTGTCGCACCGATTAAAGCGGCGGCAAGAATCGCTAATCGGCGTTTAACGCCATATTTCGCTGTCATATAAACCTCTGTGTGTATTAGAAAAGTGCTTCCTGCAACAGAATGTATAGTTCACAAATAGCGGATAAGCGAATTTACTAAATGAGAATTCTTTCTATCTTTGCCTAACATTACACCGTTATTTGTCGCTAATACGCACTCCAATAGCACTTTAGTTCAGAGCGCCATCGCACCATTCATCACTACTGTTAATCTCAAATATTAAGATTGTCTACGCATATCACAGTGCTCATAAAGTACCTGATTGCTTTTATATAAATATTAATGATAATACGTTTTACTACTATTAATAATTAAGGTACCCGTGTGCTTGACTCCAAGGTTTCAAATGGAAAAACTTCCCAATGCCAACACAACGGCGTTCACCATAATGATGAGGAGCTATTACTAGATAAGCGCACTCACTCTGTGGTACTCAATTACTTGCCAAACAAGAAATCTGTTCAGTTAACAAGCATTCAATTTAAGCTGCTGCAAACTCTCACTCACCATCAAGATCAAGTACTTAGTAAGCATTTTCTTTACGAAACAGTACTAAAACGTGAATTTACTGAACATGATCGAGCACTCGATATGCACATGAGCAGAATGAGAAAGCGTCTAGTTCACGAAGGCGTTCCAACAGACAGAATTCAGACAGTCCACCGCCAGGGTTACATTTTCAAGCGCTCAGACAATCAACAGAAAAATTAACGCTAATTGACCCAACTTTTGGTAATTGACCGCTTATTTTGCTTTAATTAATGCAAATTCTAATCACGTAAAATAACTCAATGAATTTGCGCTTAATTTTTACACTTTGCATTGCTACTTTGTTTGCCGGCTGTGCAACCTATGCTGGTCTTAACTATGACCAACTGTTTGGTCCACAGCTCGTGCGTGAACGCACAGTTGACGTGGAAACCCCTCAAGCAAACTTCTTCCAAAGCGAAGTTAAACCCATTATGGATAACCGCTGTGTCGTCTGCCACGCGTGCTACGATGCACCATGTCAGCTTAAGCTCTCTTCTGTTGAAGGCATTGACCGTGGTGCGAGTAAAGCACTGGTATATGAAGGAACAAGACTCACAGCCGCAGTACCAACACGCTTATTCGAAGATGCAGAAACAACCCAAGAGTGGCGCGATGCGGGTTTTCATCCGGTTCTCAACGAACGTGATCAAAGCATGGCAGCCAACATTGACGCAGGCCTTATCGCACGTTTGCTACAGCAAAAAGAGCGCCACCCATTGCCTGACCAAGTCCAGTTAGAAGGCTTTGACTTTTCGATAGACCGAGAGCAAACCTGTCCAACGATTGAAGAATACGAGCAATACGAAAAGGATAACCCAACCTGGGGCATGCCTTTTGGTATGCCAAATCTATCAAACAGTGAATACCACACTCTCATGACTTGGTTGGAAAACGGCGCAATAATGAACGTTCACCAACCTGTTAGTGAGAATGAGCAAGCGCAAATAGATAAGTACGAAACATTACTTAACCACTCTGATTTGAAAAATCAGCTGATGGCTAGGTATATATATGAGCATTTGTTTTTATCTCATCTCTACTTTTCGGAACTCGATGAAGATCCCCGATTCTTCACGCTCGTCCGCTCTGCGACACCACCAGGACAGCCCGTCAAACGTATTTCAACGCGTCGCCCGTACGATGATCCAGGGGTTGAACGTGTGTTTTATCGAATTATTCCAGAGCAAGGGACCATAGTAGATAAAACTCACATGCCATTCGCGTTAAACAAGCAACGCATAGAGAACTGGAAAACTTGGTTTATTGATGCTGATTACATGGTTAGTCAGCTACCGAGTTATGAACCAGAAGTTGCTGCAAACCCGATGACATCATTCATCGACCTTCCAGTGAAGTCGCGCTTTAAGTTCATGCTAGATAATGCACAAAATACAATAATGGCATACATCAAAGGCCCAGTTTGTCGTGGCCAACTGGCATTGAATGTTATCAATGATCGCTTTTGGGTGTTTTTCCTTGATCCAGATAAAGCAGACATCCCAGAAGTAAATGAGTTTTACCGATCTCAGGCTGATAATCTAAAACTACCGGCAGAACAAGAGAGTAACACGCTACCTGTTACCAACTGGGTCAAGTACGCGCGCCAGCAAGCTCGCTACCTAGAGGCTAAATCTGAGTTCACTAATAACTGGTTTAAAGAAGGTGAAAACCTATCCACCGATGTAATTTGGGATGGTAATGGCACCAACCATAATGCGGCATTAACGATATTCCGCCATTTTGATAGTGCTTCTGTTGTTCAAGGTTTAGTTGGTGAGCAGCCTAAAACAGTGTGGATTCTTGACTACGCGTTACTAGAGCGTATCCACTATTTGCTTGTTGCTGGGTTTGACGTTTACGGTAACTTCGGCCATCAGCTCATGACACGAATGTTTATGGACTTCTTGCGTCTAGAAGGCGAAAGTAACTTTATCTCGTTGTTACCCGCCGATATGCGCCATGAACTTCAATCTAGCTGGTATAAAGATCAAAGCCCGCAGTTGAGTGACTTTTTACAACGAAATGTGAAGCCGTTTAACCAACCAACCAGCGTTCAGTATAAGAGTGACGATCCAAAAACGGAGTTGGTGGAGTTGTTGAGCGAACATGTTTCAGATGTGCTTCTGCCTCGCTACGAAATTCAAGACACGGCTCTTTCTGCGAGTAGTGAAAAGCAACTAAAACGTATTGACCACGTTCGTGGTGAAGGCCTAAAAACCGTTCCGCAAATCACTATGCTTATGGTGAGAAGTCAATCAGGGGAAGATGAACTGTTCACCTTACTTCACAACAATGCACACACAAACATCTCTAGCTTGTTTGATGAAGAAAGTAACCGTGACTTTGCTAACGATGATATGACCATTGTACGCGGCGTTGTGGGAAGCTACCCTGCGGCATTTTTCTCGATCAACGAAAACCAAGTAAAAGATTTTGTCGATCAATTTAGTGCCATCCAAAACGAGTCCGATTACGTTAAGTTATTGGATAATTTTGCGATTCGTAGAAGCTCAGAAAAATTCTGGTCATTTAGCGATCGTTTACACAATTGGTACCGTACAAAACAACCGATCGAATTTGGATTACTTGACTATAATCGTTTTGAGAATCGATGATGATTTAAGGGGGTTCTCATGGGTATCCGAGATAACATTGCCGCTCTTGAACAACAGATTTACGTTGCTTGTTCTGAGGGAGACTACGAAACGGTCAATATGCTTGAGCATCAACTCGAATACTTGCGTGGCAAAGTGGAACATCCTTTTGATGATGACCCTTATGCCCTAGACACTCGATTCGAGTGGGAAGATGACATGACCGAATAGAAAAAACCTCCGGAAAGCCGGAGGTTTTTTTATTTTCAATGCTCGATGGATTACTTCGACATTAACTCATCCAGAGCTTGAATTGATGCAGACACTTGAGAAACTAAATCATCTTTAGTCGCATTATAGGTATCTAGAGGTTGAGGCGCGGCTTCAATTGCTTGGCAAGCGTTCATTAGCGCAGTTAGTCCTAAACTTCCCGCGCTGCCCTTTAATTTATGGGCAAGGTTCTTTACTTCTTTACTATCATTGTCCTCAGCAGACGCTTGCAGCTTGCTTAATACATCGGTGCTGGTGGCTCTAAACAGATTAATAATGTGCAACATCTTATCTCTGCCCAAGATTTTCATATCGGACTCAATCACGCTCGGATTAATGATAACCACATCGGGTTCCTTTGTTTTAGGTGCTTGAACGACCTTTGATTGTAGCTCTTGTTCTTGAGGCGAAATTTGATCAAACGGGGTACAGTCGGCATTTTGTGGCAACAACAACGGCTTTCCGTCTAGCGCATCCAGAATCAATGCCGCGAGTGCCTCTTTTGCCAATGGCTTAGGCAAGTATCCGTCAAAACCAGCGGCTAGATAGCGCTCAACTTCTTCCGCAAAAACGTGCGCAGACACTGCAATCATTGGCGTGACGGCAAGCGCTTTATTGGCCGGCTTATCACACTCAATCCGCTTTAAGCGTTGGATCAACTCAGTTCCATCACAATCAGGGAGGTTGATGTCGACCAAAGCGATATCAAAATCTTGTGTGCTGATCAGTTGCTCTGCTTGTGAGCCGTTTTCTGCCATCACGACTTGATGCCCCATGCTTTCTAGAAAACCTTCCGCGACCACTCGGTTGACTTCATTATCTTCTACCAGCAAGACCTTTGCTTTCACTTTGCAACGTGCGGTTGCCACGGTTCCTGTTTCAACAGGTTCGCTTTCCTCTAACGGAATAGAGAACCAGAATCGGCTACCATTTCCCTCTTCGGAATCGACTTCTAAAACACCGCCCATCGCTTCAATGATTCGCTTACTGATAGCAAGTCCAAGCCCCGTGCCTCCAGTTTGGCTCATCCCACCTTCAGCTTGCGTGAAGGCATCAAACAACGTTCTCTGGTATTTTTTGGCAATTCCTATTCCAGTGTCTGATACTTCAATCAGGACTTGCGACTCGTCCTCTGGGTTCAGGCTAACGTAGATATCAATTTCTCCTTCGTCAGTGAACTTAATCGCGTTACCAACAAGATTGTTCAGCACCTGACTGATTCTGGTGACATCCCCTTTCCAGTAGCGACTAACATCACTTTCAATATGGTAGGAGAACAGCAGCTTCTTCTCTTGTGCTCGACTGTTCATTAACTGGAAAGTGTCCTCCACCATTTGGTGTAAATCAAAGCCCATGTGACGAATTTCTAAATGCCCCGCTTCAATCTTGGAGTAATCCAGTACATCATTAAGGATCGCGAGCAACGTTTTACCACTACGATTAATGATTTCCGCATAACGCTTTTGAATTGGGTTGAGGCCTGAGTCAATCAACAAGCGTGCTGTCCCCAACACTCCGTTCATTGGCGTTCTTATCTCATGGCTCATCGTCGCCAAGAAAGCCGATTTTGCTCGGCTCGCTTGCTCTGCTTGCTTGCGAGCTTTAGCGTGATTCAAAACCTCTTCATTCAAACGGCGGTTTGCTTGTTTTAACTGCGAGGTGCGCTGCTCAACGAGCTCTTCTAAATGCTCTTTATGCTCCTCAAGCTCTCGCTTGGCTTGAGCTTCACCCTCTGCTACCACTTTTAGTGCTTGCGCGGTATTACGAGCCGTGATGATGGCCTGCCCCATATGCGCCAACTCATCTTTGCCTTTCACTTCCAACTCAACCGCTAAGTTACCCTGTGCCACAGACAGTAACGCAGCGGAATATTCCGCTAACCGCTTCACAACAGAAAGGTACACCACACGCCATAAAATCAGCACCAATACAATCAAACCAACAATTGAAATAACGGTTAGAGACCACTGAGCGAATTTCAGTGTGCTGGTCAATTGGTCTACAGCGACGGTAGTGGTTTTGTTTGAATCATCAACCAATTTGTTGACCGTGCCATTAAGCTCTGAGAACAACTCTAATGTATTTTGCATCAGTTGTTGTGACTGTTCGTTATTCTCGTATTGCTGCATCAGTATAGAAAATACGACCTGACGCTTACCAAGCTCTATGAGCAGTTGGCTCATTTGCTTAGAGCGCGTAGGATCTTCCACAGCGAGTACACGGCGTTGCATGATTTTGAGGTTGCTATCGAAATCACTTTGAACCTGTTGAATTCGCTCAATATTCGTTAATGTCCGAGCCTCTTCAATCTGATTCAACATTTTAAAGGCCAACAAGTGCAGTTCATGCAATCGCTCAGTCAGATCAAGATCGACCTCCACCAGTGCATCTAGCGCCTGATAAACTTGCGATTTTTTATTCGATTCTAATAAGTCATAAATATGCGTGACGTTAGCAACAGCAATGGTGCTTGTATTCTGAACTTGCGTACGAGTTAGTTGTTCTAGCTCTTCACTGAGCAGACGCATTTCTTCAACACGAGTATCTATCTCTTTTGCAAGCCACAGCTTTTTTTCAACCGAAACACCGAGTTCTGCCAAATTGTCGATAACGTTCTGGACGTTATTCTCTAAAGCTTCTAACAATTGAGAATCGAACGACTCGCTCCCGAGCTCCTTGATGTGAGTGAGTAAAGACTCGAGCTGTTCGAACAGCACTCGCCCTGACTCCTTTCTTTCCTGTTCGTTTCTTGCGTTCGACAACATTTGTACAGACGAAATAATACGAGTACTCAACTCAGAGACTTGCCTCGCCTCAATCATGGCGGGAATCGCAGAATCCACGACATTTCTTTCGGTTTTGGCAACCAAAGAAAATCCAGACACACCAATAAGTGCCGATAACATGACCAGTATTGCCATCGCAATGAAAGACAACAAAAGTTTACGACCGATGCTTGCAGTTGCTAGCAGCATATTTTCATGACCTTAATGTTCGTGTTCAGCGACATATTACGTTATATTTTGCAGTGTTTACTTAATCTATGCCAACGAACTTCATTTCATGGTTAAAAATCAACACGCATTTCGCACATTTTTCAAACATTCTGCAGCCACTTTAACCCTCGTTGCTTCTTTGCCAGCGGTTGCCGCAGAGAAAATATGTGCAATATACCCTCACCTAAAGGATTCATACTGGTTGTCAGTAAACTATGGAATGGTGTCCGAAGCGAAAAGAGAAGGTGTCGAGCTACGAGTCCTTGAAGCGGGCGGCTACCCAAACAAAACCCGTCAAGAACAACAACTCGCACTGTGTAACCAATGGGGAGCAGATGCGGTTATCCTTGGGACCGTGGACCCACAGGCTTACGAGCACTCACTTAAAAATTGGGTGGGGAATACTCCCGTTTTTGCTACTGTGAACCAACTCGACTTGGATGAAGAACAAAGTGAGTTGCTAAAAGGGACTGTTGGTGTTGACTGGCATTGGATGGGATACGAAGCGGGTCAATATTTGGCAGCTCGCCATCCAAAGGGGTCAGGAAAAACCAACATTGCCTTACTTTTGGGGCCGCGAACTCGTGGTGGTACGAAACCCGTTACTGCCGGATTTTATGAAGCGATACAAGGAAGTGATATCAACATTGTTGACTCATTTTGGGCAGACAACGACAAGGAGTTACAACGTAACCTAGTTCAACGTGTGATCGATATGGGAAATATAGATTACATTGTTGGCAGTGCAGTGGCGATTGAAGCGGCCATCAGTGAGCTGCGCAGTGCCGGCAAAGCTGAGGAGATCGGTTTAGTTTCTGTGTACTTAAGTCATGGTGTATATCGAGGCCTGTTACGTAACAAAGTGCTCTTCGCACCAACAGATAAAATGGTGCAGCAAGGTCGGCTTTCCGTGATGCAAGCAACGCATTACTTAAGAGGGGAAGCGTATGACAAACATGCCTCACCAACCATCAAACCACTGACTCCGAAGACGCTTCATGATGACACGATCGAAGAATCGTTATCTCCGTCAGAATATAGGCCGACATTCCGTGTTAAGGCTGTTGATTGAAAGACCAAAAACGTGTTCTATTGAGTCACAACAATTTTAAAATCATACAAACGGAAACATCTTGATGCAAAAAACCATTCGTACCATGCCAACCCATAAACATGTGGCTTTGGTTGCTCACGACAACTGCAAACCTGAGCTACTTCGCTGGGTAAAAGAAAACAAAGAAAAGCTACAGAGTCACTTCCTTTACGCAACTGGCACGACAGGACACATGCTGAGTAAAGAAACTGGACTTGCGATTAAGAGCATGATCAGTGGTCCGATGGGCGGTGACCAACAACTAGGCGCTCTCATTTCAGAAGGCAAAATCGACGTTCTCGTTTTCTTTTGGGATCCACTGAATGCCGTACCTCACGACCCAGACGTTAAAGCGCTTCTTCGTATTGCTAGTGTTTGGAATATTCCTGTAGCAACGAACCGAGCCACCGCTAAGTTCCTGTTTAACTCCCCTCTTCTTGAGCAAGAAGTAGACATCGAAGTACCGGATTACGAAGCCTATCTTGCTGAGCGCATGTAAGCTTTGATGCCAACCAAATAAAGCAAGGGCGATACCAAGTATCGCCCTTGCTGTTTTTAACATTCTAAACGTTGCATTTAACGGGAAGTCACGATGGGATAGTCACCATTAACGAGCTCTTGAACGAATGCAGATCCCGCGCCAGTATGCGTGATCCAAACCTTCTCTTTCGCACGTGTAATCGCCACGTAAAATAGCCTGCGCTCTTCTGCGTAAGGGAATTTGTCTTTGGACTCCGTCAACGCACCATCAATGTGAATTTGCTTCTTCTTAGCGGGGAATTGCCCCTCATCCACAGAAAGAATAATCACAAAGTCTGCTTCGCGTCCTTTACTCGCATGGCAAGTCATAAAGCGAATATCGAGATTAGGGAAACGTCGCAACCAATCGTCGAACAAATCGGGCTTATGATAATGGTTACGTCCTAGCAATAAAACTGACTTGGTTTGCTTGGCTTGTTGATTCAAGTGATCCAAGATCTTTTCCACTTGATTGCTCGGCGCGGTATGTACGCTCTTCTGCTTGCGTTGTTTGTGGCTGTTTAGTGTTTTCGGCAACTGCGATGGGTTTTGCTGCACGAATGTATTCGCTACATCACCAATCTGATTGTTGAAACGATAAGTTGTATCTAAGTGATGAACGGTTGAGTGAGCAAAGCGTTCTTTAAAACCAGTGATAAGATCGACATCCGCTCCTGCAAACTGATAGATAGCTTGCCAATCGTCGCCAACAGCAAATAACGTCGCACCTGCTTGTTTCTGAGTGGATTCACACAGTGCTTCAATCAATGCCAGACGGTCTGGAGAGATATCTTGATACTCATCGACCATAATAAAGCGCCATGGCGAGACAAACTTTCCTTTATTCACATAATCTGTCGCACGACTGATCATGGTTGGGAAATCCACTTGGTTGCTTTCTTTAAGCATTTTCTGCCACGCTGTAAAACATGGCCAGCATAAGGCGAGTTCACTATTTAAACGCGTATAGTCTTGGTGGTTTACGAGCTTTTCTTGTACTTGCTTTTTGGTCAACCCTACCGCCGCTAAATGAGACAGCTGCGAATCTAGCCAAGCGATCAGTTTTGGATTTTCTGAATGGCTTCCTAACTCATCATCCCCTTTTAGGTACGCAATCGGCCATTTGTCTAAATGTTTTTGCCAACGTTTAAAGTTGGTGGGTGTCATCCAATGTTTTTTCAACCAGTCTACACACCATGCCGTTCGTTGATTTTCGTCCAACGCTAAAGGGCTAATTTCGACAGGTTGCTGTTCGACTTGTTTAAGAATATACAAGCCCAACTGATGGAATGTGTTGACGCGCACACCGTCTGCCGCCATGCCCACTTTATCTACTAAGCGTTCTTTCATTTCAGTCGCCGCATCACGACCGAACGCTAACATGAGAAGCTCTTCTGCTTGAGCCTGATGGCTTTGCAACAAATAGGCAACTCGTGCGGTTAAAACGCTGGTTTTGCCCGAGCCGGCACCAGCAAGAACTAAGTTGTGGTCGTCGTTGAGTAATACCGCATATTGCTGGGATAAATTCAAAGGAGAGGATTCAATTTGATTAAACAGCACTTCCCAATTTGGACGTTCTGCTTCTAGCCAATCGCGATTACGCTCACCAAGCGCCTCAGAGGTATCAATGAGCCAAGGCTCTATTTGCGACATACGATTCGGCATTCGCATTTTGGCTTCTTCTAGGGTGGTTTTCATCTCGCTTAACTCTTGGTTAAGACTTTCAACCCAGGAGACCACTTGAGAATGCGATAAGTAAGCAGGCAAGTGCTTTAGTTTGTAAAGCTCTTCTTCCCACTTAGGTAGATACTCAGCCAGTTTTCGGCACTGAGTGTTGTGCCATTCTTGATACTGACGAACAGCTTCAAGAGCAAACTTACGGCATTGTGGCCACGGTAGTCCTTGTACTAGCCAACTTTGTTGTTTGCCTTCGTGCTCATGAGCAAAAAACTGCAAAGAGCTCCATAACAACCCACGCTTTACGCTAACTTTGCCATTCCAGATCGTAAAAGGAATATGTTCTTCACTGCCTATTGAGCTTAATAAAACACTGTTCTCTTTTATTTCGACGTGATGGTACTCATTTTGAATAAAAAACTGTGCTTTGCTAGTGGCAGTGAGCTGCATGAAACGTGCGCCTTTTAATTTAGAAGTTGTCGATTTATATCATTTTAAGGCGCCAAATTGTAGCAATGGCGAGCACCTAAGTAAGCATCTTCTTTTATTCTTTAATAAAATTCACATTACTGTCGATTTAGTAACCTAAAGCTCATTCTATTTGAAGCTGACTTTACAATTATAGACACATTGCGTGGCTGCTTTAGTATAAGTCAATGACATCCCTGTTGATTTTATCAGCAACAACGAATTTTTCTTAAAGTAAATCATAAACGCGCTATAGTGGGTTTGGTAGTATTCCCCCGTTCTTCATCGGAAACATAAGGCGCATTGTGCAAGCAACTTCTAAATTTCGGCTCTATTGGGCAAACAAGACCATAAATTACAGCGTTCTTATCCTAATCACCTTACTGGGTGTAGTTATCCCGACTTGGTACTTCGAGCAAAACACGCTGATCACGCCGCTAATACTGGGCGTTATTGCTGCTGCTTTGGCAGAGAGTGATGATAGTTTCACTGGGCGCATCAAGGCGCTGATTCTCACCTTTCTCTGTTTTGCGCTTGCTGCTTTTTCAATTGAAATCTTGTTCGATACCCCATGGGCTTTTGCGTTGGGATTATTTATCTCAACCTTCGGCTTCATCATTCTTGGGGCGATAGGTCCTAAGTACGCGAGTATTGCTTTTGGTTCGTTGCTGATCGCTATTTATACTATGCTTGGCGCACATGAAAGCACCAACATTTGGTTTCAGCCACTACTGCTTTTGACTGGTGCCGCCTGGTATTACTTCATGTCCATGATTTGGCAGATATTTTGGCCCCTTCAACCGGTGCAACAAAGCCTAGCCAATGTGTTCTTCCAAATGGCGAATTATCTTGATGCGAAAGCCAAGCTTTTTCACCCTGTGACCAACTTGACGCCACAACCGCTGCGGATTGAAGCTGCAAAATGCAATGCTGCCACGGTTACGGCACTAAACGTTTGTAAAACCACATTACTTAACCGATCGAAACGGGGTCACATTGATGGGCCTAGTGACCGATTTTTAAATATTTATTTCATCGCTCAAGACATTCACGAACGAGTCAGTTCTAGCCATTATCGCTATCAGGATTTAGCGACCGAATTTGAACGTTCTGATGTGCTGTTTCGTTTTAAATATCTTTTGGAGTCTCAAGCCCAAGCGTGTCGTGATATTGCACTAGCCATTCAGCTAGGAAATGAATACTCCCATACCGATCAATCTATTCTGGCATTAGCTGAAGTACAAAACTCTCTTGCTTATCTAGAAGAACAAAAGCAAGGGCACTGGAAACGTCTTCTGATGCAGTTAACATATTTATTCAATAACTTAGCGACGGTAGAAAAACAGCTTAATAACATTAACAACCCAGATGTTGAAGGCCTCGAAGAAGATACCCTCGCCGATACCAACCCACACACGCTAAAAGCGATGTGGCAGCGTATATCAGCAAATTTACACAAAGATTCGATGCTGTTTCGGCATGCATTACGTATGTCAATTGCCTTAACGATTGGCTATGGAATCATTCAAATATTCAACATCGACCGAGGTTACTGGATACTCTTAACCACTTTATTCGTATGCCAACCGAACTACAGTGCCACTCGCCAAAAATTGACGGCGCGAGTAATAGGTACATTAGCTGGTTTGTTGATTGGTGTACCATTGCTGACTTTTTTCCCTTCTCAAGAAAGCCAGTTAGTATTTATCGTTATCTCTGGTGTAATGTTTTTCGCCTTCCGGATGAACAACTATGGGTACGCGACTGGTTTTATTACACTGCTCGTCCTCTTCTTATTTAATCAACTAGGTGAAGGTTACGCAGTTGTCCTTCCTCGACTAGCAGATACCCTCATCGGGTGTGTGCTTGCAGTAGGAGCTGTATTAGTTATTTTGCCCGACTGGCAGTCGAGAAGGCTTCACAAAGTTATGTCGGATGCGATAGAGGCGAACAAGCAGTATCTCGATCAGATCATTGGTCAGTATAGAATCGGCAAGAAAGACAATTTGAGTTACCGTATCGCTCGCCGCCAGGCCCACAATAATGATGCCTCACTCTCTTCTGCGATTAGTACGATGCTGGCGGAGCCTGGCAAATATCGCGCAGCTGTTGATGAAAGTTTTCGCTTCCTAACGTTAAATCACGCAATGTTGAACTATATTTCTGCATTAGGCGCGCACAGAACTCGCATCGAAGATGAGTCAATTCATAAACTCGTTTTAGATGCTCACCGTTGTATTCATCAGCATCTGGATGTACTTCATAAACAGCTTCACCAGCATTGTGAGGAGTGTGACCTATCTAATATTGATGATGCTGGACTCGAGCAACGCTTAAACGAATGGCGCGATGAAGACGACAGCTCTGCCCGCATGGTATTGCAGCAACTTCATCTTATCTATCGCATGCTCCCAGAGCTTCATTCACTTGCTAGTAAGTTTGCCGTCAGGGTAAGTTAGTAACATTCAAACCATATGTAAGAGGGAAGCGCTATATCGCTTCCCTTTTTCTTTTTACGTTTCCATCTACCCCAAAGTGGGTAATTATGTACCTTCTTAGGAAAAATCTGACGTATCACTTAACACACCTTGACAATATTCGGACAAAAAGCAATCGATCAAATTCTAATCTATTTTGGTTGAATAAATATGTTGTATCCAAAGGATGAAGAATTTCGGGCAACGACGGATAAACCGAATCACGACGAAGGTATTGAGATGAACGCACAACAATTTAATGAACTTAAGCAAAAGCTCAGTGATTTAACGGCAAGTCAGTTAAAGTCATTACAAGGTGAGATCAGCGTGAAACTAAATAAAGCGCAAAAACCGGTTCTATCTGGTGAAGAAAGAGAAATGCTTGCCAAACTGTTTGCCTAATCAAGTCATTGATATAAAACACTTGAACGTTTTATAAACTCCACCTATGCTCTCACTATCATAATGTTGGGAGTAGTGATATGCCTGTATCAGGAATTCAATCTGGACACCACATCGTTCAGATGTCACAACAAATGGCCGAGAAAGCTGCACATGGCATTAACAATAATGTAAGTAAGGTAAAAGAAGAACTTTCTGATCACAACATCGATTTAGCTGCGGTTGCGGATGTCGCAATAACAGCCTCAACACCTAGCCTTCCCTCTCAAAAAGTTGAATCTCTCTTCAACCTAGCTCAAGCCGCTGGTTATAACCGAGTTGGCGCGTCTGCCATAGAGAAAAACAATGAAATCATTGGCAGCTTGCTAGACATCCACGTTTAGGCGATTTAACGTCAAATTATCGCTATTTTAATTTCCAACTATCACTATAACGTCGTAACAAGATAACCCCTTTGCTTCGTTCTTGCTTTCTATTTCGATTCAAATATCTCCTGTTTAAAATCAAGCTTTCCCGAAAAAAATGGGCGGCTTATCAGAGCCGCCCATTTTTGTGTTGTATACGGGTTTATCCGTTATCAATAACACCGTTGTTCAGCAATGACTCTACAATCTCGTTGGAGCTGAGACCGTTGAAGTCGATTGAAGTACCTAAGTTTTCCACGACAATTGTCTGTTGAACATTTGCATCCGTCGTAATGTTCAGAGAGACACTTTCCGTCGATGCATCGTAGTCTGCCGAAATGTGACTAAGCAGATCATCCATGTCGATCATTGAGTTATTGAGATCAGAGATAACTTCACGTAAATCGATACTGTCTTCGTTAACAGTGAAGTCAGTAATGGTATCCACTGCCCCTTCATCAACGGAATCTACCGTCCACTTGAAGATATCACTGCCGTCTCCACCCGTTAAGATATCTGAACCTAAGCCACCGATAAGCACGTCATCGCCATCGCCACCCAGAATAACGTCGTCACCGTCGCCACCAATCAAGTTGATACCTGTGTCTCCACCGACTAAATAGCTGTCGTCCACTGCGGTTGACTGGTCAATATCGTCGCTATCACTACTCACATCCAAACTAATTTGGACAGGTGAAGACTGCGCTTCATCGCCATTAGATTCCGTTGATATGGCCGTAAGCGAAATATCGTAAGAACCGACATCAATACCACTGTTAGTATCTGTTGCGACAATTTCTAGCGTATCAATTTCATCGCTTGGTACTGTCCAAGTGGTACCATCGAAGCTAATGCCTGATGGAGAAACGCCACTTGTTACCTCAGCACTAGCTGGTACGCCCGTTAGCTCCAAAGACAGCACCTCGTCAATATCAGTAAGCGCCGCCATGATTCCGACAATCGCTAAACCTTGACTGCTCGCGGTTTGGCTAGCCGCAATTTGACGAATGTAATTAAACTGAGGATTGATACTCAATGTAGGTGCATCAGCTACAGGTGTCACATTGATAGTGAAGTCTTGATTCGCTTCCAATGCGGTACCCGATGCATTTTCGAAGTACACGCCGTTGTCTTCGACTTTCACCGATAAAGTGATTGAAGCTGCGTTGACATCTCCTGCATCCACAAATACACCCTCAGAAGCGTCTGTTGCTCCAAGAACGGAGTTAATATTATCTGGTGTGCCCATTAGGGTGATTTCACCAGCCATCCCCGCCCCAACAGTCACACCACTACCTGCTGGCGGCTCGACACGAAGGTCGCCCTCGGTAACTGTAAGAGTCACGGTCATGCTTTCATTTGCTTGTGCGCCCGCAAAGTCGACGTCACTCACACTAATACCCGTTACTTTCTGGCCATCAGCTTCATTGATCGTATCCGTTACCGAAGTTGCAGTGATTTCAGGTGCGTCATTGGTCGCTTCAACATTCAACACTGCTGTGCCCGCGATTGTAATTGGGTCTGGAGCGCCGTTAGTGGTTCCGTCATCTGTGATTTCATAAGTGAAATTAACGTCACCAAAGAAATCTGCTGCGGGTTCAAACGTCCACTCTGTCGCACTCACTTGAGTCAGCGTGCCGGAAGCTGGATCCACTAACACAACATTATCGACGGTCAAGTTGTCTGACTCAGGATCACTTGCGTTGCTCAGCAACTCAGTAGCCGTAATAGTTACCGAACCACCATCTTCTTCGGTACTACTCAACGTTACCTCTGATGTTACCGGTGCATCGTTCACCTCAGTGACTTCGAAGGTCGCCGTTCCTGACACCGTTTGAGGATCT
The DNA here is from genome assembly GCF_033339735.1 of Vibrio sp. 2033. Taxonomy (NCBI): domain Bacteria; kingdom Pseudomonadati; phylum Pseudomonadota; class Gammaproteobacteria; order Vibrionales; family Vibrionaceae; genus Vibrio; species Vibrio sp. 2033. The sequence continues at coordinate 238,009 of NZ_JAWOVC010000003.1, forward strand.
GAAACACCGTTCGTTGTACCGTTGTCGGTAATGTCGTAGGTTAGATCGACCTTGCCGTTGTAGCCAGGCGCAGGAGTAAATGACCATGTACCTGTTACGTTGTCGAAATCCAATGTGCCGCTGCTTGGATCAACCAACTGGACATTGCTCACCATCAAGGTGTCGTTTTCAATATCAGACGCATTCGCCAACAAATCAGCTTGGGTAATATCAACCGCCGTACTGTCTTCTGCGATATCAGAAAGTGTCACTTCAGACGTCGTTGGAGCATCATTGGCTTCCGTTACGTTGAACGATGCGCTGCCGTTAACCGATTTAGGATCGGATGCACCATTTGTCGTGCCATCATCTGTAATGGTGTACGTGATTTCAACTGGACCGTTGTAATCTGGTGCTGGGGTAAATTCCCACTCTCCCGTGCCACTGTTGAAAGTAATGCTGCCCGAATTCGGATCCGTTAACTGAACATTGCTAACCGTGAGATTATCGTTCTCTACGTCTGTCGCATTCGCAATAAGATCCGCTTCAGAGATGGAGAACACACCACTGTCTTCTTCAATATCCGGTAGCGTCACTGGCGTAGTTTCTGGGGTATCATTCACGGCTGTTACTTCAATATTGAAGCTGCTGCTGTTGGTATTTAGGGTGTCATCTACCCCACCAATTACGATACCTTCATTACCTTGGTCATCGACTGTCACGTCCACCTGAACGTCACCAAAGAAGTTCAGCTCTGGGTTAAACTCAATCAGACCGTCTGCAATGGCATTGTTTAGATCGGCCACTGTGCCTTTCAGTTCAACGGAGTCCGTACCATCACCGCTCACGGTTAGGTTGTAAGTAGCGATGAGCGTTGGATTAAGCTCCAAGATACCGCTGTCGACGTTCACATTGAGTACGTATTCAGCATTCGGATCATCGAGTACGGCATCAATATCGGTAATGCTGAAACCATCAAGCAGCATTGGCGTATCTTCTGGTGTTTCCACATCCACGGTATTGACGAACTCTGGACGATCGTTCACTGCTTCAACATCAACAGTGACATCAAACTCCTCTGCGGAGCCCAAGCTTTGACTGCCATCGAGCCCAGTATCAACGGCTTGCACTTTGAAATGCAGCGAACCATCCCATGAGTTATCGTTGCGATCACCAGAATTAAACACCACTTGATCCAAGTCTTGAGCATTGATTTCTAAGACAAAAACGCCGCCGCCTTGGTCAGTAAATACTGTCCCATCAGGTAATGAAACGCTCGCCCCATCAGGGACATTTGAGACCTCAACTCTCAGCGTCTCTGGATCATTTTCCTGGTAGTTTGCACCATCTCCGATGGACTCTTTGTTATCAACCACTAACGCATTTACATTAATAACAATGTCTTCGCCCTCATTACCTGCAGCCGAAGTGTCGGGGTTCACATCAACATCATCACCAATAGGATTGACAATAAGCGTAAAGTTGTTGTTTCGTTCCGTTGGAACTTGTAGCAACTCCTCTTGAATGAAGACCGTAATACCTATCTCAGCCTCGCCACTAAAGTGTTTTGGCGGTTTAATTTGGATGTCACTCAGGTCAATGGACGTCTGAGTGAGATCTTTTAGTTGAATACTCCATTCGCCCCCACCGTTGTTCTTAACAACATAATCAGAGGAATTGGATTTAACGATAAAGTCATCAGGAAGTCCCGTTAACTTGAGTGAAACGAAACTCTCAGAACCATCATTATCGTTCAGGCTGATCGAAACACCAGAGCCCGATTGATTCAGCGAAATTAAAGTATCTTCGTCACCAATCACCGTGATTGGCTGCGTCGGATCGGCACCTGTAATGGTAATGTCATCAACGACTGGCGTAACTTCAAATGTGACATCGTCAGTGAAGGTTCTTACATCTATATTATCGCCAGAGTTATTCAAGATAGACTGATCAAACACAGCTTCATCAGTAATTTCTCCCTCGATATTAATCTTGACGGTATTTTGGCCACCACCTACGGGGTAATTTTCTTTTGGCTTAAACAGAACATTGTCAAGCGCACCAGCTAAAATCTCAGCTTCATTAAACTCAATACTGGTTCCTAAGCTGTTACCATTGGCATCAACAAACTCACCTAATGTTGTGTCATCAAGCTCTAACTTGATGTTCGTTAGTGTTTCTCGACCACCTTGAGTGTTGTTAAATTGATCGGCAAAATCAACACTCAAGTTAAGTTGGATTAAGCCATCTTCGTAACCAACACCATCCGCCGTGGGAACGTCGTTATTTAGATCAGTCACAGGTTGTTTGTTTGCATCCAAGCCGAAAGTACCGACGATATCTACTCTTACATTTGGTGTGACATCGCTATCCAACGGCTGATCCCCGGCTGAACTCGGAACGTCTGCAACCGGTAAAACCTGAACTGGAAACTGAACATTATTTTCTTTTTCATCACCGGACTCAGTGTCTTTAGTGACGAACCGAATTGGTAATTCGAAATCACCTGCGTAATCTTCTGCCAAGTGCATCGTCAAACCATCAAGGCCAGTAATATTTCCACTCGCATCGATATGGGCTTGGAACACGTATTTACCATTGACAAAGTCGATATCCGTCCCCGTGATCACCAAGCCAGGAGGAATACCAGGAGCTGAAGGATCGACGATAATAGTCAAGACATCCTCCACGCCATCTGCATTAATCGCATCAACTTTCGACGTTAACTGAGCACCAAGGTTAATAGAATTGTCTTCCAACGCTTGAATTTGGACATCATCAGCCACCTGAATCTCTGCCGCTACACTCATTTGCGGTGTGAGAACGGTAGGAAATTCAAGTGTCACATCCGTTTGGCGCATGACCGTCGCATCTTTTTCGTTGCCCAAATCTTCGCCCAAATCATTCACTTCTGCGTAAATGGTTAAGCCAATTTGAGAGAGACCACCGTTATCGCCATCGTCACTGTCATCGTTTGGTGTTAAATCAAGTCCAGACGGCGCTTTAATTGAGAAGTTGTCTTCATTAGTTACTGTCCAACGACCTCCACCTTCATTTAGTGCTCCGACGATAACCAATTGGTTGAGGATCTCAGGGTCCACATTGTGAAATTGAACAACAAGTTGAGTCACCACTTCATCTGAAGACGCATCAAACTCTTGATATTTAATGATATGAGCACCAGATTCACCCCCCATAGAAGTGTTGATCGTAAAGTCAATGTTACCTTGATCGTCTGACTTCACGATATCGGTAGCACCACCACCACTTTCAGTGACAAGCAGACGGGTTTGGTCATCTATTGCCCCCGTCTTATCCTCTGGCTCAACGATTGGATTAACTTGGACATTCACCGTACCATTGATGGTTTTCTCAGCGATACCTTCACCGGGATTCGAAGCGTCAACATATTCATGGTCAATCTCTTTCACAGTGACGGTCGTGGTCAAGTCAAAGTCAGTACTTGAATCCTGCTCCAACTGGACTTGAACATAGCCACTTTGAGAGATTTTAGCGGAAAAATCTTGCTCTGATTCACCGGCTTGCGGTGAAAGCGTTAGTGTTCCAGAAACAAGCGTTTGTGCCACACCATCTACATAGACCGTGCTGCCTGGAGGAAATCCAGAGATGGTTACATCACTAAAGAATTCATCGGTATCAGGGCTTTGTACGAGCGTCGGTTTCCAATCGATGTCAAAGCGCGTATCTTCATCTCCCTCCGATCGAACAACGTAGTTATCTTGAGCGTCAATAACGGGTTCGACCTTGATCCTTACCTCTCTTTCAATCACACGACTATGACCATCATTCTCGGTAACAATGATCGTCCCTGTAATCGCAATGTTTTCAGTTGAAGAGGCTTCCGGAATAATTTGAATACCGGAATTAAAATTCAGCCCAGTGATGTTTGCTTCGTAAATCGGTTGACCGTTACCATCATAGCCAACAAAGGTGAGGTCAACGCTTGAGCCGTCTGAATCTACGACACGAACACCGTCGGGGATGTTGGACAGGATAACAGTAATGGCTTCTGAATCATCCTGTGGTCTATCGGCAACTTCACCAGATACAACCGAGAAGTTAAGGTTTACAACACCATTCTCTTCGATAGTCGTCTCTATCCCGGCCACATCTCCGTCTACGAACCGGTTCCAAACGTTCCCCGCGTCAATTAATACCGTGTCTGGTATGTCAGCAACACCTTTTACACCAACGATGACGGTCTTACTGCCCAGTGACAACACATCTTCTGTCGTACCGGTAGACAATGATGCTGTGTCTTTCACAATGCCTTCGACATTGAAAGTAAAGTCATCATTGCTGTGCAACGGAGGAAGAACTTCGACGTTCGCTAATTCAGACTCTGGCACTTCGTAATAAAGTACATTGCCGCCTGAATCGGTCACTTCTACTATCTGACTTGGGTTTGCTGAGTCCAGCCACACCAAAGTAACCCCATCAATTGAGAAGTTAGAAATGCGCACAAATAACGCTTCAGAACCATCTAAGTCCGCTGATGGTTTCATGGTGATCACTTCACTTAATTGGAGTGGGTCGTGATCAGTGACAGGGTCTACCGTATTTTGAGTTCGAGCGTTATCCTCAAACACATTAATTCGATTTACAGTAAAACTACCTTTATCCGCAACTGGGTTTACATCAATAATGATGGTTTCGGTTTCTGAGCGAGCGGTATCTTTCCCAAGCAGTGGATTGTTGTTTTCCGTCGTAATAGCGGTGACATCAATTCTGATTTCGCCCGAGAAGTTATTTATCGGATCAACTTGAACTTCATCAATTCGGCTTGCATCCACCAGATAAACACCACCGGATTTTGGTATCGCACTACCATCTGAATAGACTAACTCTGCGTTACCTTCTCCTTGTGTAAAGACAAGCTCGTACACAATGCCTTCAGGGTTACTAGTGTCTTGGGTTTCAGCCGTGATGTTAAGTGCGACATTGTTTCCATCTTCATCAACCGAGTAGTTAAATTCGCTGCTTGCCGTCCACGTTGCAATATCTGCAACGGCAGCAACTTCAATTTCTAAACGACCATTAATCGTATGATCTGGCGTACCATTGTTAAGAATTTCCACACGGATACGAGGATCGATACCAGAAGCATCGGTTGATGTATGACGATCTGGTACGAAGTACAAGTTATCTAACGAGACAAGCTCACCATTGAATGACTGCTCGACATTTGATGCGTCGAGAACAACCGTATTGCCCACAGATGTTAATTCAATGTAGTTGCCACTGCCGTCTCTGTAGTAGAACGTACCGTTGTGAGTATCAGCATCTCGAATAGTGATGTCACCTAAGCTCTCGTTACGGTCGATATCATGTAAATTGATAACCAAGTCGACTTTCGCAGGGCTAACATCCAGCGTCGACAAGTTGTCCTGAGTATTTGCAGAGTCAACGCCCACAACGACACCATCACGCCCTTGGTCTTCGAACGCAGTAACGGTAGACGTGTCAATTTGCGCATTGCGGTCTCTTATCGAGATATCCACATCGGCATCTTCGATATCGCCATCACCATCGGTTGCAACAACGTTGATGGTGAAATCAATCGAGTCGGTTTCGGTATGGTCAAGATCGTCATTCGGACGGAATGACACACTGCCATCGGTTCGAACAACCAAACGACCGATTTCAGTATCCACTCCGTCAAGAACCTTGTGAACAAATACGACTTGGTCGCTGCCGTTCAAATCGACAGAATCAGAATCAACACCGTTTTGCTTAAAGTAAATGCCTGAATCATCAGCCGAGAATGAAGTCACTTGTGCGCCGTCAGCACCAAGGTCATCATCCCCCTCTACAGGGTCTCGGAATAAACGAACCGTGCGGCTGCCTTGTCCCTCAACACGCGAAATAGATGCATCGTGCAAGGTTGGAACATCATCGGTAATCGTCACTGGTAAGTTAATACCTGCCGTATCACCATCGACATCGGTCGCAAAGACTGGGAGATCAAGTATGAGTGTATCTTCGCCTTGAGTTGAGTGATCTAGCGCACCCTCAAGCGTAAACTTGTAAGAGCCGTCAGCGTTCAAAACTAGCGTGAACACTGAGTTACCATCAGGTGTTTGACCTTGATAAGTAAAGTTGTTGTTGCTTACCGCGGTTTGAACTAACGTCACCGCAAGACCACCTGAAGTTACTCCTGGTATCGGGTTAGAAGTAAGATCCAGCTGATAAGAGACAACGGTATCTGCCCCTTCCACCGTATCGAAATTGCCCGTTGCTTCTAGGCTGTCTTTGTTGGTTGCCTGAGAGCCGTTGGCAAGGTCATCCTCATCAACAGCCAAAGCATCTGCTGATTTAATTTCGGGAATGTCATCAACTACGGTAATTGGAAGATTCAGTGATGATGACGTGTCACCATCAAAGTCTGTTACTGTAATTGGAATATCAATGACAAGGTTGTTTTCACCTTGAACAGCGTCATGGTCGATTGGTCCCAACAGCTCAAATTGGTAGCTGTCATTATTCGCATCAAGAGACAGCGTGAAGATCTTAGTTGATGTGCCAGTAATAACCGCTTCGTAACTGGTTACTCCACCATTCGTGCCTACTAGATTCAACTCGATGCTGCTGCCGTTCGACGTTAAGCCAGACACGACTGCATCGAGGTCTGAAACTTGGTAGCTGACAATCTTGTCTGCACCAGCAACGACTTCAAATCCACCAGTCAATACCGTTGAATCGCTACTTGTCGTGTCAGAGCCACCAGCAAGATCATCTTCATCAACGGTTTGTTGGCTTGAGTCTGTCACTTTCACAATCGCTGGAACATCGTCCACTACTGTGATCGGCAAGGTGATGTTATTGGACACATCACCGTCAAAATCGGTCGCGTTGACAGGGAAGTTGATGACTAACGAGTTTTCATCGTTACCCGCAGGATGATCAAGTGCACCCAACAGTTCAAATTCATAACTGTCTGCTGAACCATTTAGCGTCAGTTTAAAGACGGTGTCCGTCGTACCTTGTACATAAGCTCGGTACTCAATCACACCGTTTGAATTTGAAAACTCAATCAACTCAAGCGGTTGACCACCTGAGGTAAGTCCAGAAACAGGCGACGTTAAGCTATCCAACTGGAAGCTAACGATAGAGTCGGCACCATCAGTAACGTCAAAGTTGCCACCAATGATATTGGATTCTGGCGTGTCGTCTGAACCTTGGCTTGGAATATCATCCTCATCCACAGACAAGGTACTACCAGAGCTAATAGCATCAATGGTTGGCTTGTCATCTACGATGGTCACTGGCAAGGTCGCAGTGATGGTATCGTTGTCGCCATCCGTGATCTTCACAGGTAGATTCAACAAAATCTCATCAGAGTTAACCGCGTGATCTAACTGACCAGATAACTCAAAGTCGTATTTACCATCTTGATGAAGTGTCAACGTGAAGACCGTCACTCCACCCTGAGTTTGTCCCACGTATACAAGCGCGTCAGCAGTTGAAGCGCCAACGTCTTGAGAAAGTGTTACCTCTTCTCCACCCGATTTCAGATACGGGATAGGATTTGAGCTTAGATCCAATTCGAAAGCATCAATACCATCTGCGCTAGTGACTTCGAATTCACCTGATACCGTTAACGACTCTTTAGTACCATCAGAACCAAGAGGTAAGTCATCTTCGTCGACACGTAGACTTTCAATATTGGTAACAACTGGAACATCGTCCACAACGGTAATTGGCAATGTGAAGGCTGGTGAAGTATCACCATCATTATCTGTCGCCGTCACAGGGAGGTTAATAACAATCTCGTTTTGCTGATTACCATCGGGATGATCAAGCGGCTTCTGTAAATCGAACTCGTAGGTGTTGTTCGTTGCATCCAACGTCAGTTCGAACACCACTTCAGCAGGATTGCCAGCGACACCTTGGTATACGTTCACGCCGTTTGCGCTAGAAGACAGGACTAAGGTGATAGCTTCACCATCTGAAGTCAGTGACGCAACAGGCGTGGTCAGGTCACTCAGCTGAATAGAAGCAACTTGGTCAGCACCTTCGGTGATATCAAAAGTACCTGAAATAACAGTATCTTCTGCACTTGCAGCATCCGTACCTGCTGGTAGGTCATCTTCATCAACGGTTTGTTCGCTGCCTGCTAGCAAACCATCAATGGTCGGAACATCATCCACAACCGTAATTGGTAAGGTGATGTTGTTCGACACGTCTCCATCAAAGTCAGTCGCGTTTATCGGTAAATTTATGATCAGTTCATTCTGGCCATCAGCATTTGGATGATCGAGAGGAGCGAGCAAATCGAACGTGTAGCTGTCATCAGAGGCATCGAGGGTTACACGGAATACTGGTGTCGTCGTGCCATCAATACGAGCTTCGTAAACTGAAACGCCACCTGCGTTTGATACTTCAACCATAACCAGAGATTGACCACCAGAGGTCAGGCCTTGTACTGGCGTCGTTAGGTCAGAAACGCTGTACTCGACAATGCCATCAGAACCATCAGTCGCGATGAAGTTACCGGCAATGCTGTTCGACTGTGTACCATCAGATCCGACTGTTGGGATATCATCCTCATCAACCGTTTGCACACTTGTTGCTTCGATTCCACCAAGTGTCGGCTTGTCATCAACGATCTTGACAGGAATTGTCTCAGCAGAGGTATCGCCATCAAAGTCTGTCGCGATGATTGGGAAGTTGAGTGTTAACTCATCGCTATCTACCGCATGGTCGATTGGACCTTCTAGCGTGAAGTTATAAGAGCCATCAGTATTCACTATCAGCGTAAAGACCGCTTCACTACCCGCCGTCGCCTCGTAAGTAAAGCTGCCATCACCATTTGCGCTTTCAGTCAGCGTGACTGCCACACCTTGTGATGTAAGGCTGTCAACTGGTGTTGCAGAAGCGTCAAGCTGATAGCTCACTACTCGGTCAGAGCCTTGTGTGGTGGTGAAGTTGCCATCGATTGAAATCGGATTGCTTTGGTCTGAGCCAATTGACGCTAGATCATCTTCATCAACCGTAATGGCGTCGACGTCAGTAATAACCGGCTTATCATCCACGATGGTGACTGGGATCGTTTCTGTGGTGGTATCACCATCAAAATCCGTCGCGATGATTGGGAAGTTCAGTGTCAGCTCATCACTACCCGTCGCATGGTCGATTGGACCTTGCAGCGTGAAGTTGTATGAACCATCCGTATTCACGGTCAGCGTAAATACGGCTTCAGTTCCTGCTGTCGCTTCATAAGTGTAGCTGCCGTCGCCGTTTGCGGTTTCAGTCAGCGTCACTGCCACACCTTGTGATGTTAGACCATCAACTGGCGTTGCAGCAGTATCTAATTGGTAGCTTACTACCCCATCAGAACCTTGCGTTGTAGTGAAGTTGCCATCGATTGAAATTGGATCTGAGCCGTCAGAGCCAATCGTCGCTAAGTCATCTTCATCCACACGGATTGCGTCTACGTCAGTGATGGTTGGTTTATCATCAACGATGGTGACAGGTAGTGTTTCTGTCGACGTATCGCCATCAAAGTCTGTTGCGATAATCGGGAAGTCGATTTGCAGGCTGTCGCTATTTACCGCATGGTCTAGTGGGCCCTGCAGAGTAAAGGTGTAGCTGCCGTCTGGCTTCACCACCAATTCAAATACGTCCTTGCCATTTGCTGTGGCAGTGTAAGTAAAGCTGCCATCACCATTTGCTGTCTCTGCAAGCACGACAGGCTCACCATGAGAGGTCAACCCTGCGACTGGATCTGCCGTTGCATCAAGCTGGTATTTAACAACGCTGTCTGAGCCTTCAGTTGTGCTGAAAGAGCCCGACATAAACGCATCATCGTTTTGGTCTGAGCCAATTGTAGCGAGATCATCTTCGTCTACTGTTAGTGGGACAACGTTATCGATGGTTGGAACGTCATCAGTAATCGTGACTGGAATGGTCGCGGTCGTCGTATCGCCATCAAAGTCTGTAGCAATGATTGGGAAGTTCAGTACTAGCTCATCGCTGTTTAACGCGTGATCGATTGGCCCTTCCAGACGGAAGTCATATGTACCGTCAGCATTCACATTCATGGTGAAGACAGGATTGCCATCCGCAGTTGCCACGTAAGTGAAGCTGCCATCGGCATTTGCAGTCTCTACCAAAATAACAGGCTCACCTTGAGAAGTTAAACCTGAAACAGGATCAGAAGTTGAATCAAGTTGGTAGCTCACCACTCGGTCTGAACCTTGAGTGGTCGTAAATGCGCCTTCCACAAACACTGCGTCAGTTTGGTCTGAGCCAATACCTGATAAATCATCTTCGTCTACAGCCAGAGGCACGACATTATCAATGATTGGTGCATCATCCGTGATCGTGACTGGAATGGTTGCCGAAGTCGTATCACCATCAAAATCAGTTGCAATAATTGGGAAATCAATCGTCAGGCTGTCACTGTTAGCTGCATGGTCAATCGGGCCTTGCAGCGTAAAATCGTAAGTGCCATCTGTTGCTACGTTTAACGTGAATACCGGATTGCCGTCTGCGGTCGCCACATAAGTAAAGCTGCCATCACCGTTGGCGGTTTCCACCAAGATAATCGCCTCACCTTGAGAGGTCAGCCCCGCAACAGGATCAGCGGTTGAATCCAGTTGATAGCTCACCACTCGGTCAGAGCCTTGTGTGGTTGTAAACGCCCCTTCAACGAACAGATCGCCGCCTGGGTCCGAACCCACACCGCTAAGGTCATCTTCATCGACACTTAACGCATCCACCGCTGTGATGGTCGGTACATCATCAACAATCGTGACTGGAATGGTTTCCGTAACGGTATCGCCATCAAAGTCGGTTGCGATAATTGGGAAATTCAGTGTCAGCTCATCACTATCAACCGCGTGATCAATTGGCCCTTCTAGCGTGAAGTTATAAGAGCCATCAGTATTCACTGTCAGCGTAAAGACCGCCTCAGAGCCCGCTGTTGCTTCGTAGGTAAAACTGCCATCACCATTTGCAGTTTCTGTTAGCGTGACAGCCACACCTTGCGAGGTTAAACCGTCAACTGGTGTTGATGTGCCATCGAGTTGGTAGCTCACCACTCGGTCTGAACCTTGCGTGGTGGTAAAGTTACCATCAATAGAAATTGGATTGCTTTGGTCTGAGCCAATTGACGCTAGGTCATCTTCATCAACCGTAATGGCGTCGACGTCAGTAATCACTGGCTTATCGTCCACAATGGTAACCGGGATAGTGGCGTTTGTGGTATCGCCATCAAAGTCTGTTGCGATGATTGGGAAGTTCAGTGTCAACTCGTCGCTATCTACCGCGTGGTCGATTGGACCTTCAAGCGTGAAGTTATAGCTACCATCAGTATTCACGGTCAGCGTAAAGACCGCTTCACTACCCGCCGTCGCCTCGTAAGTAAAGCTACCGTCGCCATTTGCGGTTTCAGTTAGCGTAACTGCCACGCCTTGTGATGTAAGGCCATCAACTGGTGTTGAAGAAGCATCGAGCTGATAGCTCACCACTCGATCAGAGCCTTGTGTGGTAGTGAAGTTGCCATCGATTGAAATCGGGTCAGTTTGATCTGAGCCAATCGTGCCTAAGTCATCTTCATCGACGGTAATCGCATCTACATCGGTAATGGTTGGCTTATCATCCACGATGGTGACTGGGATCGTTTCTGTGGTGGTATCACCATCAAAATCCGTCGCGATGATTGGGAAGTTCAGCGTCAGCTCATCACTGTCTACCGCATGGTCGATTGGACCTTGAAGCGTGAAGTTGTATGAGCCATCCGTATTAACGGTCAGCGTGAAGACAGCATCGGTTCCCGCAGTTGCTTCATAGGTGTAGCTACCGTCGCCGTTTGCGGTTTCAGTCAGCGTCACTGCCACACCTTGTGATGTTAGACCATCAACTGGAGTTGCAGCAGTATCTAATTGGTATCTTACTACCCCATCAGAGCCTTGCGTTGTAGTGAAGTTGCCATCGATTGAAATTGGATCTGAGCCGTCAGAGCCAATCGTCGCTAAGTCATCTTCATCCACGCGGATCGCGTCTACGTCAGTGATGGTTGGTTTATCGTCAACGATGGTGACTGGCAATGTTTCTGTTGAGGTATCGCCATCAAAATCTGTCGCGATAATCGGGAAGTCGATTTGTAGACTGTCGCTATTCACCGCATGGTCTAGTGGGCCCTGCAGAGTAAAGGTGTAGCTGCCATCTGGCTTCACCACTAATTCAAATACGGTATTGCCATCTGCTGTGGCTGTGTAAGTAAAACTGCCGTCGCCGTTAGCAGTTTCAGCAAGCACGACAGGCTCACCATGAGAGGTCAACCCTGCTACTGGATCTGCCGTTGCATCAAGCTGGTATTTAACAACACTGTCTGAGCCTTCAGTTGTGGTGAAAGAGCCCGACATAAACGCATCATCGTTTTGGTCTGAGCCAATTGAGGCAAGGTCATCTTCGTCTACTATTAGTGGGACAACGTTATCGATGGTTGGCACGTCATCAGTAATCGTGACTGGAATGGTCGCGGTTGTCGTATCACCGTCAAAATCTGTTGCAATGATTGGGAAGTTTAGAACTAATTCATCGCTGTTTAACGCGTGCTCGACCGGCCCTTCCAGACGGAAGTTGTATGTGCCATCAGCATTCACATTCATGGTGAAGACCGGATTGCCATCCGCGGTAGCCACGTAAGTAAAGCTGCCATCGGCATTCGCCGTCTCTACCAAAGTAACAGGCTCACCTTGAGAAGTTAAACCTGCGACAGGATCAGAAGTTGAATCAAGTTGGTAGCTCACCACACGGTCTGAACCTTGGGTAGTGGTGAACGCGCCTTCAACAAACACAGCGTCAGTTTGGTCTGAGCCAATACCTGATAAATCATCTTCGTCTACAGCCAGAGGCACAACATTATCGATGATTGGTGCATCATCCGTGATCGTGACTGGAATGGTTGCCGTGGTCGTATCACCATCAAAATCGGTGGCAACAATTGGGAAATCAATCGTCAGGCTATCGCTGTTGGCGGCATGGTCAATCGGGCCTTGCAGCGTAAAGTCGTACGTACCATCTGTTGCTACGTTTAACGTGAATACAGGATTGCCATCTGCGGTCGCCACATAGGTAAAGCTGCCATCACCGTTGGCGGTTTCCACCAAGATAATCGCCTCACCTTGAGAGGTTAGCCCCGCAACAGGATCAGCGGTTGAATCCAGTTGATAGCTCACCACTCGGTCAGAGCCTTGTGTGGTAGTAAACGCGCCTTCAACGAACAGATCGCCGCCAGGGTCGGAACCCACACCGGTAAGGTCATCTTCATCGACACTTAACGCATCCACCGCTGTGATGGTCGGTACATCATCAACAATCGTGACTGGAATGGTTTCCGTAACGGTATCGCCATCAAAGTCGGTTGCGATAATTGGGAAGTTCAGTGTCAGTTCGTCACTATCAACCGCGTGATCAATTGGCCCTTCAAGTGTGAAGTTGTAAGAGCCATCAGTATCTACTGTCAGAGTAAATACTGGGTTTCCACCCGCAGTCGCTTCATAAGTGAAACTACCATCACCATTTGCGGTTTCTGTCAGTGTGACAGCAGCGCCTTGCGATGTTAAACCGTCCACTGGTGTTGCTGAAGCATCGAGTTGGTAGCTCACCACTCGGTCAGAGCCTTGTGTGGTAGTAAAGCTGCCATCAATAGAAATTGGATTGCTTTGGTCTGAGCCAATTGACGCTAGATCATCTTCATCAACCGTAATGGTGTCGACGTCGGTAATAACAGGCTTATCGTCCACGATTGTCACTGGGATAGTGGCATTTGTGGTGTCGCCATCAAAGTCTGTTGCGATGATTGGGAAGTTGAGTGTCAGCTCATCGCTATCTACCGCGTGGTCGATTGGACCTTCAAGCGTGAAGTTATAGCTACCATCAGTATCCACCGTCAGCGTAAAGACCGCTTCACTACCCGCTGTCGCCTCGTAAGTAAAGCTGCCATCAGCGTTTGCGGTTTCAGTCAGCGTAACTGCCACGCCTTGTGATGTAAGGCCGTCAACTGGTGTTGCAGAAGCATCGAGCTGATAGCTCACCACTCGGTCAGAGCCTTGTGTGGTGGTGAAGTTGCCATCGATTGAAATCGGGTCAGTCTGATCTGAGCCAATCGCGCCTAAATCATCTTCATCAACGGTAATTGCATCAACATCGGTAATGGTTGGCTTATCATCCACGATGGTAACTGGCAGTGCGATTTGGCTTGTGTCACCATCGAAATCGGTAGCAATAACGCTAAAATCAAGGGTTAAGCTGTCGCTATTTGCCGCATGGTCGATTGGACCTTGCAGCTCAAAACTGTACGAGCCGTCGGTATTCAAAATTAATGTGAAGACTGCGCTGCCATTTGCCGTTGCGTTGTAGGTATAGCTGCCGTCTGCATTTTGCGTTTCGGCAATGGAAACGGTTTGACCTTGAGATTGCAGGCCATTTAAAGGATCAGCGTTTACATCCAACTGATACTGTACGACGCCATCAGAACCTTGAGTTGTCGTAAACTGACCTTCGACCAGCGTTGACTGTGATTGGTCAGAGCCTACCAAACTTAAGTCATCTTCATCGACGGTAAGAGCGACAACGTCATTAATGGTTGGCACATCATCGGCAATGGTTACCGGTAGAACAAGTGAACTGGTGTCACCGTCAAAGTCCGTTGCGACAATAGTGAAGTCTAGAGTTAAGCTATCGCTACCCACAGCATGATCGATTGGACCTTCAAGGGTAAATGAATAAGAACCGTCAGGGTTCACTTGTAAGGTGAAGATAGCGTCCCCTTCTGCCGTTGCAGAATAGGTAAAGCTGCCATCTGAATTGGTTGTTTCCGTCAGAGAGATAGATCGCCCCTGCGATTCCAACCCATTGAGTGGATCAGTGCCGCTCTCTAATTGATAACTTACAACACGGTCTGAGCCCTGAGTCGTCGTGAAGCTACCTTGCGCGAACACAGAGTCGCTTTGATCGGAGCCGATGCTTGATAAATCGTCTTCATCGACGGCTAGTGCCTCAACGCCATCAATCGTAGGAACGTCATCTTGAACTTGAATGACAATTTGCGCCGCTTCTGGTGTGTTCGAGCCTTCGGTAATAGAGGAGCGGTCACCATCCGCATCTACTGCGTAAACTAGCAATGAGAAAGTAAGCGAGTCATCGTTAGCCCCCGTATGGTCAAGTTGTTCATACAAGTTGAATTGGTATTCGCCCAATGCAGGAGTATCAATCGCCACATCAAATACGGTAATACGCACGCCATCCAGCTCGATGAAGCCTTCGTAAGTACGCACGCCGTTACTCTCGGACGCCAGTTCCAATTGAACAACCTGCCCTTGAGATTGGAGTTCTCCACCAACATTAAACTCTGTAGGTTCCAACTCATAGTGATCAATAATGTCACTTCCGACCGCTGTCGTGATCGACCCGGTACCACTTGTTACTGCCGCGCCTTCCTGTGAACCTTGGTCAACCCCTGCCTCGTCTAAAGACAATCCCGTCACGTTTTCAATCACTGGATTATCGCCATCGAGGATGGTCATCGTAAAGGTGTTGCTTGCCGTATCTTGGTCGAAATCGACGATTGTGGTTGGCAAAGAGAGCTCAATCGTATCTTCACCGTTTGTTTGTTCTAACGGCTTAAATTGCTCAAATTGGTAGGTACCATCGGTGTTCAGACTGATGGTTAAGACGGTTTCATTCGAGCCAGCAATGGACAAGGTGATAGTACTGCCGTCTTCAGAGAGTACCGCTTCTGTCGCCTGATTATCACTCAATAGGCCATCGAATTGACTAAGTCCTTCTTGGTTAAACGTGACTGTTGCCAATTGATCACTACCAATATCAACAAAGGTGCCAGTGATTGGTGTAGAAGAAGATTCAACGTTTTCAAAAGTAACGTTTTGCGGCGCAGGATCATCGCCATCAATAACGGTTGTCGTAAAATCGATAGGCGCTTGAATGCTATTACCACCAATATCTGCGCCTGTAATATCAAAAGCGATATTGATTTGATCACCGACGATAGATACTTGGCCATCAGCGATGGACGCCACATGGTCAATACCCTGGCTAATCGTAGTAACGACCTCTAACTCTAAATCACGGCCTAAAGATGTCGCTTCGATCTCGATACGAAGCACTTCGTTACCACCTTGAGTGCCGATAATGGCATTTTGCGCTTCGTCGTAAACGAACACCACTGGCTGACCACCAGAGGTAATGTCACTATTTAACTCGGTTAACAAAGACTCTAAAGAAGACGTTTCGGGTACAAATGAAGCAGTATCAAGTGCGAGATCCCCTGCTTCAACCAGCACACTAGAAGAAATGGTTTGCGGGTAGCTAGATAGAGAAATTGAGCCTTCTGTTACGTTAGATTGCAGTGACTGCCCACCATCAGCAAAGATCGTGACATTCAAACCGTCATCTTCGTCGCGATCATCTTCTCCGCTGCGAGTCGCAGACGTTTCAAAAAAAGTAGACGCGAGTACTTCCGGGTTATTATATTCAACCGTCACGTAGCCAGCATTAGCCGAGCCTTCAGCACCTGCGCCAGCAGCTGTTGCTTCTAAGATAGCGGTAGGGTCAGCTCCGTCTAAAATAGCTTGCTGGATAGCGGCAATATCGTTGGCGTCGAAGTCAGCACTTCCAATAGCCGTTGGGTCAAAAGTCACCAAGCCATTAACTGGAGATTGTACCAATACTGGTTCTAACGGTTCAGAAGAAGGCACAGGAAGACAAGCAACACAATTTGCGTCGACCAGATAAAGCTCATTATTTATCTGTACGTCGAGAGAAGCATTATTTTCTGTGATAATAATCTCGCCAGGTCTTAACTCATCCCCTGATTTTATGACCTTAACGTTTCCGTCCAGGCCCAAAACCAAAACTTCACCTTTGACAGCATTTACAATCGCGCTCTGCGGTACCGTGTGCGTACTCATCTGACCTCCGCTAATGGCTTACGTTTCCCATTAACCTTTTTAGATAATTTCTTATTAATTTAGTGCGGCATACTGCACACCTTTATACGATTAAACTAAGTATTGAATCATTAAACAATCGATAAATACCCTACTACCAAGCAACATAAGTAAAACTTACTCGTAGTCACAGAAATGTGACACATGTGCTGACGCGTAGATATCGAATAATTATATGAAATTGATATCTTATTCTGATTAAGTGTAGTTGTTTTAAGAAAAGAAGAGAGATGAAATCATTCAGCTAAACGCCAGACTGCCGGTTGCGATCAATAATGGAAGAAAAGCAATGAGAATGTTGTATACACCGGATCGTGATGACAGCTTAATCAATATCGGTGACGAAAAAAACGTAACGATTAAATATTGAACAACATAAATTGCAGGACAAAATGCAACGATAAAAAAGTGGCTTACGATATGAATCCCCGCACACCACGAGTTCGGTTTTGTTCTGATATACAGCAAAAAAAACACGAGCAAGCTAATAATAAAATACATAAATACAGCACTTGAAAATAATTATCATTTTCAATCATATGTAAATATTCCCTTACTTTCAATGGTGTTTGAGCTATTAATGTCATCGTTATTATCAATCAACACAATAAGTAAAATTATCAGTAATTCCAGCCCTAAACGTTTGCGTAATCGCTAACCTTCTCTTAACCTTGATTTGAGGCTTTTATCACGGTTTTTCCATTGATATAGTGCGTCCATACAACAAAAAAAGACCATTCGAGGCATGGAGCTTCCTCATTAATCTCAAGATGAGAAGAATTGGTACCGACAAAATTCGGCAGATTTTAAGAGGGTCAAAAAATGGACATGAATATGGTTGAGATTTTAGGTTATGCAGCTTCAATCATGGTCGCTATTTCGCTAACTATGAAAGATATTGTTAAGCTTCGTATCCTTAACTTTATTGGTTGTGCGCTATTTACTGCTTACGGACTAATGATTGATTCTTGGCCTGTAGTACTAACTAACGGTTTTATAGCTTGCGTTAACATCTACTTCCTAGCAAAAATGCAGCAGGAAAAAAAAAGCCTAGAGCCTGAGAAAGCGCAATAGCATTCAAACAATAAAAGCCCGCAAATCATAAGATTGCGGGCTTTTGCTTTTAACATTCCCTTTCTATCACAGCATCCTTAAACGAGCGCTAACGAACCCAGCTAAGTGCTAATGTTTCTCGACGAGAAAACATGTCCACATGCGATGAAATGATCGCCTTCACCGTATTCAGTTTCTCTTCTGAATCCGCCTCACAGGTTATAGTTAAGCTAGATGCACAAAGGTTAAACTCAGCTTTTCCCGTCGGAAATGTCACCAAACCGCTATTTTCATTCCAAGTAGCAGGAACTTTTCGTCCAAAATGCCGACAAAGCGTCACTAAGTATTTGTCAGCGTGTTCGCTATCTATTCGGGTGCTTTCTTTAATCATGAACTTACTCGTTACTTTGAAACGTCCTATGAAGAACCTTGTTAGAATTGATAAGCTGCAGAGAGCTTGAAGTTGCGACCCGGCTCGTAGTCATCAAGTGTGAAGCCACGTGCAGTACCAGAACGAGACGCGTGAGAGCTGTACAACTCGTCAAATACATTATCAATACCAAAGGTCACCGACAGTCCATCAATATCAGACGGCACCCATTGAGCGTATAGATTATGTACATCATAACTTGCTTTCTTTGGCTGACCATCAAAGACGTTGTCTTCCTCTAGAACAAACATTGAGTTCCACCCGAAGATCGTTTCTAAAGCGTCTGACTGGTAATCCAAAGTTAGAGCAATGCTATCACCCATATCAATGCTACGCCCATTGCCCCCAGCAACAGCACCACCAGTATTCTTGTTTTTGGTGTCCGACTTAGAGTAAGAAAGTTTGCTGTTAAACTTGTCGTAACCATAAGAAGCACTTGCCTCAAAGCCTTTAATCTCAACATCACCTAAGTTGTAAATCAGGTAAGTTTGAGTCGCGTTTTGGTACTGATCTGCAATGTAATCATCAATTTCCGTTTGGAATACCGTAATATTCGCCCCAAAGAAATGCTTATCAAAGGTTTTATCAAAACGAACACCACCCTGCGTGTTCAATCCCGTTTCTGGCTTTAGCCCATCCTCTAAAAATGCAACGTCTTGGTAAGCAATAAAGGTTTCCATTAGCTCTGGACCTTTAAATAGAGAACGTGCACTCGCAAACAACGTCCAATCTTGAGTCACCGCCCACTCTGCAGCTAGAGCCCAAGTCACATCATCATAATTACTGGTTCCTGTCTCAGCTTTGCGTTTGTAATCATCAAAGCGCATACCTGCGGTAATAAAGAAGGCATCAGAGAAGAAGAACTGATCTTCTACAAACAGTGCGGTTGAAATCGCCGATTCGTCCATAAACTTACGACTACCGTAGTAACTCGAAGACGTTTTATCCATGTAGTCGAAGCCATAAGTGACTCGATTATCAAACTCACCTAACATAACATCTGACTGGAATTTGCCATTCAAACCAAAGTTTTGGTTTTTGGCGGTGTTCTTTGATAAACGGTTCGAGGGCCAACGAGGGGCCATCACCGTTTCGTCACGTTTAATTTCTGTCTCGGTATTATAAAGAGTGACGTTTCCTTGGTGTTGTTCGCCTCGCAACTCGTAACTCAAAGTAACGGTATCGCGGTCATAATCCGTAGGGATAAGTAACTTGCTCGACAGGCTATTATTTGCACTACCAGACATATCAGGACGCGGACTGTAATCTCCACTGTCTCGGTACATGTCATAAGAGAGCTCAAAACGATGGATGTCATTTAGTTCATACCCCAGCTTAGCCAGAATGTTGTAAACATCACCTGCAGCACCATAGGTTTTATTGCCATCACCATCTTCAAAATCATCACGCGTAACGTAATGGCCATAGACCATCGCATCAATGTTTTCGGACAAAAGTCCGTACAGTGTCAACGAACCTTGTTGGTTGTCGTTGGATGCATAGCCGCCATAAACACGCGCACCAAACTTTTCATCGTAACGAAGTAAGTCACGAGCGTCTTTCGTTTCAAAGTAGACCGAACCGCCTAACCCGTTTTGAGTCACAGAGTTATTACCTACCTGAATGTCCGCAGATTTGAGAATGTCAGGGTTCAACGTCAAGTTACCAATATGATGGAACATGCTCGCATGCTGAGAAGCACCGTCAAGACGAATGTCCAAATCGGTTTCGCTCAAACCACGAATCGTAATACGTTGATTCACAGAGTGTGTTCCACCAACATCCACACCGGGAATATCGCGCAGTAAATCAGACATATGATCGGCTTGCTTCAGTGACATGTCGTCCGCAAACATCGACTCAGTGTTGCTGGAAACTTTCGTTCCCCATACAACGACCTCTTCAAAATGTGACTCAGTATCTTGAGCTAAAACAGGGGTTGATAGCGCCATTCCCACTGCAAGGCAAAGGCTTGAAAGCTTGATAGGTGAACAAGCAGGGCTTTCCATAACTTCATTCCTAAATATTAATGATAATAATTCTCAGGTATAATAAGCATGAGTTTTATAAATACAAAGGCGATTTGGTTATGCGAAATCGCACAAGTGTTATGAGGAAGTGTCAAATGCAGGAAGTCACAACAAAACGAACTAAAATTGCCAAGATAGCTTTAACCCAAAGACTAGAGGCGACAGAGAAACAATGGATTGTCACGCAAGGCCAACCTTGTCAAACTCAACTGGCCGAAGGTAAGTTCCTATCATATCAGTACAATGATCAAATTTTTGTTCATGGCGGGCGTTGTCTAGAACTTATTGATTCGAATATTGTTTCTACTGCACACGCCTCACTGCTGGTCACTATTCTTTTAGAAGGTAGACTCTCGTTTGGCTACGACGATTTGCAATTTGATTTAGACGCGAGCGACGGCCCTAAGGGTGTAGTGGTGAACTTACTCAAACCTGCAAATTTTCGTCGTTCACTGCTCAAAGATAACCTCATTAATAAGATCAACATATTGGTTAAGCCCCAATGGCTAGAGGCCCGCCTTGAGCAAAATTGTAGTCATCGAGCCTTTTTTAACTCTCATCAGGCGTTTCAACAGTTGGAGCTTACCCAGACGCTATGCGAACTGGCTGAAACGTTAACAAATATAGAAACACCGCAAGAGTTTCAAGAGAAGCTAGAGGTCGAAAGCTTGATCTATCAAATATTACATCAAGCCACCAAGCAAATTCCTAAGAATTTCAGTGCTAAAAACAGCAGTATTGAACGACACATTGATGGTCGGATTGAGGATATTGTCAGCTATATTGAAACTCACCTTGATCAAGAACTACGCTTGGAAAAGTTGGCGAGCCAATTCTCAATGAGTGTTTCAAACCTGCAGCGCCGATTTAAACAATCACTTAATATGACCATAAACGGCTACATTCGTTTTCGACGTCTTGAGATTGCTAGGCAACATTTGGAACGTGGCCTAGTGACGATAACAGAAGCCGCCTATGAAGCCGGATACCACCACCCTTCTAACTTCACTTATGCCTTTAAAAAGGCATTTGGTGTGCCACCACATGAAGTGATTAAAGAGTAAGGGGACTCTAGGTAACAGACTGTTATTTAGGAGTGTCTTATCCACAACATCGGTATATACTCGCCTTAAACGTTATGGAGGTTAAACATGAATATTGGTGCCGTCGCGAAGCTCACTGGGCTTTCATCTAAGTCGATTCGATTATATGAAGACAAAGGGATCATATCTCCACCAGCGCGTAGCGACTCTGGCTATCGCGAATATTCAGATAATCATATTCAAGAGCTTAACTTGGTATCACGCGCAAAAAGCGCAGGCTTTTCGTTGCAAGAATGCAAAGAGTTCGTACAACTTGCTCATAACCCCAATCGCAAAAGTAGCGAAGTAAAAGCAAGAACCATGGACAAACTGAGAGAGGTTGAAGAAAAAATTGCACACCTCATGGAGATCAAAACGCAACTTGAAGGTTGGGTTTCTTCTTGTCCTGGAGATGCAGAGAGCCGATGCCCAATCATAGACGAGCTCACCAAGTAAGCCCGCCTATCTATTGATCTCGTTAAAAACGAACTAGCTCGCTTAATGATAAGTACACATGCGCTTACCGTTTAACTCTATGATGTTAAATGGCGTTTCATAGATGTCCTCTAGCGTAGACGCTTGAATAACATCTTCAACCGCACCACTCGCCACAACTTTACCTTTCTTAAGCGCCAATATGACATCTGAGTAACACGCCGCGAAATTAATATCATGAATCACGACCACCATGGCTTTATTCATGTCATGGGCTAACTGCTGCACAACTTTCATGATCTGAAGAGAGTGTTTGATATCTAAGTTATTAAGAGGTTCATCAAGAAAGACATAATCTGTATCTTGTGCAATCACCATAGCAATAAATGCAAGCTGTCGCTGACCACCACTTAATTCATCCAAGTATTTGTCTTGAATATCTTGCAAATCTAAGTAGTCGATCGCTTGTTCTATGACCTCATGATCTTCTTTAGTCAGATTTCCTTTAGAGTATGGGAAACGACCAAAAGAGACTAACTCTTTTACGGTAAACCGCATTGTAATCGAGTTAGCTTGGCGAAGTACTGCCAGTTTTTTCGCTAGCTCTTTTGTGTCCCATTCCGCGATTTCCTTGCAATCAATGATAACACTACCGCCATCTCGCTCCGTTAAGCGTGAGGCCATAGATAACAGCGTGCTCTTTCCCGCGCCATTTGGACCGATAATCGATGTTACCTTGCCCTTTTCAAACTGAGTATTGGCCTCGTCTACGACTTTGTTTGAACCGAAAGCCTTCGTTAATTTGTCTATTACTATCATATTTATACAACTTTGTTTTTCAGCAGCAGGTATAAGAAATATGCACCGCCGATAAAGTTAATTACGACACTCAACGTCGTCTCAAAACTGAACACGTTTTCGATTATCCATTGCCCAGCAAGTAGTGAACTGATGGATAGAAACGAACATCCGACCAATAGCGTTTTATGTTGGTAACTTCGGAACATTTCCCGGCTTAAGTTGGTCACTAGTAAACCAAAGAACATGATTGGCCCTACCAAAGCCGTAGAAATAGCAATCAAAACCGCCGAGATAATAAACACATTTCTCGTCACTTTAGGTACATCAACACCCAAGCTTTTCGCATTGTCTTGGTCGAGCCAAAACACATCTAAAGTGCGATGCATCCTAAACAACAACCAACATGCAAACATTAAAGCCGGAGCACTAAAGTAAACCAAGTTCACTTTGACATTATTGAAACTGGCGTACAGTTTCGACTGAACAATTGCATATGTGTTTGGGTCCATCAGCAAAGAAAAGAATGACGCCGCATTGGAAAATAGCTGACCAAAGATCAAGCCGACCAATAGCAACGTAATCAAGTTCTTGCTGCCTTTTGAAAAGTAAAACCCAAACAGCAGTAGCGAAAACGACACCATTACAATTACTGCAATCGCGAAATTGACGTACAAGTTAAGAACTAAGGTACTCAACCCACCAAAAATCAACACGATCAAAATTTGGGTTAACACATACAGCGCATCAAAACCCATGATACTTGGCGTTAAAATTCGGTTGTGCGTAATGGTTTGAAATACAAGTGAAGACTGAGCAATGGCCACACCCGCTAGCACTATCGCCAATACTTTAGGAACTCTACGAGACAAAAAATATTGGTAGTTGTCAGCCGTTAGCCCAATACCAATAAACAGACACGCGAAAAGAATCGCAATGCCACCTAGCAGCAGGATTTTCGTTGAATCACGCATGTTGCTTACCTCGCAACAACATAGCGATGAATACCACGCCACCCAATATGCTGATCACGATAGAGATTGGCATTTCATGAGGGAAAATAATTAAACGACTCACCAAGTCGCAACACAACACTAAAATCGCCCCATACATGGCCGTAAGCGGAATGTTCTTTTTGAGATTATCGCCATAAAAGTGACTCACGAGATTCGGCACAATCAGCCCTAAGAATGGCAACTGGCCAACAATCATCACGACACTTGCTGACATGATGGACACCAATAGCACGCCAATCGTCACAACCTGCTGATAATTCAAACCCAAGTTAATCGCGAAATCTTTTCCGATACCTACGGCAGAGATCCTTGCGGCAAAAAGATAGCTGAGGATAACCATTGGTACCGCGATGTACAGCAGTTCAAAATCACCACGCAAGATGTTAGCGAAGTTTGCGACTGTCCAAGCATTCAGACTTTGAAGTGCATCATATTTGTACGCGATAAACGTAGTCATGGATTGGATGACATTGCCGAAAATAATCCCGACAAGAGGCACAAAAACCACGCTCTTAAATTGAATGCGCTGAATAAAGAAAACAAACGCTAGCGTCCCAAATACCGAGATGCCGAAAACGAGCCAAAGGTGATTATCATTACCAAAGAAAACCACGCTCAGTACGTAGCCCAACATGGCACATTCGATCGTACCGGTTGTAGAAGGTGCAGCAAATCGGTTCTGGCTGATTTGCTGCATGACAAGTCCCGCAATACTCAAGCCAGCACCAGCAAGCAGTATGGCAAATAAACGTGGTATACGGCTGGTAAAGAAAAGCTCTAATGCTTTCTCATCACCTGAAAAGAGTTGTTGGGGCGTCATGTTTGCCACCCCAACAAATAACGAAACCGTGCTTAAAACCACAAGGGTTAGCAATAACTTCTTCAAAGTTAACCTCTGCTATCTTGGATTACAGTTCAACGGTTTGCTTTATCTCACTGACCATTTTTTCTGTTGCTGTCACACCAGACATCGACAAGTACCACGCGTCCACATCTAAATAAGTGATTTTATGATTTTTATATGCCGCAGTCGCTTTGACTAAGTCGTTATCCATAGATTTACGAATATCGTTATCCGGCGTACCTGTCAGAGAATTTCGGTCAACCACGAGAATATTTTTCGGGTTAGCTTCACGAATAAACTCATAAGAAATGACATCTCCGTGAGTGCCCGTTTTCACGTGCTCAACCGTTTCCAAGAAGCCAAAGTCGTTATAAATGACGCCAAATCGCGACTGGGCACCAAACGCGCTGATATTGTCACCCATGCTTAAAATCGTTAATGCATCATTTTTGTTCGATTGGTTGTAGTCACGGATTGCTTTGAATTGAGCATCTAGCGCTTCAATTTTCTGCTCTACTTTTTCTTCGATATTGAAGATCTTACCAATATTGCGCCATTGCGCTTGCGTGCCTTCCCAATAGCCTTGGTTCTCTTTCGCCGCAAAAACAACTGTAGGGGCAATTTCACTCAGCTCTTCATATTTCGCAGACGCCCGCGGACCAACCAAAATCAAATCCGGTTTTTGCATGTAGATGGTTTCAAAATCAGGTTCAAACAAACTACCCGCAGAGGTGTAGTTATCTTTGCTGTATTTTGAAAGGTAACTAGGCAGATTAGAAGAGTTAGATACTGCAACAGGATCGATACCAAAGTTGTCCAGCGCATCTAGCGGGCCAAAGCCAATCACAACCACACGCTCTGGGGATTGTTCTAGCTCTGTTTGACCCATGTAGTGGTCAATCACAACTTTAGCAGCGAAAGAAGGAGAAACAGTAAATAACGACAGCATAGCCGCACCAACGAATTTTTTCATTTTGTTAAGCCTTAATGAGATCTATTATCATACGCGTTCGCAATATAACGCTACTCTTTAATGCATTCAACAAAATTTAAGGTACTTTACATTAGTTACGTTTACTCAAGACTTAGATATATCAAAGACTTATAAAACCCATTAGTTTCAATACCTGGGCGTATCATTCATGCGCTTCAATAAACGCTTTGAGTGCCAGCTCATCAATAATCTCCAAACCGTTGTCTGTTTTGGTAATCAATCCCTTTTCAATCAAGTCCTTAACTGCACGTCGATAGACTCGGCCTGAGGTGCCAAACCGCTCAGCCTCTTGGTTCACTTTATCAAAGCCACCAAGGAGCTTATCCGTCTGATTACGGACGAGAAGATCATAGGCAATGTTGTAAGTAATGGGATGCAACAAACGATTAGTGTAGATATCCATGGAGTCTTGATAATCCTCAGCCAATGCTGAAGCGAAGAACACCATCATTTCAGGATGATTTTGCAGAGCTTCGGTTAGTTTTTGGATACAGATAACATCAACCTGCATATGTTCATCTGCTATCACATTCCATTGACAAGGGGTCTGAGTGAAGAACTCCATTTCACCATAAATATGATAGTCGCAGTTAGCTTCCCCTAATTGAAAACGTCGTCCATTTGCGGCCAATATGTTCATCGAGACTCGACCTACTGGCACAACATACAAGTACTGAAGTTGCTCACCTTGGCGGAGAATTGCTTCCCCAGCATCAAAGTAACGCGAATTTATTTGGCACTGATAAATCAAATCGCGAAAGGTGGCACTCTTTTCTTCAAGGTATGTTTTGAAGCGACCAGTCGGATAAGGGCTGATTTTCATTTTCTGCTCTCTCAGAAAAAGTTACGGACAACTATTTAAGGTGGATTGTACCCCGTAACTCCAAATAAAAAAGCGACAGTGACCTGTCGCTTTACATCTATTCTGTTTATGTGACTTACTGAGATAGAGACTGGCTAACGCTGAGCAACCAAGGCTTCTAATGCCGTAATCGCGGCACTCTTCTCACCTTGCATCATTACTTTGGCCTCATCAACGTACTGACCAACCCCTTCTTTCACATCTTGTTGATACAGCACCACGTTGTTTAATATCGAAGCCACATGAAGGCCTCGTAGTCGACCGACCGTAAACAGCGCAGAGGTTTCCATATCTGCACCTAAGATGCCTTTCTTGTTCCAATGTTGGCATATTGCATCCTCGTCATCGGTATAGAAACTGTCGTGAGAACGCACCACACCAAAATGATAATGCACTTTTTGCATCGACAAGTAACGCTCAACTTCCTTTAACAGTGAAAAGCTTGCGTAGGCTGGATAAGACGAATCGACATACGCTTTAGAGCCGCCCTCATCTCTTACCGCGCCTTCGGCAATGATCAACTCGCCAAGATGAATGCCTGATTGCATTGCCCCCGCAGATCCAACGCGTACCACATGAGTCACACCGCACTGTTTTAGCTCTTCCACTGCGATGATCATCGATGGCGCACCTATACCTGTACTACATACTGAAACAGGCTTGCCTTTGTAGTTGCCGGTAAACACACGGTACTCGCGGTTTTCCGACACCATTTCTGCATCATCAAATAATGCCGCGATACGATTCGCTCGATCTGGCTCGCCGCATACAATAACGAGGGGAGCGATTTGTGTTTCATCCACTCCGATATGAGGTTGTTTGGCCATTTTTCGTTCCTTACGCAGCAGCGTGCGCTAAGGTTTTATCGCCATTGCGCTTAGCGCTACGAGCCCACTCACGCGTGCCATTGGCAGCGATGAACATAAGAATCGCGTACTGAACAGACATTGCGTAAACACCTTGCGTCGCGTAGATACCCACACTGATGATGTTAATCACGACCCATAGAATCCAGTTTTCGACGTATTTACGTGTCATCAGAATTTGTGCAACAACAGAAAGTACTGTCATGGTTGCATCCCAGAACGGAAACGCGTCAGGTTCAAGCACCGGTTCAGCCAAGCCAGCACCAAAGAGATTCAAGCTATCAACAGCAATGTTTGCTAGCGCAAAGAAAAATGGGTCGATATAGATCGTTAATAATGCGATACATGCAACGCTAATAGAGGCAGTAGTAATAAGTTTCTGTTTATTTAACCAGCGAACCTCCAGCGTTTCACCTTGTGCGTTTGGACGAGTCCACGCATACCAGCCGTAAATGTTCGCACAGAAGAAAAACAATTGAAGAAGCAATAATCCGTATAACTGAATTTGAAAAAAGATAACGGCAAAAAGCGTGACATTCAGCAAACCGAATAAGTAGTTGATGGTTTTTTCTTGGCTGGCAAACCAAATGCAAAGCAGTCCAAAAACTGTACCGAAAGCTTCGATCCAACTCATTGCGTAGCCGTCGCCGATCGGAATGTTAACGAGAGTATTATTAATATCGAGTAAGGCAAAGAGGTCCATAACATGTCCTTTATTATTTTGTTTGGAATACGCTTATATTAGAGCGTGATCCCCAACAAAAAGGAGGACATTTGTCCTCCTCTTGATGCACTCGATCATAATTCAGTTCAATGTTTACTTGAAAGCAATAAATGATGCTATTGAACGATGTTGGAAATAGACGTGCCTATGAATCCAAGCCTAGATAGCGTTTTTTGAATGCAGAAGCTGATGCAAATAAAGCTGACGCCAAAAGTGTAATAATAAAGCCAATTGCGTACTCAAATGCTTCATTAACCAGTAGCTGATAGCAGCTCACAAAAAAAATCAATACAACTGTAATAACATTAACTCGGTGAAACCAAGGGTGTTTTACAGATAACTTAGCGTAACCTTTTGATAACATTTAACTAATCCGCCAGACAACAATTAATAGTTTTATTTATAATCAACGACGATAGTAAGGCTTTATCGTATAAAGAGAAACGACTTTTTTAATTTTTTAGCTCAACATCACACGTCATTCAGTGACGTTTGACTTTAACCTCTTGACGCTTTTCCGTTCCACTAGAGTCGGTTCTAATTGTACGACCTGTGCCTCTGTTGACTTTTCATCCAACTTTCGGACAAGAGTCTCAACGGCAGCCTGCCCCAAACGGTACTTAGGCTGATGAATGGTAGTTAGCGATGGCGACATAAATTTCGCGATATGGATGTCATCGTAACCAATAATGGACAGGTCGTCCGGCACTTTAATATCGAGCTCATTTGCGGCGTTAATCACCCCCATCGCCATCATATCGTTAGAGACGAAAATCGAGCTAGGTAATGCGCCACGCTGAGCCATTTTTTTGAACGCTTGATACCCACCCTCACACTCGAAGTCCGATTCAATGATCCAATTGGCATTAAATTCCAAGCCAGCTTCGTTCATTGCTCGCTTATAACCTTCGTATCGCATTTGCGCTTGGTGTTTAATCAAAGGGCCAGTGATGCACCCAATTTCGGTATGGCCGCAATCAATTAAGTATTTCGCCGCTAAGTAACCGCCACGAAGTGAGTTGTCTTGGATTTTATCGCTTGTAAATAGCATCGGCCCCCAGTCCATTACCACAACTGGGATATCTGGGTAACGCTCAAATACATCGATACGCTCTCCTTCTAGCGACGAGCACATCAAGATCAAACCATCGACACGCTTTTGCAATAGCGTATTAATGGATTGACGCATACGTTCGTTATCACCCTCGGTGTTACATAAAATGAGGCTGTAGCCTTTTTGGTAACAGCTACGCTCTACGCCTTTTACGACTTCGCCAAAGAATGGGTTGGTTGAGGTTGTCACGAGCATACCAATGGTTTTGGTACGATTGACTTTGAGGCTACGCGCCAACGCAGAGGGCGCGTAGTAGTTAAGCTCTTTTGCGGCATTGTTAACGCGTTCAGAGATCTCTTCGCTCACAAAACGCGTCTTGTTAATAACATGGCTCACTGTTGAAGTGGAAACCCCTGCCAGTTTTGCGATGTCTTTCATCGTCGCCATGTTACTACTCCTATTTTAATGAGGCGTTGTGCGCCTTATTGTTCAGCGAGAAACGCGTCCACCTCTTCGCGGGTTGGAATCGACGTTTGCGCGCCAAAGCGGGTCACAGAAATTGCAGCCGCCGCATGTGCAAACTTAATCGCTGATTCTAAAGGTAAATCTTCTAGGAGACCAGTGACGAATGCCCCATTAAATGTATCGCCCGCAGCGGTAGTATCCGTCGCTTCAACGCGGAAACCCGAGATGATTTCGCCTCGACCGTTTTGGCTTAACCAAACGCCTTTTGCACCGAGTGTGATCATGACAATTTCTATACCTTTACCATGTAGCACATTCGCCGCTTCTTGCGCGCTTTCGTTGTCTGTTACAGTAATACCTGTCAGAACTTCAGCTTCCGTTTCATTTGGCGTAATCACGTCAATGTAAGACAGTAATTCATCTGACAGTTCGCGAGCTGGCGCTGGGTTCAGAATGACATTGGTTTTGGCATCTTTCGCGATTCGCGCGGCTTTCTCAATGCCGCACATCGGCGTTTCCAATTGCATTAGCAAGTAATCTGCTTGGCGAATACGCTCTAAATCTGGCTCAATCGCTTCTGCTGTCAGTTTGGCGTTTGCTTCAGCTGAAATGCAAATGCTGTTCTCACCACTGTCCGACACTTGAATCATCGCGATACCTGTCGGGCAATTTGGCTGCATCTTCACACCAGTGATATCGATGCCGTCCATTTTGAAGTTTTCGCGAATGTTAATGCCGAATGAGTCGTCGCCCACACAAGCGATAAAACCTATGTCTGCATTTAATCGCGCCGCCGCGACGGCTTGGTTGGCACCTTTGCCACCTGGGATAACTTGATAGTTGCGACCATGCAGCGTCTCGCCTGGGCGAGGGAAAGAAGGCACTTGAAGAACATGGTCAGCGTTTACACTACCTAACACCACTAACTTATTCATACGGTTATCCTCGGTTCTGAATGAACCCTTTTTAAAAACTGTTTAGGAAAATACATTAGATGACTTTAACTTCTCTTCCTGATGAAGGAGTCTCGATAAAAAGTCAAAGGCATCTATACCCCACACTTTGCAGTATTTTGGGTAAGTTTGCCCTCACCTCCTAAACGACAGATATAAACGGAGGAGAGAGCAAAAATTAGGATGATTTATTGAACTTAAAACTTACTTAGTGACTACTTTTAGTGGTACTGGGATGTACTCTTCTACTTCTTCACCTTTCAAAACTTTGTCAGCCGTTTCAACACCTAAAGCACCGATAAGGTCTGGTTGCTGAGCAATAGTTGCCGCTAGTTTGCCACGGTTAACTGCTGCAATGCCGTCTTCCGTACCATCAAAACCAACGATAACGACATCTTTGCCAGAAGCTTGAACTGCGCGAAGTGCACCTAGCGCCATTTCATCATTCTGTGCAAATACCGCTTGTACATCCGGGTTAGCCGCTAGCAGGTTTTCCATTACGTTTAGACCTTTCGTGCGGTCAAAGTCAGCCGGTTGGCTAGCAAGAAGATCCATATCGCTGCCCTTCACGGCATTCATAAAGCCTTCACCGCGCTCACGCGCTGCCGATGTGCCCGCAATACCTTCAAGTTGAATGACTTTTGCTTTTTCGCCGACTTTTTCCATGATGTAGTGGCCTGCCATTTCACCACCAATTACGTTGTCCGACGCGATGTGACTCACAACTTCACCACGGCTTGCACCACGGTCTAATGTCAACACAGGGATCTTAGAACGGTTCGCCATACGAATTGCATTAGACACTGCATCAGAATCCGTTGGGTTGATAAGAATTGCTTTTACGCCGCGAATACTTAAATCCTCGATGTTCGACAGTTCTTTACTCGGGTCATTTTGCGAGTCCAGTACAATTAAGTCGTACCCCAATTCTTTCGCTTTTGCTTCCGCACCGTCTTTCATCGTTACGAAGAACGGGTTGTTTAGCGTCGAAACCACAATCGCCATGGTATCTTGAGCTTGCGCCGCTACCGATACGGTTGAAGAAAGAAGTGCAGCAGAGATAAGAGTTGCAAGTTTTTTCATCGTTCTAGTCCTTTGTGTAGGGTGAGCCAGTACACGTCCCCTGACTCGGTTTGTATTCACTGTTTTATATATACAGATTGTTATGAATTACTTGTTTTTGTTGTCTACCAATACCGCCAGCAAGATAACCACTGCTTTTGCAATCATTTGGTAGTAGGAAGAAACATCAAGTAGGTTAAGTGCATTGTTCAAGAAACCGATGATCAGCGCACCAATCAAGGTACCCATGATACGGCCTTTACCGCCCATCAAGCTGGTACCGCCAAGAACAACCGCTGCGATAGCGTCTAGCTCGTAGCCCATACCTGCTGTTGGCTGCGCCGAAGAAAGACGAGACGTTACAATAATGCCTGCAAGCGCTGCTAACATACCGCAGATGGCGTAGACACCAATCTTCACTCGGTCTACATTGATACCTGATAGGCGAGTCGCAGACTCATTGCCGCCTAGTGCGTAAACATAGCGACCAAAGCGCGTGTGGTTAAGTAAATACCAAGCCGCAGCGAACACAACCACCATTAACCAAACAGGAACTGGAATGCCTAGCGCGTAGCCAGTACCAAACCATGCGAACGCATCCGCGGTGTCAGTAAAGCCTGTCGAGATTGGACGACCTTCGGTGTACACCATGGTCACACCGCGTAGTAACGTCATGGTAACCAGCGTAGCGATAAATGCCTGCACCTTACCCTTCGCAATAATGATACCGCTGATCGCACCTAACGCTGCACCTGCGACTAAAGCAGTTGGAACCGCCACTAGCACCGGAACCTCAAGCGCAATCATGCTTGCCGCAAAGGCACCACACAATGCCAATACCGAACCAACACTTAAGTCGATGCCTGCTGTTAAAATAACTAATGTCATACCCACTGCGATAATGGCATTCACGGAGGTTTGACGAAGAATGTTGAGAATGTTGTCGACCGTAAAAAAGTTCGGGTTCAAAAATGACACAACAACGATCAGAAAGATCAAAGCTATCAGTGATTTTTGCTCAATCAGCCACTCTTTTGTGAACAACTTCTTGTTGCCAGTTTCGGTTGGTTTGCTCATGGTATTCGTACTCATGCTGCTTCCTCATTGATCTCTTTGCCTACGGCACAGGCGAGTAATTTTTCTTGATCGGCGTCTTTCGCATCAAATTCGCCAGTGATACGACCTTCATGCATCACTAAAATACGGTCGCTCATGCCGAGCACTTCAGGCATCTCGGAAGAAACCAAGATGATGCTCATGCCTTCGGCCTTAAACTTGTTGATGAGCTGATAAATCTCTTTTTTTGCTCCGACATCAACACCACGTGTTGGCTCATCCAGAATCAGAACTTTAGGTTTCGTCATTAACCCTTTCGCAATCGCAACTTTTTGCTGGTTACCACCAGATAAGTTGCCGATGATTTGATCTCGCGTTGGGGTTTTAATGTTGAATAACTTAATAAAATCTTCCACTGCAATCACTTCGTCGCTGTGTTGAATCTGGAAGCCTTTGGTCAGCTGGTTTAGCGAACAAAGTGACATGTTCTCCTTAACTGAAAGACCTAAAACCAAACCATCGCCTTTGCGATCTTCAGAGATGTAAGCGATACCATTTGCCAAGCCATCTTGCGGGCTAACCGGGTTAATAGTTTTGTTATCAAGATTGATAACACCATGCTCACTAGGTAATGCGCCGTAAATGACTTTCATGAGTTCAGTGCGGCCTGCGCCCATCAAGCCAGAAATTCCAAGAATCTCACCACGCTTGAGAGTAAAGCTCACATCCTGAACGCCAGATCCAGTCAAACCAATGACTTCAAGACAAGCTTCGCCATGTTGTACATCAATACGTGGATATTGCTCTTCTAATTTTCGGCCAACCATCATTTCAATTAGGCCATCTTCATCAGTGTCGGACACCTTGCACTCACCGATAAACTTACCATCACGAAGTACGGTAATGTCGTCACAGATTTCAAAGATTTCTTTAAGACGATGCGAAATGTATACGATGCCGCATCCTTGCTCGCGAAGCTCATTAATCACTTTAAACAGTGATTCCGTTTCGGTATCGGTCAATGCGTCCGTTGGCTCATCCATAATGATGACTTTCGACTCAAACGAAAGTGCCTTTGCAATTTCCACCATTTGTTGTTCACCAAGGCTTAAATCGCCAAGCAATGTTTTTGATGAGTGCTTGACATTGAGACGTTTTAAAAGCTTGTCAGCTTCGTCATACATTTTGCCCCACTGGATACGCCCTAAGGATCCAGTGAACTCTCGTCCCAAGTAAATATTTTCGGCAATCGTCAGTTCAGGAATCAGGTTCAGCTCTTGGTGAATAATGCTAATACCAGCTTCCTGTGAATCGCGTGGACCTTTAAAGGCCGCCGGCTGACCTTGATATTGAATGCTCCCCGCATCCATGTGGTAAATGCCTGTCAACACCTTCATTAACGTTGACTTGCCTGCTCCATTTTCACCCATCAGCGCCATCACACGGCCTGGATAAACATTCAGGCTTGCTTTGTCGAGTGCTTTTACGCCCGGAAACGCCTTCTCAATTTCGCTTAGTTGTAGAATGGCTTGAGTCATAATCTGTCCTCAATATCTCTGGCTTAAAAAACCACGCCCGCTTGGAAAATAACGTTCGCATATGGCGAGCATTCGCCCGTTCTTACGATAGCGCGACTTTGGGCCGTGCGTGCTTTAAACGCTTCATGTGACACGTAGCTCACCTCAATAGATTTGCCCGTTTCTTCACTCTCTTTGCTCAGTTCGTTGAGCAACGCTTCATGCAAAACTGGGCTTGCATCAGAGAACTCTTCCGCAATGATGACCCCTTCGATTTGGGACTCAGATAGAATTACGCGAACAGTATCAAGAAAACTTGGTACCCCATGCGTTAGCGCCAAATCGATTCGCTGAACATGCTCTGGGATTGGTAGACCAGCATCACATATCGTGATCTCGTCGGTGTGGCCTAGCGTCGCCACCAAGTAAGAAATATCTGAGTTAATTAGGGTACTTTTTTTCATCTCATCGACCTTTCGGTTACACGTTCATACAACCATGAGCGCCTGTCTTAAAGTGTTTTCGTTATTAACAGAAAACTCATCGAAACGTTTCGATGAAATAATAATTCGTCATCGCAATTTGACCAGTGTGAGATCGATAAGGTGTGAGAATGATCTGTAATTCAATTGTCATTGAATAGGAAAAGTGCACTTGAGTCACACTTTACCATCGAAACGTTTCGATGATGGTATTTCCCTGTCATTACGGTTAGGTTTTATACAGGGAGGAAGGAAAAGAGACGTCCAACTACTGAGAAAACCTCTAGTTAATAAGCTCGAAACCTTTCACGTCATCACAATTCTTAGATAGCTGCCTGATTTTGGAGAACGCTCACCTTACAATCTGGTTACAATTTGCCAAAACACATCATCCGTTCAGTACCTTACCTGGTACGCGACGTTTGTAGGGACACAAACGGAAACTAAGAACCATAATGAAGTTAAGCAATAGAGTCATTTTGCTTGTCGCGCCAGTGATCTTATTAAGCGCGTTAGTATCTAGCTATATTATTTATAGCATTCAAAAAGTGACGCTCATCAAGCGGGAAGACAGCTATATTCAGTTGCAGATGGAAAAGCTCGCCGGGCAGTTTCGACAAGCGAATATTTTTCTTAATAGCTATGCCTATACGCTCAGTAAAAGTGATGTATTACAAGACTATTTGGTAAATCATAACAACCCCTATCGTGAACGAGTCTTGTTTAACCGATTAGACGAGACCGCTGAAGTATTGAGCCATGGTTACAAAGGCGATGCGAGCATGGCGATCCTCGACGGAAAACAAAACCTTCTCTACTACACAGAAAACAAATATTACGAA
The DNA here is from genome assembly GCF_033339735.1 of Vibrio sp. 2033. Classification (NCBI taxonomy): domain Bacteria; kingdom Pseudomonadati; phylum Pseudomonadota; class Gammaproteobacteria; order Vibrionales; family Vibrionaceae; genus Vibrio; species Vibrio sp. 2033. The sequence goes on from NZ_JAWOVC010000003.1 coordinate 273,553, forward strand.
TCATCGGGCGTGGTCGACCCAAAGGTGTTAGAGTACATATCACGAAGTTTCAATGAGAGAGAGGCTTTCAGTCACACTGGCTTTATTTATAACTCCAGTGGACAAAGCATTCTTCTTCAATATGAAGTCGTCGACAAAAGAACGGGGACTCACCCTTTGAGCTTTGACTCGAAAAATGTGTTTTTTGTGGTAGTTTCCGTATCACTTGAAGCCTTTAACGAGATTAAGCATGAAATCGAGTTTGACACGCACAGCGTGATTACTTTCGCCGACAAACCCATTTATCTTGATATTCCTCTCGCTCAAACCATTGAGCTGCTGCCGCACTTTTATGCCGTGCTTTCTCCTGCCGAATATTTAATGTGGAATAAAGTCGATAAAGTGTGGCTAGAACTTGCTTTCTCCTTTGGCGTAGCGGCGTTTTTCACCATCACATTAATCATTTTGGTGTTGTACCGCTATGTGTTGCGCCCTGTTTCTCGCCTTGATAAGCAGCTGAACGAACTTGAATCTAATCAACGTGACAATATTGAAAAGCTAGAAACAAACGATGAAATAGGACGCCTCTCTGCACGCTTTTTTGATATGTATGAGGAACTTAATGTCATCTATAAAAAGACAAAACGCCTAGCTGAAACGGATCACCTGACGCAACTCGCCAATCGCCATCGTTTTCATGAGCTTGCCACTCGTGAACTTATCTCCCCTTCGCAGTTTCTGTGGGTTGTTTACGTCGATCTTGATAACTTTAAATACGTGAATGATAAATACGGGCATGAATTGGGAGATAACTTATTAAAAGTGTTCTCATCACACATCAAGAATGCCTGTCAAAAGTTCTCGCACGATTACAACAGCCCCTGCTTTGCCGCCAGGTTATCTGGTGACGAATTTGCAATTTTGCTGAGCTCAAATCAAGAGGTAAAACGCTTGCCTGATTTGCTTGCATCAGAGTTACTAAAACCAATTAGTAATCTCAGTTCATCTTGGAGTAATTCATTTCCCGTTACGGCAAGCGTAGGTATTGCACAATATCCTCAAGACGGTACTGACATCGCGAAGTTACTCTCCAGTGCCGATGCGGCTATGTATCAAGCAAAACGGGCAGGGAAAAATCAATACGCCTATTATTCAGCCGCTCTCAATATTGAGTCTCAAAGACGAAGTCAGCTTGAACGTGCGCTCCGAAAAAGCAATGTAGAGGAAGAATTCCACCTTGTTTTTCAACCCTATATGAACAATCGAAGCAACGAAATTGAGGGGTTAGAAGTCTTGTTGCGCTGGGAAGCCGAAGGTATCGGCCCTATCCCCCCAAAGGAGTTTATTCCAATTGCAGAGCAAGCCGGATTATTTGATAAAATTGACCGCTGGGTTTTCGCCAATGCAACGGCGGAATACCATCAATTAAGGAATATTTTCGGTAAGGATATTGTTCTTTCGGTCAATCTTTCATCAGCAGAGCTAAACTCGATAGAAATGGCAAACTACATCCATGAACAAGCGACACTGCACAGTGTTAAACCAGAATGTATTGAGATAGAAATAACCGAAACCTTTGCCGCAGAACAACAAGGCACAGCCCTACTTGATGAGCTATCAAAACGTGGCTACCGTCTTGCAATTGATGACTTTGGTTCTGGTTACACATCGTTAACTCAGCTCGTTCAGTATCCGGTTCAAAAAATCAAATTTGATCGAGAGTTCCTCGTTACATTGATGAACACCAACAACGGACATGTGATCAAACCTATTATTGAGCTATGCCATGCCCAAAATAAAACGGTTACAGCAGAAGGTATTGAACACAATATGATGCATGAATGGTTATCGGCATACCGCTGCGACTATATGCAAGGCTATTTATTTGGCAAACCAATGACTAAAGAACAATTGAGCTTGTGGTGGCAATCGGCAAATGACGACAGTCGATTTGATGCGTCCATGGTCAGCTCAATTAGGGTTTCAAGAACATAAGTTAAGGGGAGACGTACAGCAGTCACAACTGTGGCGGCTGTATTTAGCTGTATATGAGCTTCATTGATAGATGCTCAGCTTTTGTTCCCCCATACCTATGTCTATGACTTTAGTTGAGTAAATCACTATTTATTCGTTTTTAAACCAGCACTTCCTTGAAATCCAAACCGGTCAAATTCAGCGCTTTGACGCTATCGTACAAGCCACCTTTTTTGTCCGTGCAAAACGTTCTGAGCCCAGCACCTTTTACTCTGAACAAGTCAGATTCATTAACGGCTTCTCTATTCAAAACGAGTTTCTTAAACGGTCTAGCACGACTTAGCTTACCATGACGAAGATTATACTCGGTAGCAGAGGTATCAATGGCATCAATTTGAGTGACAATGTTTAATGCTCGCCAAGGCTTTCCTTGTAGATTTAATGGTAAAAATTCGACATTCTCGCTCAACACATCGAGCTTATCCGCAATAGAAGCGGATACAGCAAGAGTAAAAGATCCCCATGCTGCAATATCAGGCCTGGGTAATGGCTTTTCACCCTTAACGTCTAACCATTCAATATCAATACTTTTCCAACTGGCTTTAACAGACTCTCCATAGAGTTGGATAGGTTTGCTTGCCGTTACTTGAAGAGACATTTCCAATGGCGACTCTTGCAACATTGCAAAATCATTAACATTGGGAGTGACAATAAACACTTTATTAAATGCTGTCATAACCGTCCTTAAATAAATTTGAGCGCTTTTCTTAATGAGACGAGCACTCTCACACCAAACCAAACATAATAGATAGAGTTTACTCTCATGTTCAAAAATTTAATGAATTAATATCTGGCGCTCTTATCTTTTAATTTCGAAGTTTTATTATTTATATATTTTAATCCACACGATAGAATTATTTTTTCAATTTTTACTATGTACCCTTCCTTATGTAATCGAATAAATTAGAAAATAAACAATAGCACGCATCACTTCACTTTTGTCGAGCTCATCACTCTCACTTAAACGATATATTCACAAGTTCAATTTTTGTACGACTTAGACTTAGCTTTATCAATCGTGAATTAAAAACAACCGATTCACCGCTGTTTTACTGCCTTTTCTTACCACCCTGTTGTTTATTCATACATTATAAATGCACTTATACACATAACGATTCGGCGTTACGATTTGTTACGAGTTAAATCACAAACTTTTGAGGTATTGGATAAAGCGTAGAAAAAGAAAACACATTGAAATAAAAAGAGTTTCTAAAGTACGAAAAATAAAACGCCGTTTTTATAAATTAGCAACTTCACAAATATCCTTAAACACAGTTTTATTAATTACATATATCAGATATCATTTACGCCGAAGTTTATAGAAACCATCGTTAAACTTCATATTTTATATAAGTTTCAATTAGTTAGTTTTTAACTCGAAAACTTATCGTCAACCCAATATCAAGCACCTAAGCGTGCAATAAGAAACATTGGGAATAGAATTATATTGATGTGCATGTTGTTTTAACGAGTGCATGAAGCAATCGGTAAATTTGTAACACCATAGAGTTTTATTTAGCCAAGATGAAAAAGTTAATTATATTATTTACATGTGCGCTGTTGTCTGTCTCACCTTTTGCTTTTGCAAAACAATCAGATAACGAACCCAGGGATCATTTACGACCAAAGCAAGTTGAACATGTGTTTAAACAAGCCAAGCTAGATGGCATAGTAGACTTTAAGTTGTTCAGTGACGCTTACATCGCTTATCAGAAGACACCCGATAGAAAGAAGTCGGTACTAACGATCATCGACTATAGTAAACCATCAACTGAAAAGCGTTTTTATGTGGTTGATTTAGATAAAAAGAAGCTAATTTACAATACGTATGTTTCTCACGGCGTGAACAGCGGAAAGAAAACAGCGACACAGTTTTCAAATGTCGTGAACTCGCGAAAAACATCATTGGGCACTTTTTTGACTGATACCACTTACTACGGCTCAAATGGCTATTCACTTCGATTAGATGGGCTAAGCTCTGGATTAAACGACAAAGCTCGCGAGCGTTACATTGTCGTGCACGGTGCCGATTACGCAAACCCTTCCTTCATCAAGAAGAATGGATACCTCGGACGCAGTTGGGGTTGCCCTGCTTTGCCAGAGAAGTTGTCTCGCGAGATCATTGACACCATAAAAGGCGGCAGCGTTATTTACGCAAGCGCATAATATCGATGCGACACATATGGGGAAGAAAAAGAAGATTCTATTTCTTCCCTAGTAATAATCCTGTTAGCTTAATCGTCCTGTGCAACGACTCTCTTTCCATTTTCGCTTACTCGAAAGCGAAAATTATTGTGTTATTCGCTGATATACCTAAGTGCGATCAGAAAACTCTGTTCATCCCCCTTCCATCTCGTTAGTATACGCTGAGTTCATCAGACACTGGCTTTCATCGTTATCATAGTTCCACTAAGATTCCTTAATCATGGTGGGTAACTGTGGCTTTATATGTTTAGGGTTACTTCTTGCGTTATCTACACCGTATATTATTGATGCTTTCTTTGTCCCTGCTCTCAGGGCTCATCACAGCTTCATATGCGCATGAGTGGCACCACACCAAACATTACACTTCCGAGCGCTTACTTAAACTCTCACAACAAGACGATTTTGAGCTAGCACACACTGATTTTCATGCCTCAGCTTCTCTGAGTTCTTGGGGTTCAGAAAGTTACTACCTACATATAAAGCGCGAGTTGTTCGGGCTTGTCTCCTGTCGCCGAACATCAGCTACTGATGGCGTTTTATCATCAGATTTTACTCCTAATTATTTTTTACTTATTGCTTTCTCTTCTCCACCACTACTGGAGTTGGCAAAACAAGCATCTCGCTTACCTCTAGACAGTTATGGCGGACTCATGAGTCAACGCTCTCTTTATCGCCTCTCAGGAAGAAAGGAAGCGAACTTAATGTACGTCTTTACTCATGGTCGCAACGCCTTCTCTGTTGTTTAACTTTTTATGACATACAGAGAACACGAAAATGTAACGATAAGAGCCAATATGCTCATTGTTACTAGAACCAATTTGAGGTCCATATAATGACAAGAATCGCTACAACAATCGCACTAGCATTACTATTTTCAGCGGGCTCAACCTTTGCAAACACAGAAACTAAGCCAGAAGAAATGAGTAACGACACTCTGTTAGAGTGTGCCAACGTTTCTAACGCACGTATTGCAGTTCCGGAACACAGAGCGATGTTCAGACACTACTTAATGTCTGAGAGAGACTACAGCTTTGACCAGCTATCGTCTGCCGAACTTGAATTTAAAGCAGCAGATAAGAATGAGTCTGAAGTAGAGAACATCTACAAGTCTCAGTGCAAAGAAGTTGGCGAATACTTATATAGCATTGGCTATTAAATTCGAAACCCTAACGACACTCAAAAAGAAAGGCGCAATGTATGCGCCTTTCTTTTTACTGATAAAAACCTGTCGATTAGATGTCTAATCTGCATACAAGCTTAAAAGTGCAAATCAAGTAAACTTACTGAGAAAACTCAGACACATCCTTGGGTTTACAGAACGCTCGACGTGCTTTAACAAACAAGAAACTAAGCACTCCAATCACAAGAGTAATTATTGGTGCCGCCATTAATAGCATTGTGATTGCTTTGCTCATATTTTCCGGTAGCAAAGGAAGTAATGAACCAAAACCGCATAATATCAGCGTCCATAAAATCGCACTCAGCCACGCAAAGTAATGGAATTTACTAATACGTTTCACTCGCAACCCCATCATTAATGGCAATAGGGAACGAACAACCGGAATAAACCGCGCGCACAAAAGCGCAACCAATCCATGTTTACTGAGTAATACGTCGACTTGTTCCAAACGCTTTTGAGGAACCGCACTCACCCAGCCTTGGACCTTAGGTAAGCGATTTAGCCACTTGCCTTGTAAATAAGCCGCCCAACTTCCCAACCCCGCACTAACAGCTATCACCAACATGATCATAATTGGGTCAAGGACGCTAACCGCCGCCAGCGTACCGGATAGTACGACGACACTGTCGCATGGGAAAGGTGCAGCAGGAATAAAACCACTTTCCAAAAAGATAATCACAGCAACAACAAAATAAACCAAACCTGCACTGCCTGGCGCCATTAACGCCGTGAAATCTTGATGCCAAAAAGCACTCAAGACCTGAATGATCGAATCAAACATAAACCGCTCCTAAGCATAATTAACCAAAAGTTGCAAAAACATGGAATGTGTTAGCGAGCATGTATAAAGCGGTATATGAAATTCGATTCTTTTCTCACGCCGATTCTGTATTTAGAGTGAGTAAAAATACATTCAATACAACAATCTAAAGCCTCATTGCCGATGCGTTTTAGCCACTTCATCGAGTAAATTGCCGAACGATGCGCCCACCATGCTACATCAAGCATTTCAAACCATTCGGGTTCTACATCGTCGTTCGAGCTCATTTCCTTAGCATGGCTAACCCTCACTACATTCCGGCTGTTTAAACTCGGATAGTCTTGTTGTATTGGAGAGATAGGATGTTCTGAAAAGTGCTTCGACTTAGCGTCAACAGCGATATTCTGGTTATGAACGGAAAGAAAATTTGGGTGTGAGTGCGCCAGGCTCATGCTCGGAGCCAGCAAGCAGAAAAGTAGTCCGAGTAAAGCAATCAGAGTCGTACGCACAAAGGTAACCAAAACCAAAATAATAAGTTCTTTTAACCCTGTGCGTAGCTATTGGCAATTAGTATTCTTAATCGTTAAGAATACTAATTATTTTTCACCGTAAGGGTAGCTTTCAAACATCTTCGCGATTTCTTCTTGGATGAGAGATTCTCTTTTCTCAGAGCTCATTGACTCAGACAGTTTACGACTTGAAACGCCTTTCCAAACGACTTGATTAGCCTTTGCATCAACCAGTTCAACTACCAACTTCCCATACTTACGTTCTTTATATCTTTCCGGGCTTGAAGTGATCACACCAAAGCTATTCCAGCCATAACCAAAGCTCACCGACGATCCTGAAGAAACAAGCTCGGATTCTTCTACGATATCATGATGTACGTAAAGGTCACCGCCGCTATTTACCTTGTTTAAACCCTTACCCTCAAGCTGTTCAGCAAGCCCTTGCTCAATACGTCGACCATCAATACTGGTAGGAGCTTCCGCCTGAGCACCGAAGTCAAACGTTCTGTAAGCTGAAAAGTCGGCTTGTTTATCTACATCGGTTGTAACGGTAGTACAAGCAGATACCAGCATCACCACCAGCCCTAATATCAAACCTCTCATCATGTTAAATCTCCTTTGGTTAAGCTGACTGTTTCAGCAGAATTACCCTGTGTTATACATACGCATAAACAGTAAAAAGTAATCATTTCAATATCTAGTCTTGACCATGAAACGTGACTGTTCAATAAACGAGATTAACCTTTGCACAGAAAATCTTGAATATCATCAACATCTAAACACCTAAGAATTCGGTTTTTACGACCTAATTGGAAGCCTCTAGGCTTAGTAACGAAATCGCGAGTGCCACAAAAAACCAGAGACAATGAACACTTTAACATCAGCCCGCTACTTTTTTAGGCAACTGACAAACATTTGATGAGAAAAGACTTTTCTTTTTCGTCCAGTGTGGCATATTAACCGAGTCCTATCGATGCGCGGGCATCGTATAATGGCTATTACCTCAGCCTTCCAAGCTGATGATGCGGGTTCGATTCCCGCTGCCCGCTCCAATCTCTTTATCTCAATTTACTCATAAAAATCCGATGGCGGAGCGAACAAACGGCGGCAGCGTTGTTTCCATGATAAGTTTGGTCGAGTTACGTCATAAAACATGTCTTTCCATTCTGCAAACGTCACGCGGATGGGATTAAAGCTGTTTACAGGTTTAGAAACCCCATACCGAACCGTTTCCACCTCTGGTTCAAACGTTCCGAACATTCGATCCCAAATAATTAATACACCCGCATAATTTTTGTCGATGTACTGACGGTTCACACCATGATGAACGCGATGATGAGACGGCGTGTTAAATACCCACTCTAGTGGCCCGAGCGAACGAATTGATTGGGTGTGAACAAAAAACTGTAAGCCCAGATTAAACAACACAACGAAGACAACCCATTTTGGCTCAAAACCAATAATCACCAAGGGCAACCAAAAAATCCACATCCCCGCTAGCGGATACATTAAACTTTGACGAAATGCGGTACTGAAGTTCATTCTTTCCGAACTGTGATGAACAACGTGCGCGGCCCACATCCAACGAATACGATGGCTAGCCCGATGAAACCAGTAATAGAAAAAATCTTGCAGGACAACAAGTAAAAGAAAAGCTGAGACGCTCATTTCGATATCAAACAAACGCCAATCAAACCACCACAAATACAACTGAGCAATCAGCAAACCCGTGAGTATGTCTGTCGCTTGGTGTAAGCCCGCAAGAACAAAATTACACGCTACTTCAGGGAAGTAATACGTCGCGCTTTCAGGCAAGCGTCCCCTTCTTTGTCCGAACCAATATTCGGCAAGCATGCAGAAAAAGAAAACTGGAGCCAGAATCATCAGAAGTAATTCTGGGCGGTCCATCAATTGCGTCCAATCCATTGTGTTTCTACCATTTTGCATAGTGATCTTCAGTAAGACCCATAACTTCTTCTAACTGATGTTTGATGCCATTTCCATCGATAAGATAGCCAGAGAAATAACCGATGTACTGACGAAAGTTACTTTTGAGAAGCCAAAAATTTTTCTTCTCTGAGCGTCGATTCAAAGGCGTGAACTGTAAGTTAACTCGTTTATCTTCCGACGTAATATGCCACTTTTGCCCTTCATCACTTCGTGAAAACTGAAACTGCACAGGTTGCAAAAAGTGACGCTGACCATTAATCCACAATACATTTTCGCAATAGCCAGTTTCATTAACGCCAGCTGCCAAGTTCAACCCCAGACGCCTGTCATCCTCAAAGCAATTGATACTCGCCCAGCGCCAACTTGTTTCTCGCCGCATGTACCCAGCGGAAAAATCGTAACCAGCAGCCACCTCTGAAAGATCTTGCTCTTTTCCTAATATGAACAAGTTACCGTCTACTGCTAACGCATTGTGCTTCTGAGTATATGTCCAACCCGCATAACCTGTTGGCGTACACAACATTAATGGCAAACTCATATTTTCTGGACGTAAATAGAGATCCGCATTGACTGACTCTGTCACAAAGTGGACGTGCCAAATACCATCCTTAATAGAAAACTGAACTCTTTTGTTAGCAAGATGGGCAAGACTGCACCAACTGGAAGGCTGAGTTTGATAACCTATATTAAAAGGTTTCAACCATTGTTGCTCAATCAACTTATTCTTTTTAATATCAAACAGGTAGCAAAAGCCGGATGCTAAATACCGTATATCAGCAATCGCTACTCCAATGACGTAATTAGGTGTGACCAAATTGACGAACTGAAACTGCTTATAATCGCGGTAACGGCGCCACTTAGACACCGGCTTATCCATCTCATCGAGGTAGGTAAATTTATCTAGCTGTAACGATGTTGGAATTCCATCAAGGTGGCCAAACGCTGGTAGGCCATTCTGCTGAATAAACGAGTTCAGAACCTTAAGCTCATCCATATAGTTGTCTTTTCACAAGTTATCACACACAAAAACTTTAACATGACGTTAACATAAACAATTTGCGTAACTGCACAACAACATCGACTAAAGTGATTTCTGCTTGTTATATGTGAAACTGATCACTCAACCACCCGCTTACTTAGCTCGCCCTACCTATCTCAACCAACACAGCCTGGGTTAGAAGCTGCACATTCTCATCCGCAGGAAAGACCACTACAACCATTGAATCTTGGTCAAAATCACTATTTAATGGAAATACATTCATATAAACTGATTGCTTATTCACATCAAGGAAGAAATCTATGTCATACATACACGATACTATTGTTGCGTTGCAACACAGTAGCCCTGCGCAAAAAGAATTTTACCAAGCGGTAGAAGAAGTATTAACTTCTCTCGCGCCGGTAATAGAAGGCAATAATAAATATAAGGAACAAGCGATTATCCAGAGGATCGTCGAGCCAGAACGTCAAATCATGTTTCGAGTTCCTTGGGTTGATGATGCTGGAAATGTACAAGTAAACAAAGGTTATCGAGTTGAATTCAACTCTGCTTTGGGGCCGTACAAAGGAGGATTGAGATTCCATCACTCAGTCAATGCGAGCATCATAAAATTTCTCGGCTTTGAGCAAATCTTTAAAAACGCACTGACTGGCCTTCCTATCGGTGGCGGCAAAGGCGGTTCAAACTTCGATCCTAAAGGAAAATCCGACGGCGAGATCATGCGATTTTGCCAATCATTTATGAACGAGTTGTACCGTCATATCGGTCCTGCCACCGATGTACCCGCAGGCGATATCGGCGTCGGGGCGCGCGAAATTGGCTATATGTTTGGTCAATACAAACGATTGACGGGACGCTACGAAGGTGTGCTCACAGGCAAGAGTCTTCTTTGGGGTGGCTCACTCGCCAGAAAAGAAGCGACAGGATATGGCGCCGTCTATTTTGCAGAATGCATGCTCAACGACCGCAACGATTCATTGAAAGGGAAAACTTGTCTCGTTTCTGGTGCTGGCAACGTGGCTATCTACGCCATTGAAAAACTGTACCATATGGGAGCAACGCCAGTTACATGCAGCGACTCTCGAGGTACGATCTATCATGAGCACGGTATTGATCTTAAGCTCCTAAAACAACTGAAAGAAGTGAAAAGAGCAAGCTTAGAAGAATATTTAGAAACTTACCCTGAAGCAGAATACACACCAGAGGGCGACTATCCTAATGAAGGACATGCTGTTTGGCGATATCAGGCTGATGCTGCCTTCCCTTGTGCGACTCAAAATGAATTAACGTCAGACGACGCACTGGCTCTTATCGAAAACGGATGTATTTTGATTAGTGAAGGGGCGAACATGCCAACCACCCGTGATGCTGCCAATATTATCGTGGACTCGGACATAGCTTATGGGCCTGCAAAAGCAGCCAATGCAGGCGGCGTTGCAACCAGTCAACTTGAAATGGCGCAAAATGCCAGCATGCAAAACTGGACGTTTGAACAAGTGGATAGTCAGTTGCAAACCATCATGAAAAATATTTTCATCAATGCAAACGAAACCAGTAAAGAGTTTGGCCAACCTGGAAATTTAGTTTTAGGCGCCAACATTGCAGGCTTTAGAAAAGTCGCTGATGCAATGATTGAGCAAGGTGTCGTCTAGATGAACGAGCCAGCAGGATGACTGCTGGCTTAATATAACTCCGCAATAGGCCGCGCTTTTTGATAAAGAGCTCCACTTAATTCGCAATAAGCGTTGTCACTTCTGTTTTAACGGAGTTGGCGATAAAGCAATTCTCATGGGCCATGTGGTGCAGTTTTTCTAATTGAGATGGTGTCGGTTGTTTTTCACCTGAAAATGTTATCTTAGGGTTTAACGTTACCTTTGATACCCACTCTTTTCCGTTTTCGCCTTTTTCAAGCTCCCCTACCGCTTCATCGAAGTAACTGTCCACAACATAACGTCGCTTTGCTGCAATAGACAGGAAAACGAGCATATGACAACTAGAAAGTGCCGCGACAAACGCTTCTTCTGGATCAACGTTTTCTTCTACGGATAGTGGTAATGGTACTACGTGGGGAGATGGAGATGCTGGGACTTGCAACCCTCCATCAAATTGCCAAATGTGTGCCCGACTATACTTATTATCACTAAACTCTTCGCCAGCTTTACGATGCCATTTGATTAAAGCGGAATGCTTACTCATTCTAACTCCCTGATTTTCCGACGACGAATCAACACTATCCGTCCTTGCCACAGTAAACCACAACAAAATGAGTTAAGGAAAGCATCGCACTCACAGGGACTATAAAATCTGTTGAGGATCGGCATTGTTCTTCTGGATATCATCCAAAAGTCTATGAGACTGATGGATGTTGACCTGTAACCGATTGATCAGCATCTGCAACTGCTCAATCTCGGGACTTTGGTTGGCTTTAAGTTGAGTTTCCAGGGCCTCCGTTTGGCTCGCCAAAATAGGTAAACTTAGGTTCAGTGCCATCCCTTTAGTTTTGTGCAACGTCAGCTCTAATGAAGCAAAGTCTTCAGCCATAAAGTATTCAATAAGCTCATCAACAGATGTCTCAAAATCGACAATAATGCTTTTTAGCAGCTCGTCGAGCGCTTCTGGCTCATCTCGTAAAGAAGCAAACATGCCTGAGCGGGAGAGTTCTTCCTCTGTTAACCTTAAGTTCTCGATTGGCTTACGTTGCAACTGAAGCACATTGCTGTCACTCGTTAGTGGCGGATTCTGTTTCGGTTCGAGTCTGGCGGCAAACTGTTTGAGAGCGTCTGAAAAGCTCTCATGCTGTAGCGGTTTCGTAAGCACATGGTCTGCTCCTGCTTCAATAAAGCTATCGTGAGCTTCACGAAATACGTCTGCCGTGTACGCAAAGAGTAATGTCTTGATACCTAACTCTTGTCGGATAACGCGTGTCGCCTCAACGCCATTCATCTCGGGCATATGGTTGTCCATCAAGATCAGGTCGTACTCGTTCTCTTTCGCCTTTTTAACCGCGATTAATCCATTTTCTGCAACATCCACTTCATGCCCAAGCTTTTCGCAAAACCCTTTTGCCACAATGGCATTCACACGGTTATCATCAGCAAGTAGTATCTTTAAATGGTGTGATTTTGCGCGAGGTTTCGGTGCTTCTTGCTGCTTTTTCGGAGCAGATTCTACCCAAGGAATCGGCAACTCAACGATAAATTGACTTCCAACGCCTTCTATACTCTTCAGAGTAATATGGCCACCCATCAAATCGGTTAGTTTTTTGACGATGGCTAACCCAAGCCCTGTTCCGCCGAACCTTCGAGTCGTTGATGAGTCTGCTTGCTCAAACGAGTTAAAAATATGCTCGTGCTTGTCTGGCGCAATACCAATACCGGTGTCGCTCACGCGCATGACCAACAACTGATTCGATTCATCTAACTCAGTTCTAACCAGCACATGCCCTTCGTTGGTAAACTTCACCGCGTTACCGGCGAGATTAAACAAGATCTGTCGTAAACGCGCACAATCTCCAGTAAATTCAGTATATTCAGAAACCTCGTTTTCCAAGATTAACTCGATATTTTTTTCATCAACAAGTGGTTTTATTGCGCTACACACCGGAGAAAGCACTTGATCGAGCTTAAACTTAGCTTGCTCAAATTCCAGTTTGTTTTCTTCAACTTTAGAAAAATCCAAAATATCGTTGAGGATAGTCATCAGATGCTGGCCAGAATCAAGAATAACCCCAATATGCTCTTTCGTCGTCGGCTCTTTGGTCTCTTCTGCAATCATTTGAGAAAGCCCTAGTACACCATTCATCGGCGTCCTTAGTTCGTGACTCATTGCAGCGAGAAAATTTGATTTCGCTTTTGCCGCTCGCTCGGCTTTGTTTCTCGCCTCTTCAATTTCAAGATTCAACTGTTTTAAGTTATGCATTCGGTGATGTGACTGATAAACAAACGCGCTAACTAGAAACATCACCGCGATAAATACAAACAACCACGTAAAACGCGCCTCACTTTGAGCAATATTGAGTAACCGATGCTCTGAGCTTTCGACAAACTCAATATAAGTGTGATCAAGCAGTTCATTCGTCAGCAATTCAATTCTTTTATCACTCGTTTGAAGCCGTTTAAGGAAGTTCGCTTCCTTTTCACTCTCAACTTCAGTTTGTGTTAGAAGCAACTGGTTGAGAAATTCAAAATAACGACTGCCACCCAAAGATTGACCGCTCTCGGTAGAAACATCTTGCTGATATAAATTGAACAACATGAGTAATGCATACCGATTTTCTACCTGAACACCAATTAACATATCAAGCTTCAACGTTGTTTGAAGCACTCGCTCCTTAAACTGTTCAAGCGTATCCCTAACTTTTATACGATTGGGTGTCACGGGAAACCAAACTGATGCCTTTGATGATTCCAACAGTGCCTGTACTGCGATTTCTATCTCTACTAAAGATGTTGTTAACTCATAGTTTTTCCTATCTTCAACGGCATATCGGTTCACGATAACATCACGCTCTTCAATCAACTCATGTCCGATATTCATTAGCCCAGCATGAAATTCTTGAGCGTTTTTTGAATTCATATACGACATATACGCCAGTGTGCAGCACGTCAGTATCCCAATAAAAAAGCAAAAGTTGATCAGTTTGAATTTATTCATTTTCCAACACCTCTAAAATTATGGGTCTAGGTGCTGTCAACGACTGCAAGAATGCTTCAATGTCCGCGACATTCTCATCGTTCATCGTTATACCGAGCTGGGTTTTAGCCATGATTTGTATCGCGTCGGATAACTTATCGACTTGCCCATTATGAAAATAAGGACTCGTTAGCGCGACATTGCGTAAACTGGCTACTCTAAAATAGAATCGCTCTTCATCTTCTATCGTAACGAGTTGCCTGCCCGAGTCCTCTACTACTGGCTTATCCTTGAAATAGGCGAACCTTTGGATCATCGCTCCGCCGATATTTTTGCCCTGATGACACTGCACACAACCTGAAGTCTGAAATGTTTTCCAACCTCTGATTTGCTGTTCACTCAGTACATGCGTGTAACCCAATAAGTAAGCATCGAATGGTGCGCCAGGCGTCTGCAGCCCTTCAACAAACTCCACAATAGCGGACTTGATATTATGAACGTTAATCGGCAATTCACCGTCACGATTAAATAGAGCTTGATAATGTTCACTCTCTTTTACATATTGCTCTATTGTTTGCCAGTTTGAATCCATTTCCATTGGATTATGGATTGGACCATCAATCTGAGCCATCAAGGTGTTTTCCGTACCATCCCATAAAAAACGATAATTTAACGCTGCATTAAACACTGTTATAGAATTTCTAATTCCATCACCTTTCACCCCCGTAGAGACAGGTGTATTTTCAGCGCCATTGGTTTGCAGATTGTGGCATGTCGCGCAGCTGACATTACCATTTGACGATAATTGAGGATCGCGGAAGAGATGCCAGCCAATTCTCGCTAGCTTAATATCCACATTAGGATCACCCTGTATGGGCTGAACTAGGGAGATATCACCTAACATCTTCGCGTTTCTTGCGGTTGTTGTTTGGCTCAAAATGAGTGTTACAACAGCTAGTGCGATTGCGCTGAATTGCCTCATCAACTACATACCTTAAACTTATCATTGATATGAATTTAGTTGCATTTTGGCGTTTTTTCCACCGACAGGAAGTTGAAAAAACGAGTTAAGTATTGCTTTGTTTAAGGCTTTGGTTGAAGAGGGAGTAATAAGGCGAATAGGAAGAAACCTATCGCCTTATGAGTAGCTAACGTATTGAAATCTGAGTTTAGTGTAGAAAAGCCAAAAACCGTTGAAACCAAGTCACCTCTCCATACGAGATCAGATCGAAAATAGTAAAGAATACGGCACAGATAACGGCCAACTTAATCAAACGCTGAACAATAAACATAAACATCACAATTACCAATAATTTGCTTTAGTTTACTATCTCACACAGCGTTTATATATAAAAATGTAGTCTCCTAATTAGCCTCGGGAACTTATTCATTAGAACCTATACTCAAGCATCTCTAAGTTATTTGGATATACTTGAATTAGGATTTCAAAAAGTCCCTGTGACCACACAAGGAGGACTGCATGAAACGACTATGGATATGGTTCTTACCTTTACTCTTGATTGCCAGTCAAGCACTGGCGAATACCGTTTGGATTGTTCCTGTCAAAGGCGCTATAGGGCCTGCTACTAGCGACTATTTATCTCGTGAAATAGAAGAAGCTCAACTAAACGGTGTCAGTTTAGTGATCTTAGAGATGGACACACCAGGCGGCTTAGATAGCGCAATGCGAGATATTATTCACGCGATTACCACCTCCTCGACTCCCATTGCAACTTGGGTCGGCCCATCTGGTTCTAGAGCTGCCAGTGCAGGAACATACATCTTGCTCGCTAGTCACGTAGCCGCCATGGCTGAAGCGACAAACCTCGGAGCTGCAACGCCCGTCGCGTTAGGTGGTACGCCTCAACCTCCTTCATCGGATGATGGCAAAGATCAAAACGCGGAAGAAACGCCAGAAGGAACCAACGAAGGTTCAGAGAAAGTTCCCGCGAAAACCGCAATGGAGAAAAAGGTGATTAATGATGCTAGAGCCTATATTAAAGGCTTAGCAAAGCTTCATGGCCGAAATGCAGAGTGGGCAGAGAAAGCAGTGAGCGAAGCAGCGAGTTTGGACGCCACAGAGGCATTGGAATTAAACGTTATTGATTATATAGCCAACTCACCAGAGGATTTAGTCAAAGCCATTGATGGACAAACTGTTAAAGTTAACAATCGTGATGTGACATTGTCACTGGAAAATCCCGTATGGATTGAAAGAACACCCGACTGGCGAGCAGAAATGCTAGCCGTTATCACCAATCCAAACGTTGCCTACATTCTAATGCTCATCGGCATCTACGGTTTACTTCTTGAATTTTACAACCCAGGAATTGGCTTACCCGGTGTGCTAGGTGGGATTTGTCTGCTTCTTGCCATGTACGCACTACAAATGATGCCCGTCAACTACGCAGGTCTTGGTCTGCTGTTACTCGGTATTGCACTAATGATAGCGGAAGCATTCAGCCCGAGCTTTGGTATTTTGGGCTTAGGCGGCGTTGTCGCCTTTGTACTCGGTTCGATATTTCTCATGGACAGTGAGTTACCAGGATTCCAGATCGCCCTTCCTTTGATTTTTGGTATTGCCATATTTTCCGTGGCTCTAATCGTGCTGACCGTCGGCCTGCTGCTCAAAATTCGTCGCCGGCGTGTAACGACGGGTTTAGAGACTTACCCTGGGAAGGTCGCCGTGGTAAGCGATGACTTTATCGATGGCGAAGGACGCGTTCAACTCAACGGTGCGTTATGGCGAGCTAAAGCCAAAGACCATCAACAATTCAAACAAGGTGATCACGTCACCATTGTTAATGTTAAAGGGCTGACCTTAACTGTGATGCCTGATGACCGCCAAAATAAATAGGAGGCGCTTTATGATGCTCTATACCGTTGCGGTGATCGTGGTGCTGCTGTTCGCACTAGCGACCCAAATGTTCAAGGTTTTGAGAGAATACGAACGTGGGGTTGTGTTCTTTCTTGGTCGATTTCAAGAAGTCAAAGGACCTGGTTTGATCATCCTTATCCCATTTATTCAGCAAATGGTGAGGGTTGATTTACGTACTGTCGTTTTGGATGTGCCGACACAAGATTTAATTACCAAAGATAACGTTTCTGTGCGCGTCAACGCGGTCGTTTATTTTCGTGTAGTTGATCCTCAAATGGCGATTAACAATATTAAAAGCTACAGCGATGCTACCAGCCAGTTAGCACAAACCACGCTGCGCTCGGTATTGGGTCAGCATGAACTCGATGAATTGCTATCAGAGCGAGAACGCCTCAATAAGGATTTACAATCCATTCTCGATCAACAGACTGATGACTGGGGAATCAAGATTGCTACGGTTGAAGTCAAACATGTTGATTTAAATGACAGCATGGTCAGAGCCCTAGCCCGTCAGGCAGAAGCAGAACGTAACCGTAGGGCGAAGATCATTCACGCTACTGGTGAGTTAGAGGCTTCAAATAAATTAAAAGAAGCAGCGCAAATGCTCAACGAAGCACCGAATGCATTGCAATTACGTTACATGCAGACACTCACTGAAATCACTACAGACAAAACATCCACTATTATTTTTCCAATGCCGATCAATCTTGTCGAAGCTGTCAGTGATATCGCCGAAGCGGTGAAAAAGAATAAAGAGACACAAGATAAGTAAGATTCTGCCCCTAGGAAGTAACGACCACTCACGTTACTTCCTTATTTGGTACTCGCTTTAAGGATGTGCCCATCTTCTTTATCACATTCTTGTTTCATTACTTCTAAGCCCGTTTTAAAGCATGTTCGCCAAGCGGTTTCAACATCGGCATCGTACCCAGAATCACACTGCCGAACCGTTTCTAACAAACTCTCAAGCCAAACATCAAAATCCTGCGGCTCTATACCAATATCTGCACTTGCATGCTTTTTCCCATACTTTTCCACCATTTTGTGCGCTTCGGTCGAGGTATCTGCCATCATAAAAAATACGATAGACCCTCTAAGCATTCTCACTTGTTGGTGCATGTCTATACCGTCAAACTTCTGTCTAAAGTTGGCACTTTTCGACCATAAATTTTTGTAGAACAAGTCGAAAAACTCCTGATCTGAAGTACAACGTTCATAGCTATCATTAAAAACTTCAATCACGTTCATGTTGCTTTCCCCTACGCCTTAATATGAGTTTAATTTAATATCAAATAAAAGCTTCCAAATAAGGACTTTTAAGTTTCAAACCGATCAACCCACATCGATTTTCAACAAAAAGTAAAAAGTGATTTAAATAAACACCCTCTTATCAATGAAAAAATATCCATTATCATGACCCCATATTCGAGGTACGCATGGTTGTCGATGCTAGTGCATCCTCATCTGTCATCACATAAAGAGGATATAAACGTGTCCCATCAAATCATTACCGATCTAAATAGCCGTTACACTGCAAAAAAATATGATGAAACCAAGCGCGTTTCTCAAGAAGACATGGCGATAATCAAAGAAGCACTGCGCTTGTCAGCGTCTTCTATCAACTCACAACCATGGAAATTCATCGTTATTGAAAGTGATGAAGCGAAGCAACGTTTCCACAATACGTTTGCAAATATGCATCAGTTTAACCAACCACACGCGAAAGCCGCATCACATACGATTCTGTTTGCTTACGATCCTAAATTTACTAAAGAGAAATTTGCGAAGCGTGTGGATGCAGAAGTAACATCTGGCCACTTGCCAGCGGAGATGTACAACAACTTTATGGGTGCTTACGCTTTTGCCGATGCAAATACGGACGAAAATGGCTTCAACGGAAACTGGACAAAAGCACAAGTCTATTTGGCACTAGGCAACCTACTACACACATTGGCACGACTAGGCATTGATTCAACACCGATGGAAGGTGTCGATCCGGCTCTGATTGGAGAAGAGTTTAAAGAAGAGCTCGAGGGCCATATTTGTGAAGTTGCACTGGCGATTGGCTACCATAAGGATGGGGAAGATTATAATCATGGTCTTCCAAAAGCGCGCCTTGCAATGGATGATGTAATTACGACTCTATAGTCGACCATTGTCTTAGCTTAGCGACTTAAGTCATTGTTTAAACTAAAAAGAGCCGCATTAATGTGCGGCTCTTTTTTACTTGGTTCTGCGTCAACTTTACGCTACTTGCTCTGACTTAAAATTACCAAGCAATGCATCGTAAAGCTCATTGTCGCTTAACACACCAACCAGCTTATTATCTTCAACCATAAGCAGAGGCTGATTGCTACGCTGTTTAAGTTCAATCGCTTCTCGCATACTGATTTCTGGGCTAACCTGAACCAGAGAGTTTTCATTAACTTCGTCAAGGTTCGAAGAGTCGCTCTTCCATTGAATCAACGATTTATCTTTATCCGCTAAACTTAACCCCTTGCTCTCTTGTATCACCCAAATATCTTTATCAGGGCAAATCAGAACACGCGTATCTTCGCGAACCAAATCGTCACGCATTAAGGAACGTCCCTTCAGCACATTTAATGGATTAGTGTGAGCAACAAAGTCCGCCACATAATCGTTTTCTGGAGCAAGAATGATCTGTTCTGGCTTGCCATGTTGAATCAGCTTTCCTGATTCCATAATGGCGATGTTGTTACCGATTTTAAGTGCTTCATCTAAGTCGTGACTCACAAAAAGAATGGTTTTGTTTAGCTTTTCTTGAAGCAGAATCAATTCATCTTGAAGCTGAGCGCGAATCAATGGGTCAAGCGCTGAAAACGGCTCATCCATTAACAAGATATCTGTGTCCATCGCGAACGCTCGCGCTAGGCCAACACGCTGCTGCATACCACCAGAGAGCTCGTGCGGGAATTTCGTTTCCCACTCAGACAAACCGACCATTTCGAGCTGTTCACGCGCTTTTTTACGGCGCTCTGCTTTGCCAATGCCTTGCATTTCTAGACCAAACGCAACGTTATCTAATACCGTTAACCATGGCATCAATGCAAACTTCTGAAACACCATGGATACGCGGTGAGTACGAAGGTGGCGCAACTTCTGTTCGTCACAGTTAGAGAGCTCAACCATGTCGTCGCCGTCTTTAATTTTCAGAGAGCCACGAGAAATATCGTTCAACCCGTTAACCGTTCGCAGCAAACTTGATTTACCCGAGCCCGAAAGCCCCATCAAGACACAGATCTCACCCTGTTTCACGTTCAGCGAAACATTATCAACCCCAACCACTTGGCCAGTTTCATCAATGATTTCTTGTCGAGACTTCCCTTGATCTAGTAGTGCTAGCGCCTGTGCTTGTTGCTGACCAAAAACGACATCAAGATTTTTAATAGTAATAGCGTCCATGATTATGCCTCCTTCTGGTTTGGTGCTTTACACAAGCGATCAAGAATGATGGCAACGAGTACAATCGCTAAACCAGCTTCAAAACCTTGTGAAATGTTTACCGTATTCAGTGCACGTACGACTGGCTTACCAAGTCCATCAGCGCCAACAAGCGCCGCAATGACCACCATAGAAAGAGACAACATAATGCACTGCGTAACGCCAGCCATAATACTTGGCAATGCCGCAGGTAACTCCACCTTAAACAGTAGCTTCATACGGCTGGCACCAAATGCTTTACCCGCTTCAAGTAGCTCCTCCGGCACTTTAATAATGCCGAGGTACGTCAATCGAATTGGCGCAGCGATAGCGAAAATGATGGTCGAGATTAGGCCAGGAACAATACCCAATCCAAACAGAACCAAGGTTGGAATTAGGTAAACGAATGTCGGGACGGTCTGCATTAAATCGAGTATTGGCCGCAACAAGGTGTATAACCAAGGACGGTGCGCCGCCATAATGCCCAACGGCACGCCAATTAATACGGAAATCGTTGTCGCTGCAAACACAAGGACAAAGGTTTCCAGCATTTCTTGCCAGTAACCAAGGTTGAGAATTGCGAGTAAGGCCAACACGATAAATACGACAAGAGGAATGCTGCGGTGTAAGAACCAAGCAATTGCCGCCGTCATAATGATTGGCGCTGCAGGTGGCATCCATTTAAAAATGTCCACCACGAAAAGAATGATCGTTTCAAGTGTAATAGAGATTGCATCGAAAAAACCCGATGCATTGATGGTTAACCAATCGACGCCAGTTTCCATCCATTGGCCCAACGGTAGTTTGTTGTCCGTAATAAAATTCAAAATAAAACCTTTGTGTTAATGAAGCGGGCAAAACTGCCCACTTTCTTTTAAAAAAACGAGCTCAAATACTGCTTATTAAGCGTTTGTTTTTAAGTAGTTTGTAATAGCTGTTAGCGCATCTTGGCCATCTACCGTTTTCACGCCCTCTAGCCACGCTTCAATTTGCTCTTGGTTTGCATTCAACCATGCTTGCGCTGCTTTTGATGGCTTCTGTTTCTGGTTAAGAATCGCTTCCATCAGTTCATTTTCCATTTCTAGGTTAAACTCTAGATTTTTCACTAGCTGACCTACATTTGGACACTCAGCGAGGTAATTTTTACGTACGTTTGTGTAGACGTTCGCGCCGCCGTAGTTAGGACCGAAGAAGTCATCACCACCCGCTAGATATTCCATTTCAACGTTACTATTCATTGGGTGCGGCGCCCAACCTAGGTACACAATCCATTGATTGCGGCGTGCGGCACGTGATACTTGAGATACCATGCCAGCTTCACTGGACTCAACTAGGCTGAAATCTTTTAGGCCGAATGCGTTACTATCAATCATTGACTGAATTAAGCGGTTGCCATCGTTTCCTGGTTCAATGCCGTAAATGCGGTCTTTAAATTTGTCGGCATGTTTTACTAGGTCAGCGAAGTTGGTTACGCCTGCGTCATAAACGTATTTTGGAACCGCTAGCGTGTACTTTGCGCCAACGAGATTCGCGCGTACGGTTTCAACAGTACCTGCATCACGGTATTTCGCGATATCACCTTCCATCGTTGGCATCCAGTTACCTAAGAAAATGTCGATATCGCCATTAGCCATAGAGGAGTAAGTTACAGGCACAGACAGAAGATCGGTCTTCGTTTTGTACCCCAACCCTTTAAGTAACTCTGATGTAACGGCAGTGGTCGCTGTGATGTCAGTCCAACCTACATCTGCGAAACGAACCGTTTCACATTGGTTGGCGTAAGCGCCTGTTGCTAAAGTACTTAGTGCAATTGTTGAGAAGATTTTTGTCATCTTAGACATGTTGAATTCCTTGTAATGATTACTGACTTTTTCATTTTATGAGATCGAATCGAGATCTCTTTTTGGCGGATGCATTCGTTGCATCTCTTGCCAGTCCGGTGCAATCCAAACTGGTACGTTGTTCGACGTTTCTAGGGCGTTATCCAAAATCATATCCGCGGCGCGTTCTGCCACCATAATCGTTGGCGCATTTAAATTACCGTTCGGAATGGTTGGGAAAATAGAAGAATCCACCACACGCAAGCCTTGAATACCGCGTACTTGGCATCGCTCATTTAAGACGGCTAATGGGTCATTATCTGCGCCCATTTTGCAGGTACAAGATGGATGGTAAGCACTCTCGACGTTTTGCTTCACCCATTCATCAATCTGTTCATCCGTTGTGATGTTCAGACCGGGTTGGATCTCATACCCACGAAACTCATCCATGGCTGGCTGATTGAGGATCTCGCGAGTAAGGCGAATACAATCACGCCAATCCTGCTTATCTTGTTCAGTGGAAATGTAGTTAAACTCAATCTTCGGCTTATCATTCGGATTCGCAGAGACAACTTCGACCGACCCGCGACTTTCTGGCTTGTTAGGTCCGACGTGCACTTGGAAACCATGACCATCAAAAGCAGCTTGCCCGTCATAGCGCATTGCCGCTGGCAAGAAGTGATATTGAATATTTGGCCACTTTAGTCCTTCACGAGAGCGGATAAACGCACACGATTCAAAGTGGTTAGTAGCACCAAGGCCTTTGCGAGTTAATATCCACTCAGTGCCAATCAAGCCCTTGCTCACCAAGCCTAATTTGCTGTTGAGCGTGATAGGTTGCTTACAGTGATATTGGAAGTACACTTCTAAGTGATCTTGCAGGTTTTTACCTACCCCTTCCAACGAGTGTTTCACCTCAATGCCCGCTTTTTCTAATACTGCCTTAGGGCCAATGCCTGAAAGCTGCAACAGCTGAACGGAGCCAACCGAACCCGCACTCGAAATCACTTCATTATTCGCAAAACATTGCTGAATTGAACCTGACTTTTCAAATTCAACGCCTACCGCTTTCTTACCTTCTGCACCAGTTTCTTCTAATAAAACTCGATGAACCGTCACCCTCTTCATTAGGGTGAAGTTTTTGCGTTTTTTAGCGCGGCTTAAGTATGCATTAGAGGTCGAAGCGCGTACGCCTTTGTCGACGGTCATATGCATTGGGCCAAAGCCCTCTTGCTGATAACCGTTGTAATCTTTTGTTTCTGGGTAGCCCGCTTCTTTGCCTGCATCAATAAAAGCTTGGTACAGTGGATTGAGCTTCATATCGTTGCCGTTACATGTGCCGACTGGACCGTGATCGCCCCGATATTCATCAGCACCACCAATCCAAGACTCTGCTTTACGGAAATAAGGCAAACACGACTGATAATTCCAGCCTTTCGCGCCTTCCTCTTCCCACTGGTCAAAGTCACAAGCGTGTCCGCGAACGTAAACCATGCCGTTGATAGATGAGCTACCGCCCAGAACTTTTCCGCGAGGACAATGAAGTTGGCGACCATCCAACCCTTGCTCTTCAACCGTCTCAAACTGCCACGCGTATTTTTCAGTGTTCATCGGGTAAGAAAGCGCCGTTGGCATTTGGATAAAAATACTTTTATCCGACCCACCCGCTTCGAGTAATAGGACCGAATTTTGACCACTTTCACTTAAGCGATCCGCTAACACACAGCCGGCCGAACCCGCACCGACGATGATGTAATCGTAGTGTTGTTGCATTTTTATTCTCCTAGGAGTTAATACTAATCACCCTAGATAAGTGAACGAAATTAGCGTAGGAAAAATGCTTGAGAACAAGGCGGAAATTTTGATAAGTAGTTAACCTACAATCAAAATTGACAACGTAGTTATCGAGCATTTTAACAAGCTAAAGTGGTCAGTTATCTACTATGAGTAGTATCATTTGTAAGGGCTTTCGAAGTCGCTTAGCTGAACCAGAACACTCTTCGTTTGTGTGTAATGTTTAAGGGTTTCGACTCCGTTTTCACGGCCAACACCTGATTGCTTGTAGCCGCCAACTGGCATTTCCGCAGGTGAGTCACCCCATGTGTTCACCCAACAAATACCCGCTTGAATTTGATGGATCACACGGTGCGCACGAGATAGGTTTTGAGTAAATACACCTGCCGCTAAGCCATAATCGGTGCCATTTGCACGCGCAATCACTTCCGACTCATCGCGGAATTTCAGAACTGACATTACCGGGCCAAAGATTTCTTGTTGAACGTGGTTCATGTCATCATCGCAATCGACAAATACGGTTGGAGCAACAAAGTTACCATTGGCTAGGCCATTGTCTGTTGCTTTGTAGCCGCCAGTCAGTAACGTCGCGCCACTCGCTTTCGCGGCTTCAATCGCTCCTAGAACTTTCGATTCATGATCTTTAGAGATTAGCGCGCCAATTTGCGTGTTCTCATCAAGCGGATCGCCGACGACTAACAGCTCGGTTCGGGCTTTAAGCTGTGCGATAAAGTCGTCATAAATACCTTCATGGACAAATACACGTGTACCGTGCGTACAAACCTCACCTTGGGTGTAGAAGTTCGCCACCATGGCCGCAGAAACGGCATCGTTTAACTTCGCATCATCAAAAATAATCAGTGGAGACTTACCACCAAGCTCCATCGTTACTTGTTTTAGTGTCTTAGCGCTGTCACTCATGACGACTTTACCGGTGCCTGACTCACCCGTGAATGACACTTTTGCGATATCAGGATGCGCCGTTAGCATCTGTCCTACTCGGTAATCCCCTTGCACGACATTAAATACGCCATCTGGCATGCCCGCTTCTGAATAAATTTCGGCGAGCTTAAGCGCCGTTAATGGTGTTTCTTCTGATGGCTTGAAGATCATTGCGTTGCCCGCAGCCAGTGCTGGCGCCGATTTCCACATCGCAATTTGAATTGGATAATTCCAAGCGCCAATACCCGCGCAAATGCCCAATGGCTCACGACGTGTATAGAAAAACTGATCGTCGCTGAGTGGCTGCTGTTCACCTTGTAGACTTGGAGCAAGGCCAGCGTAGTACTCAAGAACATCGGCACCTGTTGTGACATCAACCGCGATAGCTTCTTGAATGGGCTTACCAGTATCTGCCACTTCCAATGCAGCCAGCTCGTCATTACGCTCACGTAAAATGGCAACGGCTTTGTGTAAAATACGGCTGCGCTCAATCGCAGTCATCGCCGACCATGCAGCAAAACCTTTCTTTGCCGATTCAATCGCTGCTTGAAGATCGTCTTGGTTCGCTTGTTTAATGTTGGCCAATGGCTCACCATTCGCCGGATTGTAAGTGGTGAAGTGTTCATCTGAACACCCGTCGTACATCGCACCATTGATATAGTGTGCTTTCATTTCCATTTTGAAGACCTGTAACTTTTATATTTTTTCAGAATAAAACGTAAGTTGTTTTTCGAGATAATCGTTGATGATGA
This sequence comes from Vibrio sp. 2033, assembly GCF_033339735.1. Classification (NCBI taxonomy): domain Bacteria; kingdom Pseudomonadati; phylum Pseudomonadota; class Gammaproteobacteria; order Vibrionales; family Vibrionaceae; genus Vibrio; species Vibrio sp. 2033. Next base: position 299,429 of record NZ_JAWOVC010000003.1, read on the forward strand.
TTCTCGCTCTTTCTGCATCAATGCCTTGCGGGTTGAGCGTTCCGCGCAGCCAAATTCCATCAATAAGTGATGCAATACCATGAGCAACCAATTCAGCCTGCTCTGCATTTAATAATGCTTTGAGTTCTTTTCTTAGGTGGGACAATAGACGTCGTTCGTTGACACGCTGCAAACGCTTGAGCTGCTCGTCATGCATTGAGTACGACCAAAACGCCAGCCAAGTCTTGGCAACTTGGTTTTCTGCCTGATAGCCGACAAAATTACCATCAATGATGGCGTTAATTCTTTGGTGATGAGCATCACTTGGCAGCTCACGTAACTTCTGTGTGATAGTGGACGAAAGCTGACGCAAGATTTCGCGCATCGTTTCCTCCAGCAATCCGTGCTTACCACCGAAATAGTGGTTGATAATCCCCGTTGATACACCGGCTTCTTTGCTGATTAACGAAATACTCGCCGCGTGTAAACCGACTCTATCAATCACTGACATTGTCGCTTTCACAAGCTGCGGTTTTCTGATTTCAGGCATCCCCACCTTTGGCATTTTGCGTCCCTGTTATTTTTAATTGAACGGTTAGTTAAATATAAAATGCCTGAAAATTAATTCGAACTCAAATTATTTTTAAAGAAAAATGTTAGTAAAAAAGGATGAAAAGTTGAGGGTGTACGAAAAATTGCTCGGTAAGAACTTGTCGGGATAACTAGATTTCAGTTTAAGAACAAACAAATAAAGCAATTAAAATCAAGCGATTAAATGTAGATCCATTTTAAAAACGATGATGAACGAGTTGATTTTTGAACAACAAAAATCTGTGCCACAAAAAATTTATATCGACCACTAATCATTTCACCTGTACATGGTTTGTTTGTACAAAGAATAGACACACTAGTTTGTTATAGTTTTGTAGACACAAGTGGCATTCGCACTTTGAAGGTGAAGGAGGCAAAAAGAGAGGTTATATTGAACGCCATGAATATGCGATTCGATATCCTTAAGCCATTTTTAAGTAATATCGCCAAGTGACTTTAAGATTTTAGATTCAGCGTTTTATATTCGAAGCAAGGATCTCAAAGTCACTTGGCTATCAAAGTAAATGGGAGGGATAAGTTCAGATTCATCGTGCGATGAGCCTGAACTTTTGATTTCTGTTACGCTAGCGAGCGACCTTTCACGCAGTTGCGTCCGTTCGCTTTCGCTTGATAAAGCAATTTATCGGCCTGATCGCAAAGTGATTTAAAGCTCATCTCATTATCTTCAGTGGTAACGACTCCAAAACTACAGGTCACTCTCACTTCTTCTTTCTGTTCCGTAACAAAGCAATGTAGGGATAAAGCGCTACGTAAACGTTCGGCAGTAATAAGAGCGTTTTCATGGTCTGTATTGGGCATAACAACAACAAACTCTTCACCACCAAAGCGAGCAACAATGTCGTTCTCACGTACAGTTTCCTCCAACACTTTCGCAACGCCCGTTAGTACGGTATCTCCAAACACATGCCCATAGGTATCATTTACCTGCTTGAAATAATCCACATCGATTAACGCTAAAGTTACTGGCCCCGATTGTGGTTTATTTGGCACCATTTTCTGTTTATCGAGTTTGCTATCTACCCATTTATTTAAAGCTAGATAACCGTACTTAACTTGCTCGACTTGCTCAAAAACAAAGTGTTGTATTTTTTCTTGCTTAGATTGAGGTACCGGTTTCTCTTTTCGCTCACGCCTCACTTCTACTGGCTTAGTGAACCAGTCCTCTAAAAAACCGCGATTGAACAACCCTGTCAATGTGTCTGTCTTTGCGAGGCGACGCATTCTCAAACGCGAGCGATTGACGACGAGAAATATTACCGCCATCAAAAATAGAACACCGATGAGCGCAAGTAGCGCTTCACCCAATAAGTAAAAAGTACGACGGTTATTTTCTAGCTCCATACGCTGCAACACATTGTTCCAGTTGAGATCTTCGTTCTCATATTCAAGTCGTTCCAATTCAAATAACGTCTGCTGGCGCTCAAGATTTTCAACTTCTCTTTGATTGCTAAATTGGATAAATTTATCGTGATAGTTACCGTAAGTTTCGAATGCTAGTTTAAAGTCATTGCTCCCCGCATAGGCCATAGCGGCGACTTTTAGTAGCTCCATTTGCTGTTGCTTGACGTATCGACTCTCTATAATCTCCGGCAGCATTGGCGCGATCATCGCTAAAAGTATTTCAAATTGCTGCTGCTCTAACATATATTCGGCTTGTAACAACTTAAATGTTGCCAAATACGCGCTAGACGTTTCTCTGTACTGTAAATTCTCCGCCAGCTTCAAGTGGTTAACCATCTTCTTTTCTTGATTCGTCTCGCGATATAAAGCTGCAAGTTCAAGGTTAACTCGAAATCTAAAGCGTCCATCACCGATAATTTGAGCCAGCTTTAACGCTCGCTGATATGACGCTATCGCCTCTTCGTATTGGAACTGTGCTTTATGAAGTTTCGCTATCGTCAAAACGCTCAACAACTCATTGAACGACATACGCCTATCCCTAAAATAGCGATATGCTTGTTCCAAAAGCGCCTCAGATCGGTCGTAACCCTGAATTTTGACAAGTACGTCACCTAGCTCTAGTGCTGCACGTTCGACCAGCCCGTGAACACCTGAAGATTCAGCCACATCCATGGACGACATAAGTGCAGCATAGGATTTTTTAAACTCACCTTGCTCATCGTAATAGCGTCCTTTTAGCAACAGGATTTCTGATTCAAGTTGCTTATCACCATTCTCACGCGATGTTTCCAACAAGCTATCCAACGCAGAAAGCGCGGTATCGATATCGCTCTTTCCAACCATAGTTCGCATCTGAATCAACTTAAACAGGAGATACTCATGGCTCTGTGGACGCACAAGCTCCAATCCTTTTTGAACGACACTCTGACTCTCTTCTACGCGCCCTAGCAGCTCTAAAACCGTGGCCTTGGCAAGCCAGTAACGCACCAACAGCGCTGTTGGTTGGTTTTGTAGTAAAGACTCTTCTTCTAACGCTTCAATCAAAGCTAAAGAACTCTGAGGTAATGCGTAAATTTGATTTTCGATGCCTTCTAACGACTGTAAAAACTTACCTTCCTGTTCCACCTTTTCTGTGGAGGCCTGAACAGAAAAACACAGACACCCCAATAATAGCGGCATCGTCCTAAGCGAATGAAATAGTGACATTATTGCTCTTCCCTAATGGGTAGTTACTTCAGTGTAATTGAGAATTCTGATTATTTATTATTAAGACAACTGAAGGTTATTCAGTCAGCCTCATATTCCCATGTATTTTGCGCTGAATAATAAATCACCATCTTTAGATGCCGAAATAGTTTTCGGTTACAATATGACCAATAAGAATGTTTTTTACACACCAAGAATGACGATCTCGTTAGTGAGACAAAAGATCATCTTAGTTGTGAGTTGATACATTTACATGACAAGCAATATAGAACTAACCATTCACATTAGAAATAGAATCAATTTTTATACCGTTCGATGAGATAGCAGTCGACCATGCATCCAATACATTTTTCAGATAGAAGCAATAAAAGAAAGGAGAAAATGGAAGGAAGCGGACAATCAAACTCGCTCCCCTTTTTTATGTTGCAGAGGGGGTTACATTCGCATTCCGCCATCGACTTCGAACACTCGTCCGGTCACGAATTCGTTGGTTAACACGTATTTTATGGTCGATGAAATTTCATCCGCCAAACCTAAACGTCCAACTGGAATCATTCCGATTAAACGTTCCATCGCTTCAGGTTTTATTTGGTCTGTCATGGCAGTTTTGATGACACCCGGAGCAATCGCCACTGAGCGAATTCCGAAACGCCCTAACTCTTTCGCCCACACCGTTGCCATGGTGGCTACCGCCGCTTTAGATGCTGAATAGTTGGTTTGACCAATATTCCCGGCACGCGCAACGCTGGATATGTTGATCAGAACCCCTTTGCTATCGGTGTTCAGCATTACCTTGCTCGCTTCACGGCCACACAGGAAAGTGCCTGTTACATTCACATCTAGAACAGACTGAAATTGTTCCAGCGACATCGTGTTAACCTGACCATCTTTGACTTTAATGAACATACCATCACGCATAATACCTGCGTTATTGATAACGCCATTGAGCTGCTTGAAATCTGCCTCAATTTGCTCAAAAGCAGTGCACACCTGCTGTTCGTCAGTCACGTTCGTCACATAAAAACGAGCGGTAACGCCGAGAGATTCACATTCCGCTTTCGTTTCAGCCAGTTGATCTGAATTGAGGTCGATAAGCGCAAGATGAACGCCATTTTCCGCCAGTGACAGTGCCATTTGTTTACCCAGCCCCTGCCCTGCCCCCGTGATCGCAATGACCTTATTTGCTAACTCCATAAGCGCTCCTTAGGCCTGATTTTGCTTTTGGTAGAACTCAAACAAGCTTGAAAAATCTTTTTGCCCGTTGCCCTGACCGTTGTGAAAATTAAACAGATTACGAGCCAAGCTGCCCATTGGCGTTGATGTTTGACTGGCAACCGCCGCTTCCATCGCAAGACCCAGATCTTTAGCCATTAACTGGCTCATAAAGCCGCCTTGATAACCATTGCTTGCAGGCGTATTTTCCATCACACCTGGACAAGGGTTATACAGCTCTAGCGCCCAGTTACGCCCTGAACTTTGCAACATGATGTCGGAAAGCACTTTGGGATCGAGTCCGTTTTCCATCCCTAAATTGAGTGCTTCACAGGTGCCGCTCATCAAAATGCCCAACATCATGTTATTGCAGATCTTCGCCACCTGACCAGCTCCAGCATCGCCTGCATGGAAGATGTTTTTACCCATGTGGCTAAGCACCGCTTTGGCTTGAACAAAGTTCTCTTGTGAGCCGCCAACAATGAAAGTTAACGTACCTGCTGCTGCGCCCGCAACGCCACCAGATACTGGTGCATCAACAAAACTGATACCAAGTTGCGATGCTTTTTCGCCAACCAAACGAGCAGTCGCCGGATCGATGGTGGAAGAATCAATCAGCAAGGTACCTGATTCGACGCTATCTAAGATGCCATCTTGACCAAGATAAACGCTTTGAACGTGTTGGCTCGCTGGCAGCATAGTGACAACCACGTCAACACCTTGTACTGCCTGCTGAACGGAATCGGCACTTGAAGCGCCCAATGCGGTCAACTCCTCAACTGCGTTTGGGTTCAAATCAAATACTTCGACGTTCAAGCCCGCTTTGAGTAGATTCTTAGCCATAGGCGCACCCATGTTACCAAGGCCAATAAATGCAATTTTGTCCATATCGTATTTCTTCCTTGTACTAAAGTGCCGCTATAGCTACCGACGATGCGGTCAGTGGGTATTCTGCTGAGTCAATTGGCGAGAAGAAGCGCTCCAAAACTTGTGGCGTTACGTCAGAAACCGTGCGATGTTGCCAAGTCGGTTGATTGGTTTTATCAATAATCAGCGCACGAACCCCTTCTCTAAAATCACCTTCTAAGCCACAACGTAGTGTTAGGTTAAACTCCATATCAAAACACGCTTTCAAAGAGAGATTTTGATACTGCGTTAACTGCTGATAAGTGATACTGAGCGACAACGGACTGCCATAGTTCAGTGACTTCTGCGCATTGACGAACCACTTGTTATCAACGTTAGCACTGCTGATTGCGTCAACAATTGACGCTAAGTCACCCGAACATAACTGCTCAATCAATTCCGCATAGGGCATCAACATCCCTTCGCTTGGCTCATCAACTTGTACCGAACGCAGCATAGTGGCGATTTTTTCATTAATGTTTGCTTCATCTTGCCAACTTACCGATGCAAGCAGATCCAGCAGCACTTGCTTGTTTTCTGGCTGTGCAATCCATTGGCTTAACCCCAACGCTTTCATATCTGTTGCGTTAATTTGGCAAGCCGTCAAACTTAAGAACAGTGCCAAATGTTTTGGCAACTGGTTTAGGAAGTACGTCGCGCCTACATCTGGGTAAAGGCCAATTTTAATCTCTGGCATTGCAAAGCGTGTGGTCGTTTCTGCAACGCGATGGCTAGCACCCATAAATAAGCCCACACCGCCGCCCATCAAATAACCATGTCCCCACGCGATGATCGGTTTTGGATAAGTATGAATAAGATGGTCACAGCGATATTCGAGGTCAAAGAAGGTTTCCATCGCTGAAAACGCAGAATCAAAGTCTTGCTCTTTGTTTTCAAGTGCACGGTAGATCGCTTGAATATCACCACCAGCACAAAACGCTTTTTCACCTTGAGCATGCAAGAATACCGCGATGACGCTGTCGTCCGTTTGCCATTCATTAAGCTGTTTGTACAACTTCTCAATCATCACGTAACTCAACGCGTTGAGAGCTGCTGGGTTATCAAGCTCTAGCACACCAATAACAGAGCCATCAGCGCACTCAAGTTTTGAAACATTTACTGTACCTGTCATTTGGCCTCCGCTAGCTGTTTGTCCATTGTGGCTTGCGCTTTTGCAAAAACGCATTCACACCCTCAGTCTGATCTTGTGTATTGAACAGCTGTAAAAACAGTTCACGCTCCAAAACCAATCCAGCTGCATGAGTTTGGCTGCGTCGACCTTGAATTAGCGTTTTGCACGCTGACACAGATTTCGGTGATTGACCTGCAACACGCTGTGCTAGCCCCATAGCCGCTTCGAGTGCTTGACCTTTCGCCACCACCTCTTCGACTAACCCAATTTTTTCCGCTCGCTCGGCCGTCACACGCTCGCCACACAGGATCATACGCTTCGCCCAACCTTCACCTACCAACGCGGTCAGGTTTTGCGTCCCGCCCGCACACGGCAACAAGCCTACCGATGCTTCAGGAAGTGCCATTTGTACTTGTTCTTCTGCGATGCGAATGTCACACGCCATCGCCACTTCCAAACCGCCGCCCATCGCGTAACCATTAATTGCTGCGATGGAAACACCATCGAACGCAGACAGCGCTTCAAAGGCTTCACCAAATGCGAACGCCATATCTGCGGCTTGCGATTTATCGCCGGATGCAAAGTTGTTGAGATCCGCTCCAGCAGAAAAGAATTTCTCGCCTTCGCCTGTTAATACCAACGCATAAATGGAGCGATCATTACTGAGTTCAATCGCCAACTCTTTTAGCTGATTCAAAGATTCAAGCGTCCAGGTGTTTGCTGGCGGGTTACTAATCGTGAGCTTGGCAATGTGCGCTTCACGCTCTAGTTTGATTTGTGCCGTCATAATCTTTCAGTCCTTTTTAATTTCTTTAGGTAAGGCTGTGTCTCGCTGACTAAAGCAGCTCAACGCCTTCCGTTAGTAATCGTCTTGCGACGATCAGACGCATGATTTCGTTGGTACCTTCAAGGATTTGGTGAACACGAACGTCTCGGAAATGGCGCTCGACTGGATATTCTTTGATGTAGCCATAGCCACCGTGAATTTGCAGCGCCTGATCGCAGACTTTAAAGCCCACATCAGTAGCAAAGCGTTTTGCCATGGCACAGTACGCACTTTTTTCTGCGTGCTGGGCATCGAGTTTAGCGGCAGCGAGTCGCACCATTTGACGCGCAGCGACCAGCTCAGTCGCCATATCAGCAAGCTTGAACTGCAACGCTTGAAATTGCGCCAGTGAACGGCCGAACTGTTTGCGTTCGGTCATGTATTGTTTGGCTTCGTTCAGAGCTTGTTGCGCAGTACCGACGGAACAAGTGGCGATATTGATTCGGCCGCCATCCAGACCAAGCATGGCGAACTTAAAGCCTTCTCCCTCTTCACCCAACAGATAGTCAGCCGGAATACGAACATTTTCGAAGGTAATCATGCGAGTTGGCTGGCAGTTCCAACCCATTTTGGCTTCTTTTTTACCGTAGCTAATGCCTTCGCAATCAGCAGGAACAACGAATGCAGAAACGCCACCCGCTCCTTCACCACACGAACGCGCCATCACGACCAATACATCTGTATCACCCGCGCCAGAGATAAACACTTTTGCGCCATTGAGGACAAACTCATCGCCATCACGCACTGCGCTAGTCGTTAGAGAAGCGGCGTCAGAGCCGGCATTAGGTTCGGTTAAACAGTAGGAAGCGAGCTTTTCACCCGAAATTAGATCCGCGCTAAATTGCTGCGCCACTTCGGCTTTGGCAAAGCTGGTGATCATCCACGTCGCCATGTTGTGAATGGTCATAAACGCAGTAGTCGCGGTACAACCCATAGCCAACTGCTCGAAAATGATCGCCGCATCCAAACGAGATAACCCCAAGCCACCATGCTCTGGCGGCGTATAGATGCTCAGAAAACCAAGTTCACCTGCTTGACGCAGTACATCTTTAGGGAAATGATGGTTTTCATCCCACTCGGCCGCATGAGGCGCTAACATTTGGTCTGCAAACTGCTTTGCTACTTCGGCAAACGCGAGTTGATCTTCGTTTAATTCAAAATCCATCTTGAAGTCCTAAGGTCTAATTCGTTGCATTTGTATCCGAGCCAAGCCCACTTAAACGGTGGCGCTTGGCTAGAGGTGTCGCTAATCCAGTAATTAGCTAAGTTGAATGGTCATGTTTGGACCGCTCGGAATGTCATCTTCAAACCAACGCGCGGTGACAGTTTTCGTCTCGGTGTAGAAGCGAACCGCTTGTTTACCGTAAGCATGCAGGTCGCCGTAGAAGCTGCCTTTCCACCCAGTAAACGAGAAGAACGGCAATGGCACCGGAATCGGCACGTTGATGCCTACGTTACCTACTTCGATATTGTGTTGATACTTTCTCGCGGCAGCGCCGTTCGCCGTGAAAATAGACGTACCATTACCAAAGCGGTTTGCATTGATCAGTTCAATCGCTTCATCTAGGTCATCCACTTCCATAGTTAACAGTACAGGCCCGAAAATTTCTTCCTGATAAATCGACATGTCTGTGGTCACGTTGGTAAACAGTGTTGGCCCCACCCAGTTACCGTTCGGGAAGCCAGGTACTTGGCAATCTGTCCCGTCCAGAACACAATTCGCGCCTGACGCTTTGCCTTCATTAATCAGATTCACCACTCGCTGCTTCGCTTGAGGGCTAATCAGTGGACCATAACCGGCGGTTTCATCATCCCACGCGCCAGGCTGAACCTGAGCTAACGCCTCTTTAAGCTCTGGAATCCATTCTTTGGTTTCGCCGACAAATACGGCAACCGAAATAGCCATACAGCGTTGGCCTGCAGCACCAACTGACGCGCCAACTAGGTTATTGATGACTTGCTGTTTGTTTGCATCCGGCATGATGACCATGTGGTTCTTAGCACCTGCAAATGACTGCACGCGTTTCAGGTTGTCTGTACCTGTTTTGTAGATGTACTCACCAACGGGCACAGAGCCAACAAAAGAGATCGCACGAACAACTGGATCAGTCAGAATGCGGTCGACTTGCTCTTTGGTCCCGTGAACAACTTGCAATACGCCTTTTGGTGCGCCAGTTTGTTCAAACAGCTCCGCCAGTTTCATTGCCGTTAGTGGCACTTGCTCTGACGGCTTCAAAATAAAGGTGTTGCCACAAGCGATCGCCATCGGGAACATCCACAATGGAATCATCGCAGGGAAGTTAAACGGTGTAATGCCAGCACAAACGCCGAGCGGTTGAATGTAAGAGTAACCATCAATATTGGTCGCGACGTTCTCAACCGTTTCGCCCATCATTGAGCTACAAATGTTCGCCGCTTGTTCTACGACTTCAATCCCACGCCAAATGTCACCCTTTGCATCCGCGAGGGTTTTGCCTGTCTCACTTGAAAGCAGTATCGCCAACTCATCGTGTTGCTCTTTTAGCAAATGTTGGTAACGCAGCATCAATCTAGCACGCTCCGGCGCTGCAACTTCTTTCCAGCGTTTGAACGTTTCTGTTGCGCTGGCAATCGCCGCATTCATTTCCGATTCCGTGGCACAAGGTACTTGTGCAATCACTTCGTTGGTTGCCGGGTTGGTTACATCTAGCCATTGTTTTGAATCGGAGATGGCAAATTCACCACCGATATACTGCTTTACTTGTTCTGTCATGATGACATCCTTGTATTTTTCAGCTTGTTACGGACTACTGTTATGTAAGTGAAACTTTGTTGAGAGTGATTTAGCAGATTTCAATCGCGATAGCGGTTGCCTCGCCGCCGCCAATACAAAGCGATGCAACGCCACGCTTACCACCAGTTTGTTTTAGTGCATGAATCAAAGTGACAAGGATTCGATTGCCACTTGCGCCTATTGGATGCCCCAGCGCACAAGCCCCTCCGCGAGGGTTCACTTTGCTCTCGTCCAGTTCGAGAGCTTTCACCGCGTATTGAGTCACGACAGCAAAAGCTTCATTGATTTCCCAAAGGTCCACGTCTGATTTGTCCCAGCCCGTTTTTTCCAGCAGCGATTCAATCGCGAAGACTGGTGCGATGGTGAACTCATCAGGCTGCCTTGCATGCGTGCTGTACGCGACAATTTTGGCTAGAGGCTGAAGGTTTTCCTGACGACCAAAATCACTATCGACTAAGATCATTGCCGACGCACCATCCGAAATGGAACTAGAGTTTGCTGCGGTTACGCCGCCATCTTTGGCAAACGCAGGGCGTAAGGTAGGAATTTTAGTGACGTCGAGTTTGCTCGGTTGCTCATCATCTACAACCAAGGTTTCGCCGCGCCGACTTTTTACGTTAACAGGCACGATCTCTTCTTTGAACAAACCTTGTTCGATTGCTTGCTGCGCACGAGTCACCGACTGCTGCGCCCAGGCATCCATACTTTCACGGCTAAACTGATACTTTTGCGCCGTCTGTTCTGCAAAGACACCCATCAGCTCACCTTGGTAGGCATCCTGCAACCCGTCATAAAACATGTGATCAAGCACTTGCTCGTGACCTAAACGGAAACCATCACGCGCTTTCTTTAATAGATAAGGAGAAGACGACATGTTTTCCATGCCACCAGCGATGACAGCATGCGCATTGCCAGATTGAATAAGGTCATATGCCAGCATGACGGTTTTCATACCCGAACCACAAACTTTGTTCAGTGTCGTACAACCAATCGATTGTGGCATTTCAGCTTTAAGACTTGCTTGTCTTGCAGGCGCTTGCCCCACACCGGCGGTTAAAACGCATCCCATCAACACTTCGTCTATTTTGTGCACATCGAGTTGGCTTTCGGCTAGCGCCCCTTGAATGGCTTTCGCACCGAGTTCCGTGACATCTGTTGAAGCTAATGCACCTTGAAAAGAGCCGATAGGCGTTCGCTTAGCGGCAACAATCCATGTTTCATTTTTCATTCCATTAACCTTTTGTTGACGTTTACGTCATAACTATACTAACATTTACGTTAACGTCAAGTTTGAGGTTATTGTTTGTTCGAGTGATTCTTTGATTTCGAGTAAATACGAGTGATATCAAGGCTCAAGAGTGGATGTTGTTTGTTTACTTTAACGTTAACGAATTGTATATTCATGTAAATGTTATACGAAAGTCGTAAGGTTAAGGAATGAACACATTTAAGATCAGCGAGCTCGCGAAAGAGTTCGACATTACTACTCGAAGCATTCGCTTCTACGAAGATTTAGGTCTCCTAACTCCAGAACGTAAAGGCAACACTCGAATCTACAATGGTCGTGATCGAATTCGACTAAAACTGATTTTGCGAGGTAAGCGATTGGGCTTTTCTCTTGCAGATATCAAAGAGTTATTTGAACTCTACGATACCGATCAAAGTACTGAGCAGTTGAACTATATGATTCGGTTGATCGAAGAGAAGAAGGCAGCATTGCAACAGCAAGCAAACGACATTCAAGCGGTAATGATGGAGTTAAATGCTGCGCAGTTGCGATGCCAAAACACACTGAGATCCATGAAAGGCGAAAAAGTCACCTAACACCTCAACTCTGGGATGTAGGTGACGTAAAGGCAAGGACACGCAATGAAATCTACCTACTCTTCCCTGAACTTTGTTTATGACGAAAATACCGATTTGCTTCGCGAGCAAATCAATAGTTTTGCTGCAAGAGAAATTGCGCCGCTAGCGCAATCTATCGACCAAACTAACGACTTTCCAAACCATCTTTGGTCCAAATTAGGTGACATGGGTCTTTTAGGTGTAACCACCAGCGAAGAGTTTGGTGGTGCAGGCATGGGCTATCTCGCCCACGTTATCGCTATGGAAGAAATCAGCCGAGCATCCGCTTCGGTTGCGTTAAGTTACGGCGCTCACTCCAACCTTTGCGTCAACCAAATCCACCGTAACGGCACACAAGCGCAAAAAGAGAAATACCTACCTAAGCTCATCTCCGGTGAACATATCGGCGCCCTTGCAATGAGTGAACCCGGCGCCGGCTCTGATGTGGTCTCTATGCAGCTTAAAGCCGAACGTAAAGGCGATATTTTCCTGCTAAACGGCAACAAAATGTGGATCACCAACGGCCCTGATGCACACACCTATGTTGTCTACGCCAAAACCGACCCAAGCCAGCACTCCAAAGGCATCACGGCATTTATTGTGGAACGCGGATTCCCTGGATTTACTCAAGCACAAAAACTCGACAAGTTGGGTATGCGCGGCTCGAATACGTGTGAGCTGGTCTTTCAAAACTGCGAAGTCCCTGCGGAAAATATTCTCGGCGAAGAAAACCAAGGCGTGAAAGTATTGATGAGCGGCCTCGACTACGAACGTGTGGTGCTTGCAGGCGGCCCACTTGGCATCATGCAGGCGTGTATGGATACCGTTGTGCCTTACATTCACGACCGTAAACAGTTCGGTAAATCCATCGGTGAATTCCAGCTAGTTCAAGCAAAAATCGCGGATATGTACACACAAATGAATGCCGCTAAAGCGTATGTTTACGCCGTCGCTGCCGCTTGTGATCGCGGTGAAACCACACGTAAAGATTCTGCTGGCGCGATCCTCTACAGCGCAGAGCTGGCAACCAAGATGGCACTGGATGCGATTCAACTACTTGGCGGTAACGGCTACATCAACGAGTTTGATACGGGCCGTTTGTTGCGAGATGCCAAGCTGTATGAAATCGGTGCGGGCACTTCAGAAATTCGCCGCATGCTTATTGGTCGCGAATTGTTTAACGAAAGCGCCTAATCAACATACCTAGGCGTTCTGAATCTAAATAAATTCCTTATTCAACCTAAATCTTATTCAACATAGATAAAGGCGGGTGGTGTCACCCGTCTACCGAATGGAGATCGGCTATTTATGGCTTGTTTGACGACCAATATTAATACCCATTCAGAGCAGTATCAGGAAAACTACCGCTCTATGGCGTCACTTGTAGATCAACTTTATACCGTGACTGCCCAAATAGAAGATGGTGGCGGTGAGAAAGCCCGCGAGCATCAGCAGAAGAAAGGCAAACTTCCGGTACGTGAGCGCATTCTTGCCCTACTCGACCCTTGTTCGTCCTTTCTAGAAATTGGTCAATTTGCTGGCTGGGATGTGTATCCAGATTACGTTCCATGTGCTGGAGTGGTTGCAGGTGTGGGTGTGATTGACGGCACTGAGTGCATGATCGTCGCGAACGACGTGACGGTAAAAGGCGGCAGTTACTACCCACTCACCGTGAAAAAGCACTTAAGAGCACAAGAAATTGCAGAAAAATGCCAACTACCGTGTGTTTACTTAGTCGACTCTGGCGGCGCTAACCTACCCCGCCAAGATGAGGTATTCCCAGATAAAGACCATTTTGGCCGTATTTTCTACAACCAAGCCCGTATGTCGGCCAAAGGCACTCCACAAATTGCGGTGGTCATGGGGCTATGTACCGCTGGCGGCGCTTATGTTCCTGCCATGTGTGACGTATCCATCATAGTCAAAGAACAAGGCACGATTTTCTTGGCAGGTCCACCTCTTGTAAAAGCAGCGACTGGTGAAGAAGTCAGCGCGGAAGATCTTGGTGGCGCAGACGTTCATTGTCGCACCTCTGGTGTGGCGGACTATTATGCAGAAAATGATCACCACGCGTTAGAGTTGGCAAGACAAGCGGTTTCACAAATCAACCACTTGAAACCCGTTCAACTCAAGCAAAAAGCACCACAGGAACCACGTTTTCCTGCCCAAGAGCTGTACGGCATCGTCGGAACCGATCTCAAAAAGCCGTTTGATGTTAAAGAGGTCATTGCCCGAATTGTTGATGATTCCCAGTTCGATGAATTTAAAGCCTTGTTCGGCGAAACCTTGGTCTGTGGCTTTGCCCATATTCACGGTATGCCGATTGGCATCGTCGCTAACAACGGCATTCTATTTTCGGAATCAGCACAAAAAGGCGCGCATTTTATTGAGCTGTGCGCACAACGCAAAATTCCTCTGCTCTTCTTACAGAACATCACGGGCTTTATGGTCGGTCAGAAGTACGAAGCCGAAGGCATCGCCAAACATGGTGCGAAAATGGTAACTGCTGTTGCGTGTGCAGACGTGCCGAAGTTTACCGTAGTGATTGGTGGCTCGTATGGCGCTGGGAACTACGGCATGTGTGGCCGCGCTTATGATCCAACCATGATGTGGATGTGGCCAAACGCGCGCATCTCCGTCATGGGTGGAGAGCAAGCGGCTGGCGTGATGGCGCAAGTGACCCGCGATATCAAAACTCGCAAAGGCGAAAGCTGGAGCGCGGAGGAAGAAGAAGCGTTCAAACGTCCAATTGCGGAGCAATATCAGACTCAAAGCCACGCTTATTACGCCAGTGCTCGTTTGTGGGACGACGGCATTATTGACCCTGCGAAAACCCGTGATGTTGTCGGCATTGCTCTGTCTGCTGCGCTTAATGCGCCGATACCAGACAGCAAATTTGGCATCTTCCGTATGTAGTCGGATGCAAGGCAAACCTTAACTCCTCGCGAATACTGATGTTTAACAAGTAATGGTTAGCGAGCATTGAAATACAGACTGAAATATCAGACAAAGGAAGTCACATGACCGGACTACTGCTTGAAAAAGACAGCAATGGCGTTGCTTGGTTGAGCCTCAATCGACCAGAGAAACACAACGCGTTTAATGATGAATTAATTGCTTCACTTATCGAAACCTTGGAAAAACTTGAGAGAGACGACTCTCTACGTGCATTGGTACTAACGGCGCAAGGGAAACACTTTTCTGCGGGTGCGGATCTTGGCTGGATGCAGTCAATGGCCACCAAAACCGAGAGTGAAAACCTGCAAGACGCACAGCAACTAGCGAAGCTCCTGCACAAACTGGATACCTTTAGCAAACCAACCATTGCTATGGTGCACGGCGCAGCATTTGGTGGTGCACTGGGGCTTATCTGCTGCTGCGATATCGCCATCGGTACGCCTGAAAGCCGCTTCTGTTTGAGTGAAGTGAAACTCGGTTTATTACCCGCCACCATCGGCCCCTACGTAATCCGAGCGATTGGACAACGACAAAGCCGACGTTACTTTTTAACCGCCGAACTGATTGATGCCGAAACCGCGCTATCGATGAATATTCTTCATCAGATCGACTCTCAACCACGTGAAGCCGTCAATCGCACCATTGACCACCTGCTTAACAACGGTCCACAAGCCATGCAGGCGGCAAAAGCACTCTGCTTACGTTGTGACAACCACCCTATCGATCACTCATTAATTGAATACACCAGCCAAGCCATTGCAACCGCCCGCGTGTCCAGTGAAGGACAAGAAGGACTGAGTGCATTTTTTGAAAAGCGCGCCGCTCATTGGAGGAATCATGTTTAAAAGAATACTGATCGCAAACCGCGGTGAAATTGCCTGCCGAATCATTAAAACCGCAAAAAGCATGGCTATCGAGACGGTTGCCGTCTATTCCGAAGCGGATCGCAGCAGCTTACATGTTAAACAAGCGGATTTCGCCGAATTTATCGGCCCTGCTCCGGCGAGTGAGTCGTATCTCGATATCGATGCGATTATCGGCGCAGCGAAAAAATGGCAAGCCGATGCTATCCACCCTGGGTATGGTTTTCTTTCCGAGAACCCGAAATTAGCCAAAGCGTGTAGTGAAAATGGCATCGTTTTTATTGGCCCTTCCACCAGCGCAATTGAAGCGATGGGCTCGAAGTCGCAAGCCAAAGCCATTATGTCAGAGGCAAACGTGCCTTTGGTTCCGGGCTATCACGGCACAGACAACAGCGTTGAGCACTTATTAGCGGAAGCGGAAAAAATCGGTTACCCAGTGATGCTTAAAGCAACCCAAGGGGGCGGCGGTAAAGGCATGCGAGTGGTCAACAGCGAAGCCGAAATGCCGCTGGCCATCGACGGTGCGCAGCGTGAAGCACTTTCAAGCTTTGGCGATAAGCAGCTTCTTGTCGAAAAATGCATATTGCAACCGCGCCACGTTGAAGTTCAGGTATTTGCTGACCAACATGGCAACTGCGTTTATCTATCTGATCGCGATTGCTCCATTCAACGTCGTCACCAAAAAGTAGTCGAAGAAGCACCAGCTCCCGGTCTTAGTGATGAACTGCGAAAACAAATGGGTGAAGCCGCGGTTCAGGCCGCGCAAGCGATCGATTATGTTGGCGCTGGTACGGTTGAATTCTTACTCGATAGCCGCGGTCAATTCTACTTCATGGAGATGAATACCCGTCTGCAAGTTGAACATCCTGTCACTGAATTGATCACCGGCGTTGATTTGGTTGAATGGCAATTCAAAGTTGCGGCTGGCGAGCATTTACCGATCTCGCAATCCGAAATCACCCATAACGGACACTCAATCGAGCTGCGAATTTACGCCGAAGATGCCGACAACGACTTTATGCCGTCGACTGGACGCATTGATTATTTACAAGAACCCATCTCAGACAGCAATGTTCGACTAGCTTGTGTGCGTGTTGATAGCGGTGTTACCCAAGGCGATACCATTAGCGAATACTACGATCCGATGATCAGCAAACTGATCGTCTGGGGGCAAACTCGTGATATCGCTCTAAAGCAGCTTAAGCAGGCGTTAACTCAATATCACGTACGTGGCGTAACGACAAACATTGGTTATCTGCACAGCATTATTTCGCTGCCAGCCTTTGCAGAGGTTGAGCTTGATACAGGTTTCCTCGTCACACATCAACAAGGCATAAATGAGCAGCAAGACGTGTCGGATTCAATCTGGCTTACATTGGCGGCGGTTGCTCGCTGGAATGATCTGATTTCAAAATCAGACAGCTCAACGTTACCCGCGCCAACCAAACGAGGTTTTAGACTGTCGGTTGACAACGTTTACCGATTTAACTTCACGGATGCCAATGCCAACCATCAAGTACGTTTGCAACAATCATCGCAAGATACAGGATCTCACTTCACTGTCCGATGCGGCGAGGATCTGCATCAGGTCATCCTGCTTGAAAGTGACAACCAGTTTATCGTCGATATTGATAATGTGCGTTACACCTTTAATGCACTTAGCGATGAACAAAGAACAACACTATTTTATCTTTGTCAGCAGCGCACGTTCGCTCATCAACCTAACTTTGACTCTGCAAAAGATGTAGATGATGAACTAAGTCCAACCGCACCACTCAACGGCATAATTTCAGCAGTTATGGTGGCTAAAGGTGACGAAGTGGCGGCGGGCGATCCGCTTTTGGTACTCGAAGCAATGAAAATGGAATACACCATTACCGCTCCGGTAGCAGCAACCGTTGATGAAGTGTTTTATCAACATGGAGACCAAGTACAGCATGGTTCCATCCTACTGCATTTAATTTCTGCACCCGATAATGTCTGTGAAGATAAGGAGCACGAATATGCTACCAGCGAAGGTTAATATCGTCGAAGTTGGCGCGCGTGATGGCTTGCAGAATGAAACGGCAGTGACGCTGGTTGATAAAATCCGTTTGATCAATCAGCTAAGCACCAGTGGCTTAAAACACATTGAAGCAGGCTCTTTTGTCTCGCCGAAATGGGTGCCTCAAATGGCCGATTCCGATCAAGTATTTTCAGGTATCACGCAAAAGCCTGACGTGGTTTATAGCGCACTCACACCAAATCTCGCAGGGTTAGAACGTGCACTGGAAAGCGGCGTAAAGCAAATCGCGGTATTTGGCTCCGCTTCAGAAGCGTTCAGCCAGAAGAACATCAACTGCAGCATTGCGGAAAGCCTCTCTCGTTTTGAGCCCGTGATCGAACTAGCAAAGCAGCACAACATACCTGTGCGCGGGTATTTGTCTTGCACCATGGTTTGCCCATACGAGGAAGAAATCAAGCCAGAGCAAACCACTGCGGTCGCCAATACGTTGTTTGATATGGGATGTTATGAAATTTCTCTGGGCGATACTGTCGGTAAGGCAACCCCAAATCGCGTCATCGCCATGCTGGATTCGCTGTTAACGCAACTGCCGAAAGACGCATTAGCAGTGCACTTCCACGACACATACGGGCAAGCACTAGCCAATATTTACCAAGCCTTATTAATGGGCATCAACACCATTGACAGCGCTGTAGCTGGTTTGGGCGGCTGCCCTTATGCAAAGGGGGCCAGTGGCAATGTTGCAACGGAAGATGTGCTTTATCTGTGTGAGCAGATCGGGATTGAAACGGGGGTTGATCTCAACATCATCAATCAAGCAGGTTGGCAAATTTGCCGTGCGTTAGGAAAGTCTCCTGCTTCTAGGGTCGCATTAGCTCTGGGCGATCCGTATAGCTTGTAAATCATCAACAACCAATCAGGTAATGTATTTCAACGGGCATGCAGACGTACGTGCCCGTTTTTTGTTGTTACTCATTAAAAACCTTAACGCTCAACGGTCTTCATCACATTAATTAGTATCTGATTTCAGCTACAATTTAGTTTCAAACCGAACATATAAAACAGGATCAGGTAAATGCTCATAACATTTCGTTGTCGAAGCCACTCAAACGTCACAATGTTTGGTGATATTGCATTAGATATGCTCAAAATGATGGGTCACAGCGGCACGGTGCCGGGATCAATTTCCGCTCAAGATGTTCCTGACGCGCTATCAAGATTAACTTCTGCTCTATCTGCGAAAAATGCAGCTGAAGAAAACCTCCCTACTGATGTAGACGAAGAGGAAGAACAAGCAGAGCCCGCGGTAAGCCTAGGACGCAGAGCGTTTCCACTGATTGAGTTGCTAAAATCAGCAATCAAAGAAGAATGCGAAGTCATGTGGGACAACCAATAACGCCTTCAAACTGGTTTCTAGCGAGGTGAATCCGTGTTGTGACCGCCTCGCTATGGTTACTCGACACCAAGATAAGAACACCAATACCGCTTATCGCCCTATCCGTTTCTCTCCCTAGACAACTTGATTTGCCCATCAATGTGCACATCTCGTTGTGGAAACGCGATTTCAATGCCGTGCTTTTCGAAAGCTTCGTAGATTTCAAAACGCATGGCACTTGCGACCGAGCGAATACCGCCCTCAACCGTTGAGTTAATCCAAAAATAAGATTCGAAGATCAAAGCATTGTCACCAAAGTCTTGAAAAAACACATCTGGCGCTGGCGAACTCAGAACTTGCGCTTGCTGCGAAGTCACTTCCGCCATTAAGGCAGCAACCTGTTTGACATCGCTCCCATACGCGACACCGACGACGACAGAGCCACGGACTAATCTGTCGCATAACGTCCAGTTGATCACCACGTTCTCAATCAACTGACTGTTGGGTATGAGCATATGAACACCATCGGTTCGTCTGATTCTCGTTGAGCGTGTATTTATTTGCTCGACAGTGCCTTTGGCGCCCTCAACCTCTAAAAAGTCCCCAATTCGGATTGGCTTTTCACCAATCAAAATCCAGCCACTTATGAAGTTGTTAATGATGTTTTGCGCACCAAAACCGAAGCCGATAGCGATGGCACCAGACAGAAAGGCAAACGCGGTAATTGGCACATTTATCATCGAAAGTGTGGTCATAAAAATAATGGCGAGAGCGATGACAAATAATATCCGTTTAACCAAATGAATCACGTTTGGGTCTTTCCCCGATGAAGACATTCTTGACGTAACGGTTTTGATCAAAATTTTCGATAACCATAAAGCGACAATGACCCATGTCGGCACCATCAATATCGCCCACAACGTGATAGGTTGTTCGTTAAAGGTAAACAGTGTTGTTTCTAAAAATGAAATGACCCGTTCGAACATAAAGTGCTCACTCTTGATTCATCGTTGCCAGCAAGCCAGAGCGCATAAGTCTTATATTTTTAGCCCAATCGATAGCGCAAGCGGCTCAATTAAGTTCTTCTTATTAACTATATAGTAATCTACGTAAAACGCTTCGAGTGGTTTCCCACTTTGGCTTCAACCGATTAAGCCATTTAGGGAGTACGTCTTTGTGAACTAAACGAGCCAATCAACCAACTTGAGACGCAAGGCAAATCAGTGATAACTTTCTGATTTTTAAGCATCAAATTTTCACTTCGAATCACTCTCACTTATTATGCACCTTATTGCAAATAACATTGATGGAATGATTGTCATGTCAGAACTGACTCGGATGCGCTCTGGAGAAACCTATAATTGTCTGGATGAAGAACTAAAGCTAATGCGCGCCAAAACCGCTCAGCTTGTCTTCCAATTTAACCACGAGCCAAACCCAGATATCCGTAGACAACTATTGGCGGAAATGGGCGTCCAATTAAAAAACAGCGCCTGTATAGAGCCACCGCTACAACTTACCTACGGTTGTCACTTGTCCATCGGAGAAAACACCTACATCAACTGGGATGCCATTATTCTGGACAATGGGCAGGTTGAGGTTGGCGCGAACGTCATGATTGGGCCTAGAGTGCAAATTTACACAGCCGCTCATTCACTCGATACGCAAAGGCGCTTAGCTGGAGATGAGATCGCCAAACCGGTCAACATCGGCAATAACGTTTGGATTGGTGGGGGCGCTATCATACTGCCAGGCGTGACCATTGGCGACCAGGCCATCGTTGGCGCTGGCTCTGTCGTAACCAAAGACGTTGTGCCGGGCGATCGAGTTGTCGGAAATCCGGCGCGCTCCATTAAACCAAAAAACTGAAGAAAGTCGCTATTTCGCCAAATGACAGCGAATAATGTTGGCAAGCAAATTGAGAGCATGGACGTATTTGTCATTAAGCTCAAAAGAAGCGTTAAGACGAATACAGTGATCGTATTGTTCTGTCAGGCTGAACATCTTTCCCGGTGCGATGCTGATATTATCTTTTAGCGCTTCTCGATATATCTGCAAGGCGTCGATATGCTTGGGAAGCTCTAACCAAATAAAGTACCCGCCGCTTTGGCTTAACACTTTGACTTCTTCAGGTAACAGCTCACTAAGCAGATCCGTCATCTTACTTTTACGTTCAAACAGCTTTTTCCGTAACTGCTTCAAATGCGATTCGTAATTGCGGCTTGTTAAATAGTGCACCAATGTCATTTGCACTGGTGCGCTCGTCGCTAATGTACTCATTAGCTGTAACTTTTGTACCTCTAGCGCCCGCTTTCCCGCCGCAACCCAACCAATACGTAGCCCTGCGATTAATGATTTTGAAAACGAGGAGCACAACATGGTATTGCCCGTGTCATCAAACATTCTTAGTGGGTAGACCGAGTCATTCCCTGCATGCAGTTCGCTGTACACATCATCTTCAATCACTGGCACGTTATATCGCTGTGTCAGCTCAATCAGCTTTTGTTTTTTCTCGTTGGAGAGCGTAAAACCCAGAGGATTTTGGAAGTTCGACATCAGCCAACATGCTTTCACATCGTGTGTTTGCAGCGCTCGTTCCAATGAATCTAGGTCAATACCCGTGACTGGGTCTGTTCTTACTGAGAGCGCTTTCAAACCTAACCGCTCTAAGGATTGCAATGCACCATAAAATGCAGGCGATTCCACAACCACCCAATCTCCCGGTCTTGTACAAGCTTGCAAACTGAGCGTTAACGCCTCCAGCGCGCCTGCCGTAATGACAATTTCATCGGGTGAAATTTCAATGCCTTTCGCAGCATAACGCTTCGCGATGATGGTGCGTAATTGTTCGTTTCCCGGCGGTAAGTTATCAAAGGTGGTGGAAATCGGCATATTGCGAGCGGCTGCGCTCATCGCCCGATTCACGTGATAGCGTGGGTACAAACTTGGGTCTGGATAGGCAAAGCCAAAATTGATCATGGATGGATTTTTACTCGCCTGCAGAACATCAAAGATAAACTCATTGATGTCTACCTGCTCTGTCCACGAAACCGCGGCTGGCGCTTGGGGTTCATTTGAGCTCTTAATATTGGGCGCGACTCGATAACCAGATCGCGGCTGTGACGTGACCCAGCCTTGAGATTCCAGAATTTGATACGCGTGCAACACCGTCATCAAGCTCAAACCCGAGTGTTCAGATTGGCGACGCAGCGAAGGCAGCTTGTCACCCGGATGCCATATCCCCGATTTTATCTGCCTTTTAAGCTGTTCCACTAACTCTTGATACTTCGCCAAACGCAAATCCCCTTCCATAAAGCCGAATTCAAAATAATAACACTTCAATATTTAATCTGTTATAGGTTTATAGTCACTGTCTGTACCTACTTCCCTCATTCCGCTCCTTTTAAAATAGCTCTCTCATAAAACTTAAAAGATCAAAGGAAGTTTAATGTTTGGCCTCGACGCATTTATGCTTGCACGGATACAGTTCGCCTTTACGGTATCCTTTCATATTATTTTCCCCGCTATCACCATAGGTTTGGCCACCTATCTCGCCGTGCTGGAAGGCTTATGGCTAAAAACACGTAATCCCGATTACCAAAAGCTCTATCACTTCTGGTCGAAAATTTTTGCGGTTAACTTTGGAATGGGTGTTGTATCTGGTCTTGTCATGGCCTATCAATTCGGCACCAACTGGAGTGGTTTCTCCGACTTCGCTGGTTCTATCACTGGCCCATTACTGACTTATGAAGTGTTAACGGCTTTCTTTCTCGAAGCCGGATTTCTTGGCGTAATGCTGTTTGGGTGGCGTCGCGTCGGCGAAAAGCTGCACTTTTTTGCAACCTCGATGGTGGCGTTAGGAACGATCATTTCGACGTTCTGGATTCTCGCCTCCAACAGTTGGATGCAAACGCCACAAGGCTATGAAATTGTCGACGGACGTGTGGTGCCAACCGACTGGTTTGCTATCGTTTTCAATCCTTCATTTCCTTATCGTTTGGCGCACATGAGCGTCGCGGCTTTCGTCAGTTCAGCACTCTTTGTAGGCGCGTCAGCCGCTTGGCATTTATTGAGAGGCAATCAATCGACTGCGGTAAAAACCATGTTTTCGATGTCGCTCGGGATCTTAGTGTTCCTTGCGCCACTCCAAGCCGTGATTGGCGATGTGCACGGGCTAAACACTCTGGAACACCAGCCCGCCAAAATCGCTGCCATCGAAGGACATTGGGATAACAGCGATGGCAAACCAACCCCATTGATATTGTTCGGCATGCCAAACATGGAACAAGAACGCACAGACTATGCCTTAGAAATTCCTGTTTTAGGAAGTTTGATCCTACGCCACAGTTTAACTGAGCCAATCCCGGCGCTGAAAGACTTCCCGAAAGAGGAACGACCGAACTCACCTATCGTCTTTTGGTCATTTCGAATCATGGTCGGGCTAGGACTTCTGATGATTTTTCAGAGCTTCTACAGCATATGGTTACGAAAAAAGAACACGCTTTATACTTCGCGTTGGTTCCTCAAGTTTTCATTGTTTATGGGGCCATCTGGTCTTATCGCAATACTCGCTGGCTGGTTTACAACAGAGGTTGGTCGGCAACCTTGGGTCGTGTATGGCGTACAAAAAACGCGTGATGCGGTTTCTGCACACGGAGACCTACAAATGAGCATCAGCCTGCTGTGTTTCCTTGTTGTATACAGCTTGGTATTTGGTTTTGGTTATTACTACATGATCCACCAAATCAAGAAAGGCCCCGATGCAATCGAACACGATGAGCACGACATGACGACCGTTTCAGGTCGCATTTAGAATTTGTCACAAAGTGAAGGTAGAAAATATGCATTTTGATTTATCCGTGATTTGGTTCGCGATCATCGTTTTTGCCACTTTGATGTACATCATCATGGACGGCTTCGATTTGGGTATTGGAATACTGATGCCCTTCATCAAGGATGAAAAACAAAAAGACGTCATGGTCAACAGTGTCGCGCCAGTTTGGGACGGCAACGAAACTTGGATTGTGCTTGGAGGCGCATCTCTATTTGGCGCTTTTCCGATGGCTTACGCGGTGATTATTGAAGCGCTAACCATCCCTTTAACGTTGATGTTGATTGCTTTGATCTTTCGTGGCGTCGCGTTTGAGTTTCGCTTTAAAGCATTGGAAAGCCACTTAAAGTTCTGGGATCGCTCTTTTATGGTCGGCTCGATTTTAACCACGTTTTTCCAAGGCATCGTTGTTGGCGCGGTAATTCAAGGCTTTGCGGTGGAAAACCGCGTCTTCGTAGGTAGCCAACTCGACTGGCTCACCCCTTTTCCCATCTTTTGTGGTTTGGGTTTAGTCGCAACGTACGCGCTGCTTGGTAGCACATGGCTCATCATGAAGACGGAAGGTGAACTGCAAAACACGATGTACCGCTTCACTAACAAAACACTACTGGCAATGATCTCCGCATTAGTCATTGTGAGCGCTTGGACTCCACTTGCTTACCCTGCCATTGCGGAAAGATGGTTTTCTCTGCCTAATTTGTTCTACTTACTGCCCGTACCTGTCATTACTGGGTTGGTATGTTTGAAGATTGCCGACTCCGTTAAAAAGCGTAAAGAGCGCAGCCCTTTCGTGATGGCGTTAGTGATCGTGATTCTCGGATTCGCTGGGCTTGGCATCAGTATCTGGCCAAATATCATTCCTCCTAGCATATCGATATGGGAAGCAGCGGCTCCTGCAAGCAGTCAGCGCTTTATGCTCGTTGGAGCGGTGATCATCATCCCGATCATTCTGGC
Organism: Vibrio sp. 2033; assembly: GCF_033339735.1. NCBI lineage: Bacteria > Pseudomonadati > Pseudomonadota > Gammaproteobacteria > Vibrionales > Vibrionaceae > Vibrio > Vibrio sp. 2033. Next base: position 324,307 of record NZ_JAWOVC010000003.1, read on the forward strand.
TTACACCTTTTGGAGTTACTACGTCTTCTCCGGAAAAGTGAAAGAAGACGAAGCGTACCATTAACGAGTTGATAAGGAGTGAGTATGAAAATCAAAAATTGGTGTCGCCAGTGGGCATGGATGATTGGGATTTGGATCGCTAGCGTCGCTGCATTAGGGTTAGTGTCTATGTTATTTCGCGTCATGATGACCGCTGCAGGGTTAAAATCTTAGCTCGACACGTTTAAGTCAATAAAAAATGGATGCCTCTAGATCTTGTGTAAGAGCTAGAGGCGTTGAACCTAATACTCAATCTTAATGAAAAAGCCAAGCGTTAAGAATCTACTCAAAACATTCTTTCATAAGTCTACATTGCCTGAAGTCGTTCATGCATGCTTACGAGATCAAAAGGTTCAAGCTTTTTCGCAATGCTCAGTAATGCTTCCTTTTTATCTTGCGGTAAACTTTGAAACTTCGACTCTAAACGTAAATCCACTTTGCTAAAAAGTAGCTTTCTAATTTGACTAGCTTTTGCCTTTGATAATTGCAATCCATCATTATCGGAGGTTTCAATTATCATGATAATTCTTGCTAAATCACTGAATTCATCATCAGAGCATAAATAAAGTGATTGTTTGTATAAATAGCCAACCGAAATTTCAAAATCAATATTAAGCGCTTGAATCTGACTGACAATGTTTTCACTCATATCACTTTGAGAAGCAGAGTTGATACAATCATCAAATCGCCTTTCAAATGTAACAAATCGATTATTGAGCTCGTCCAACATAGTCGTATCTTTTGCGAATGATTCTATAGGTAAAACCAATAAGAACATTGGCAGTAGGTATTTTTTCAGCGACCGGCTATTCACAATCAAGTCCTTCTTCTAAAAAACTTTCATGCGGTGTTGGTGCAAGTGTTGCTTTCAAATTCAAGTCCATTAAACTCGCCAAATGGCTTTCATTAAACTCTGATAGCTTTTGCAGCTTTAGACTGGCTTCATTAAACTCTTGGTAGAACTTATCAGGTTGAGGTATCACGACTGTTTTTATGTTTGCTCGTGTTGCCGCAAGCATACCCGAATAAGAGTCTTCAAAGGCAATACAGTTACTTGAATCTACACCTAGTTTATTGATTGTTGAAAGGTAGACATCTGGCTCTGGCTTACCCTGCTCTACATCGTCTGACGATGATATCGCGTCAAAGTAACTGGCAATACCGAGTTTGTTCAAAATGATGGGAATGAGTTGATAAGGTGAATTAGTAGACAACCCTATCTTAAACCCTTTTTCCTTAAGCAATTTGAGTGTTTCTGTAACACCCTCTAATTCGCATCCTTTTTCAATTATTAATGCCTCCACTTTATCCACAACAGCATTCTCTACTTCCTCTAGGCTCTTTTCTTGCCAAGGATTACGTTCATACCAAAACCTTGTTACTTCACCTGTCGTCATAGTTGCAGTCTGCTTTGACAGCACTTCGGTCACTTGGACACCAACTGATGAAAACACCTGCTTTTCCGCTTCCTTCCACAAAGGTTCTGAATCAATCAGCAACCCGTCCATATCAAAGACCGCAGCGTATATCATTGGTACATCCTCAGTAAGTTCTATTCGTTGAGTAAGATTTGTCTATTCAACCAAAGCATAGCTTTGCATATAACGAGTGAGAGTATCACATTTGCCTGTGGCTATCAGAGCCAGTTCGATGACTCATCTTTAAGCCTCAACATGACCGATGTTCGTGGCTACTTTTAACGCTTGTTTATTGAGATTAGACGCCTCCCAAGCAACGACAACACGACTGGTTAGGGGGATATCATCAATCTCGGCGACTGTCGCGGAATCATCGAGATGTTCAGCCAGTGAGCGCGGAACGAGAGCGATACCTAACCCAGCCTGCGCCATGGCAATCGTCGTACGAAGTTGCGGTGCTGCGAACTGTGGTTCGAGCCTTACTCCTGCGTCGGCAAAAAGTGTGCTCATGCCATCAAACAATGCGGGGCCCGTCTCTCGTGGAAACAGTAAAATTTTATGGCCTCTCAACTGTTTCATCTGGATACAGGGATATTTTGCCAGTTCGTGCCCCGCCGGAATCACCGCGACAAACGGGTCGTTAAACAACACCTTGTGCTCAAAAGGCTCACTGGCGTAACAGGGTAGCCGCATGATTGCGAGATCAAGTTGTTTGCTTTTTAACTGAGTGGCAAGCTCTGGCATTGATAGTTCCGCCGTCTGTAAATGAACCCCATTCTCTTGAATACGCCCAATCCTCTCCAATACCTTAATGCAGGTTGATGTTGACGTCGCGAACCCAATTTTAACCTGCGTATTTTCACCACGGGCAATCTGTCGGGCTTTTGCTTTAGCGCGTTCCACATCAGCAAGAATATTTACCGCATCCGTATAAAAGACTTGCCCTGCATGGGTCAGTTCTACTCCTCTAGACAAGCGCTTAAATAAGTCCACGCCAAGCTCGTGCTCTAGCTTTTTGATTTGTTGACTCAAAGGAGGTTGCGCAATCCCTAACTGTTCAGCTGCTCGGGTAAAGTGACGAGTCTCGGCGACCGCGACAAAATACTTCAGGTAGCGAAATTCCATATATTTTCCATATCAAAATAAATCTTTTTTATATTGGATTTAGCACCGTGTAGAAGTCAATCTAAATATACTCTTCATTGCATAACTGGTCTTACTCATGCGTGGATTTTATAACCCTCTATGTGCTTGTTCGCTTGAAGTAGCGAAAGAATTTTCTGAATACCATCACGTTACCGGAGATGGTGAGATTTATCAGACTTCGTTAATGAGTGCTTTGATCGCTGGTGTTTACGAAGGCTCAACAACCATAGAAGAACTGCTGAAACATGGGGATTTTGGTTTAGGTACGTTCAATGAATTGGATGGTGAGTTGATTGCGTTTGATAAGGAAGTTTTTCAACTCAAGTCGGATGGCTCCGCAAACCCGGCAGACCTGGCGCAAAAAACGCCCTTTGCTGTCATGACTTTTTTTAAGCCTGATATCGAGCTGCCACTGACATCGCGCATGTCACGTCATGAAGTCCATAGCATCATAGACGAGATGGTTCCAAGCGATAACCTATTTTGCGCAGTGCGCATTGATGGCGTTTTCGATTCAGTTCGTACTCGCACCGTACCTAAACAAACACGCCCTTATCGGCCAATGCTTGAAGTGGTCAAAGAACAACCAACGTTCCGCTTCACGCATAAGCAAGGCGTGGTCGCCGGCTTTCGCAGTCCTAAATATACGACTGGCATCAATGTGCCCGGCTATCACGAACACTTTATTACCGATGACCGCCAAGGAGGTGGTCATATTCAGGATTACAGCATTTCGTCAGGGTTCCTCCAGATTGGCAAAGTCTCGCGGCTAGTGATTGATACCCCGGTATCGACAGACTTTCTCAACGCCAATTTGGCTCCGGAAGATATAAATACCGCCATAGAAAAGGCGGAAAAGTAACAAAGTCAGGCAAATAATAAGGACAACAAATGCAATCCAAACCTTCAAATAAAAATGGATCTCAGTTGATCGCTCAACAGCTAGAGTCTCTCGGCATTAAGTACATTTTCGGTATTCCCGGTGCAAAAATCGATCGACTGTTCGATGCGATTGAAGACACTAACATCCAAATGATTCCGGTACGCCACGAAGCTAACGGCGCATTTATGGCGGGCGTTATGGGAAGACTAACCGGCAAAGCAGGCGTCACCATGGTTACGTCAGGCCCTGGCTGTGGAAATCTAGTTACGGGAGTGGCAACAGCAAACTCCGAAGGCGATCCGCTGATTGCTATCGGTGGTGCGGTGAAACGAACTGACCAGCAAAAACAAACACACCAGAGCATGGATACCGTCAGTATTTTTCGCTCTATAACTAAGTTCAGTGCTGAAGTGCAGCATGTGGACGCCGCAAGCGAGATCATGGCGAACGCATTTCGTATCGCAGAGTCAGGTCGTCCTGGGGCTTGCTTTTTGAGTCTCCCCCAAGATGTTTTATCCGAGCAAACCCAAACGGACATTATTGTCCCCTCGCCTTACACACAGCCTGGTTGCGCAGACATCGCAGCAATCGAAGAAGCGGTCAGTCGAATCAGTAAAGCAAAGCGCTGTGTGGTTTTACTTGGCCTTCACGCGAGCCGCAGTAAAAACGCTGCTGCTATCGCCCGATTTCTTCAAAATACGCAGCTACCCGTTGTCGGCACTTACCAAGCCGCCGGCACGGTAGACATCAATTACTATCATCACTTTGCTGGGCGTGTCGGTTTGTTTAATAACCAACCTGGCGATGTTTTACTGCGGGACGCCGATTTAATTCTCACCATCGGCTTTAGCCCAATAGAGTATGACCCTGAGCTTTGGAACAGCCACCGCAACCCAGTGATTCACCTCGATATTGAACCGGCAGAATACCAACTTAATTATCAGCCTTGTGTTGAAATCGTCGGAAACATTGCGCAGTCATTAGACAAGATGGGCAGCTATATCTCTGAATATGCCCGCCTTTCCCCAACGGCACTTTCAGTACTGGAAGAGGTAGCACTGCAACGGCAAGTGATCAAAACCTATCCCAATGTCTATCACAAGCAAGGATTTCATCCACTGGCACTGATTAAAGCCATGCAATCTATCATCACACCAGATACCACGCTATGTCTTGATATGGGGAGCTTCCACATCTGGATCGCTCGTTACTTAAGTTGTTTTCGAGCTCGCCAAATGCTGGTGTCTAACGGCCAACAAACAATGGGCGTTGCACTACCATGGGCCATTGGTGCCAGCCTACTAAAACCTGGTAGCAAAGTGGTATCGATATCAGGAGACGGCGGTTTTATGCAATCGAGCATGGAGTTAGAAACCGCGGTTAGACTGAACTGTAATATCGTCCATATTGTGTGGGTTGATAACGCCTACAACATGGTAGAAATGCAAGAGATCAACAAATATCAGCGCTGCTCTGGTGTGAAATTTGGACCAATTGATTTCAAGGCGTACGCCGAATCATTTGGCGCGAAAGGCTTCGCAGTGACTAGTCAACACGAATTGCTACCGACATTGAATAAAGCCATGGACGTTGAAGGACCAGCAGTGGTGGCTATCCCCGTAGATTACAGCGACAACGACAAACTGATGTTGCCGCGCACAGAGAAAAATCAAGATCCCGTTTTTGTAAGTTTCGAAGGAGAAATCGCATGAGAGGATTAAAAAATAAAGTCGCACTCGTCACTGGTTCTGCCAATGGTATTGGTTTGGCCATCGCAAAACGTTTGTATGAAGAAGGCGCAAACGTCGCTCTTGCCGATTGGAATGAAGAGCAATTGGCAAACGCCGTTGAGGGCTTTGATAAACAGCGTGTGTCTGCGCATTCTATTGATGTTTCTGACCCAGAAAAAGTCGCAGCACTGATTTCTGACGTTGTTACCCGTTTCGGTAAACTGGATATTTTAGTAAACAATGCTGGCGTACATGTCCCTGGCTCCGTGATTGAAGGTAGTGTGGAAGACTGGAAGAAGATCTCTGGTGTAAACATTGATGGTGTTGTTTATTGCGCGAAGTTTGCTTTGCCTGAACTCTTAAAAACGAAAGGTTGTATGGTAAATACCGCGTCCGTTTCCGGTTTGGGTGGTGACTGGGGTGCCGCATTCTATTGCGCGAGTAAAGGCGCAGTGGTGAACCTTACCCGAGCGATGGCATTGGACCATGGTGCGGATGGGGTAAGAATTAACGCCGTATGCCCAAGTTTAGTAAAAACCAACATGACAAACGGCTGGCCGCAGGACATCCGCGATAAATTCAATGAGCGCATTGCGCTTGGCCGAGCAGCCGAACCTGAAGAAATTGCGTCTGTCGTGACTTTCTTGGCAAGTGATGACGCATCTTTCATTAATGGCGTAAACCTACCTGTAGACGGCGGTGCCACCGCATCAGATGGTCAACCTAAAATAGTATAAGCATGAAATAGACAGATCAGTGAGAGACGTTCTACTACCTTTCGGATCGATGCTGATCTGTCGCTTTACGCTCTGAGCACACAACCCGTGCCGGCAATAAACTCAACCACTCGACCGCTGTTAGAGATATCTCAACAACTTAAACCAGCAACGAGAAATTAATGTTTCACACAAACCGACAAACTATGTGAGCATTCCATCAGGCATAGAGTGAAGACTTATGTATCAGCGATTCACAAAGAACCAGACAGTTTCCGCGAATACTTTCTAAAGAAGTCTCAGTGACGACTAACGTTTCTGCCACACCATCCATTGCTCTCTGCCTTTAAAAACCTCAACACTGTTTGCCACCACTGAGGACTTCACAAGTTCAAACGTGGGCTCTAGAAAAGATGCCAACTCCCCACTTCGCAAACAAAATGGAGGAAAGCGTGATAGGTAATTATCATCAATGACGAAAAAACCAATTAGAAAACCTCCGCTTGGCAATAATTTATCCACCATCGAAAAGTATTCTGACCACATGTCTCTCGGTAGTGCTGCGAGAAAGGCCCGCTCGTAAATGACATCAAACGAGTGAGAAAAATCGGCATTAAATACATCACCCAATACGACTTTATCTTTGTAGTTACCTAACGTTGATTGCGCCATTTTTACCGCTTCTTGGCTGTAATCCATCGCGATCACGTCATGCCCATATTGAATAAAAGTGCTCAGTTCATAAGCGGCACCACACCCAGGAATAAACACTGACTGGCCTACATGAAGTGAATTGTCGAGATAATCCTTGAGTTCTTGAGGTGTCGATTGGGCATCCCAAGGCATAGTGCCTCGGATAAACAAATCATCCCAGAATTGTGTGTTAATCATTGGTGCCTGTTTCATTTACCCGCTCCCTGATTGCGGTAGTAAAAAATAAAGGGATACGCAGCGCAATGTGGTATCCCTTTTCTAGCCTTTTGTCTGACGTTGTTAGTTTTTTATGACAACCACTTTCTACTGCACTTATGCCACCAATGAGTTAACTGCGAAGATCATTGATTAACGGCTGCTCCGCTTGGTTCGGTACAAACTGGACATTGCCTTTCAGTTTAGTGACAGACTGGAGTGTTGCTTGAATGTCCTCTGCTGATACATGCACATCATGACAACAGAAAGTAATGGCATCGTTGAAGCCATCGCGCTCAATTTTCAAGGAGCCTTTAATATCGTGGCGACGACAGACTTCTTGGATCTGATGCGGATAAACAAACAGCCCTTTTACTTTCACCGCGGAGTCTGCTCGTCCCATCCAGCCCTTAATTCGTGCATTCGTGCGTGAAGAATCAGAACTAATCTCTAGATATGCCGATAAATCTCCCGTTGCGTAGCGAATCAGCGGGAACTTCTCATCGAGCGACGTTACAACGACTTCACCGACTTCTCCCGGTTGTACAGGAACACCATCAGGATCAACGATTTCAACAATAATATCTTCGGCAATCACTAATCCTTGTTCACCAGACACTTGATAAGCAATCAAACCAAGCTCTGCACTTGCGTAGGCTTGAAATACTGCAATGCCTTTTTCCTCAAACATCTGTTGCATGTCTGCTGTAACCGCTTCACCAGAGACCAGAGCTTTCTCAAAGCTAGGCAGCTCATTGTATTTCTCTTGATACTTTTGTAGCAACGTCAGCAAATACGAAGGTGTACCAGTGTAACCATTAGGTTGAAGCTGTTTAATTGCCTCTATTTGCGCTTCGGTATTGCCTACTCCAGCCGGAAATACCGCACAGCCACAAGCCCTTGCGCCACCATCCATAATAAATCCGCCAGGAGAGAAATGGTAAGAGAGCGTGTTATGCACTAAATCACCCGCACAGAACCCAGCAGCGTGAAACGCGCGCCCCATACGCCAGAAATCGGCCTCATCCGTTTGAGCCTCATACAACGGCCCAGGAGATTGGAATACGCGCGCCATTTGACCAATGGCAGCGCTATTTAAGCCACCAAACGGCGGTTTAAGTTGCTGCTGATTAGGTACATTGAACTTACGTGTAATCGGGAACTGAGCAAGCCCTTCACGATTGTTTGCCAATGTAGGCTCTAACTCAGAAAAATGCGCCGCGTAATGTTCGCTATTGGCTTTCGAATTTTCAATCAGTGCTGGCAAACGTTGAAACAGCGACTCTTCTCGCGCCTGTAGAGACAACGATTCTTTCGCATCAAATAGTTCGTTCATCCTTGCTCCTTACAACCAACGCTTACGACGTTTGTAAGATTTCAGATTCTTAAAGCTCTTGCGATCTTCATCGCCGCCGCCAAGGTAGAATTCTTTTACGTCTTCATTGTTTAGCAATTCGTGCTTGCTGCCATCTAGTACGATTTTGCCTGATTCCATGATGTAACCGTAATCGGCCGCTTGAAGAGCGAAGTTGGCATTCTGTTCAACCAAAAGCATGGTAATACCTTGCTCTTTGTTGATCTTGTTAATAATGCTGAATACTTCTTTAACTAGCAGTGGAGAAAGCCCCATAGACGGTTCGTCCAACAAAATCATCTTCGGTCGAGCCATTAACGCTCGGCCAATCGCTAACATTTGTTGCTCACCGCCAGACAAATAGCCCGCCAGGCCAGTGCGCTCTTTGAGTCGCGGGAAATAGTCAAACACCATTTCGATGTCTTGTTCAACTTCGTTGTCAGAGCGTGTATAAGCGCCTAAGCGAAGATTTTCTATTACCGTCATATCTTCAACAATTCGGCGCCCTTCCATAACTTGGAAGATGCCCGAACGGACGATCTCTTCCGGGCTTTTGTTGTCTATACGCTCGCCCATGAAGTTGATTTCGCCGCGCGTCACTTCACCATCTTCGGTTTTCAATAAACCAGAAATGGCTTTCAACGTTGTGGATTTACCCGCACCGTTGGCGCCCAGTAAGGTCACAATCTGCCCTTTTGGAACTTCTAAACTCACACCGCGAAGTACTAGTATTACTTCGTCGTAGACGACTTCAATGTTGTTCACTGAAAGCAGTATTTCTGCCGGTTCGATATTCGTTGCTAATTCAGCCATCAAGCTACTCCTTGCTAGGGTGAGAGTGTTCTCTCACCCATCCTTATTTTCAGTAAGCTTTGTTATTAATAAGTCGTAGATTAGTAACCTAGCCAATCGTCACGACGTGACAATGTCACCTGAGATACTTTCTTAATATCAACTGCGCCGCCATCGTTGTTGCCCATAAAGACGTTCACGGTTGTTGTGCCTCGGTGATCTTCCGGTTTCCAGTTCGCAGGGACACAAACACCTTCTAAGCCTTGTGGTACCCAGTTGTCATGGACATACATGCCCTTCTTGATGTTTTCACCTGTGATGCCACCGTTGTCTTTCGCCCACTCCATTGCTTCTTTCATATAGAACGCAGAACAAATACCGCGAATGTAATGGTGAGTTCTGAATTCGCCCGGCTCTGATTCAGACTGCTTAGAAATCTCACGGACCAGTTTCATGCCTTCATTATCATCTCCCCAAAACGCAGTCATACCTGGGAAAACGTAATCTTTAAGGCCATCGCCTGCTGCTTCAAGCACTGGCTTATCGCCGCCCCAAATGTTTGCCATGTACTGGAACTCTGTCCCAACCGTGTTACAAGACTTCACTAGTGAGATAACCGAGCTACCGATATTAGCAATGTAACCGTAGTTGGTGCCTGACTCTTTCAGCGACAAACATTGCGCTTTGAAGTCCCCTGGTTTTAGTGACACAACGACTGGGTTTTGCACATCAAAACCAAGTTCTTTGGCGTACTCTGCACACGCTTCTTTTGGCGCATTCGGGAATGGATGGTTATCGCCAATGTGCGTAAATTTCGGCGCACCTTGATTGCCCTTAGATTCCCAATCTTCTTTCGCCCACTTAACTAGCGCACGGCACGCATCTGAGTACGACGCACCATAAAAGAAGTTATAAGGCGCTGGTTTCGCGGTTTTTGGGTTTTTACCGGTTGGGTCAGTTAAGTGACCAGAGTAAGAAGCAGAGAACACCGGCACTTTGTCTTTGGTAACAAACGAAATAAGTGCTTCGGTATCCGCCGTACCCCAACCTTGCAGCGCAACCATGTCTTTACGCGCCACCCAACGTTTATAGTTGGAAATCGCCACTGGTACTTTGTACGCCATGTCTACTGTTTCAAATTCGAGCTCGGTACCGTTAATGCCACCGTTTTGGTTAATCCAACGCAATGCGTCTCGCACGCCAGAACCATAGGGCTTGCTCACATAGGCAGTTGGTCCAGAAAAGTCGACTAATTGCCCGACAAACACAGAATCTTTTGCCCAAGTTGTGGTAGTAAACAGTGCAGATGACAGCACCAACGTTGTCGCTAAATGTCCTTTGTTCATAACTCGTTGTCCTTGTTATTGAGGTATATTCCACTTAATTCCACGTTAATATGAGAACGGATAGTGTTTCCAATATGCTCGAATCTGTTGCCAGCGATGCGATAATCCTTGAGGTTCGAAAATAAGGAACAGCATGATGACTAAACCAATCGCCATCTCTTTGAAGTAAGCCAGACCATCAGTGAAAGCGGTGGTATCACCAAACGCTGAAAGCCCCGTTACGCCAAACTCTAAAACTTCAGGCAGCAGTACGATAAATATCGTCCCCATCAGCGTACCTTTAACTGAGCCTAAGCCACCAATGATGATCATGGCCAAAAACTGGATAGACATCATGATGGTGAAGCCTTCTGCTGATACAAACCCTAGATAATGTCCGTAGAGTGCGCCCCCGATGCCCGCATAGAATGCACACACTCCAAATGAGAGCAGACGATACTTGGTTAGGTTGATTCCCATGATCTCTGCTGACAGATAGTGATCTCGTACTGAGACAAACGCGCGACCGTCACGAGAACGGATTAAGTTTGATGCCCACATATACATGAAGATCAGCGCAAACAGGGCGATGTAGAAGAAGCTTTCGTCAGTCGTAAACTCAAAGCCAAACAAATTAATTGGGTTCGCGCTTGCACCGTATGAGCCGCCACTGAACCAATCTGCGCGAGCAAAGAAGTCCTCTAGAATAAACTGCGCCGCCAACGTTGCGATAGCTAGATATAAACCTTTAATTCGAGCCGCTGGCAGACCAAACAGCATCCCCACAATCATGGTTAAGTAACCCGCAAGCGGAATCGCAAACACGACTGGAATGTTAAACTGGTTATTTAGCCAAGCCGATGCAAAGGCGCCAAAGCCAAAGAACGCACCGTGACCTAGCGAGATTTGTCCGGTAAAACCAACCAAAATGTTTAAGCCCAATGCCGCGATACCGAGGTATGCAATCTGAATAAACAGGTTTAGGAAGTAAATATCCAAGACCAGCGGTGCTGCCAGCATGGCGATGACACCAGCAATCGCAAGGCTTCTGATGGTTTTGGTTTCAAAAATTGGCGTATCGCTTTTGTATGTGGTTCGAAAATCCCCACATGGGCGCATGCTAAGTTGAGCCATGTTATTTCTCCTTAAATACGCTCAATATCTTTGGTACCAAACAGGCCATATGGCTTGAAGGCAAGAATGATTAACAGCACATAGAATGGTGCGATGTTGTACAGGTTACCCACTTGCAGGTATTGGCTATCAAAAAACTCAGCCAAGTTTTCTAGCACCCCGATGGTGATACCACCGACAATTGCGCCGACTACCGAATCTAAGCCACCTAAAATAACGGCTGGGAAAACTTTGATACCAATAATGGATAGCGCGTCAGATACGCCGTTAACGATACCGATAACAATCCCTGCTGTTGCAGATACCATTGCCGAAATGGCCCAACTGATGGCGAACACTTTCTTGATGGAAATGCCAAGACTCTGGGCTACTTGCTGGTTGAATGCCGTTGCGCGCATTGCCAGACCCATTTTGCTGAATTTGAAGAACCAGTAGAACGCGCCCATGATGAGCATTGAGAAGATCAAGCTCAGAATGTAAGCAAACTCAACATTCAAACCTCCGATATTCACCACGTTGGTTTCGAACACTTGCGGGTACGACACAGCCGAGACACCGAATATCCACTTCATCAGCGCTTGGAAAAACATCGATAGACCAATGGTCACCATGATCACAGAGATAATCGGTTCACCAATCAACGGTCTGAGCACAATGGTTTGCACGGCGATACCAAAAATCATCATGAACGCGAGCGTGAGTAAAAAGCCAATAAAAAACGGTAACTGTAGGTGCACCAATGCCGCCCAACATACCCACGCGCCAATCAACAAAAACTCACCCTGAGCAAAGTTGACCACCTGGGTCGATTTGTAAATCAATACAAAGCACATGGCGACAACGCCATACAACATGCCAACGATCACGCCATTAATGACGAGTTGCAGTAATAAATCCGTATTCACTATGCGATCCTCCGTTGTTCGCTATCCACTAGTGTTGGCTCATGCTCAATAAGCGTTTCAATAACTAGCGACGTTTGAATGCGTGTTTTGGTGCCATCTTGATAAGTGATCACTGTATCGACATCGACTTTTGGATCGTCGCTGTAGATGGTTTCGATGATGTCTCCGTATTTCTCTGCAACCACACCACGGCGTACTTTACGTGTGCGAGTTAGCTCTCCATCGTCGGCATCCAACTCTTTGTAAAGTAGAATGAATTTGCTGATCTTCTGTGCATCCGGTAGGGATTCGTTCACTTTTTGAACTTCTTCACGAATCGCTTGGTACACTTCTGGTTGAGCAGATAAGTTGGTGTAGTTGGTAAATGCCAAGCCGCGTTGCTCTGCCCACTTCGCGACGATCGCATAGCGAATACAGATAATGGCAGACAGCCAAGGTCGACCTTTACCTACCACCACGGCTTCTGCAATAAACGGCGAGAACTTGAGTTTGTTTTCGATAAACTGTGGCGAATAACGGTCGCCATGGCTGGTTTCCGACATATCTTTCAGACGATCAATCACGACCAAGTGACCGGAATCTTTAAAATAGCCCGCATCGCCTGTGTGCATCCAACCATCTTGAACATCTTCATCATATGCTGCTTGGTTGTTTAAGTAGCCAGTAAACATGCCTGTACTTTTCGCGATGATTTCACCAACGCCATTGCTGTCTGGGTTGATGACTTTCACTTCTGCATTATCAAACGCAACACCAACGGAATCGTAATCCACATCATCCGCTTGGTGCACGGTGTATGCGCCACACATTTCGGTCTGACCATAAAGCTGCTTAAGTGGCACACCAATAGCTTGTAGGTAACGGAAAGTGTCAGGCCCCATCGCCGCGCCGCCCGTTGCAGCAGATGTTAGGTTCGAAAAGCCTAAACGGTCTCGCAAAGCACGCAAAAGAATCCATTCGGCGAGTTTAGAACGTTTGCCCTGCTCTAACGCTTTGTTGGCTAAGCTCATGCCCAGTTTGTACATCTTTTGCTTAAACGGTGTCGAATCCATCATTCGTGCAGACACGTCTGCCACAATGTTTTCCCACACACGTGGCGCTAACAGCACAAAGTTTGGACCGATTTCACGCAAGTCGGACATCATGGTTTCTTGTTCTTCCACAAAGTTAACGATTTGACGAGAAATCAACGCCTGACCAACCACGTAAACCTGCTCCATAATCCAAGGCAAAGGCAGAACAGAAACGTAGTTGTCGCCTGGGGAACGAGGGTCTGCACGCAAGTAAGCCGCACAGTGATCCAAGAACGTGCCACTGTGTAGCTGAGCCAATTTTGGTTTAGAAGTCGTACCCGACGTTGTACAAAGAATTGAAAGATCGCTGCCTTTGGTTTCAACAACCATATTGAGATATTTGTCTGGGTCCGCTTTATCAATCAGCTGACCTTTTTTGTAGACCTGTTCAACATCAATCAATCTTGGATCATCGTATTTACGCATTCCACGAGGATCGCAGTAAATAATGTATTCAACGCTAGGAATTTCATCACCAAGCTCAAGCAGCTTGTCGCATTGCTCTTCATCTTCGGCAATCACGACTTTTGCTTTGGCATAGTTGATAAGGTACGCCACCTCTTCGTGCATAGAATCTTGATAGATGCCCAGCGAGAAACCTTTGATCGCATGTGCCGCTAACTCGCCCCATACCCATTCCGGGCGGTTATCACCTAACAAACCAACGACATCTTGCTCACCAATACCCAAATCTTGTAGTGCCAGTGCCATCCACTTGACGCGGTTTTCGTAATCCTTCCAAGTGAACTCTCGCCATATACCAAACTCCTTTTCACGCATTGCGACTTGTTCGGGCCAGTTCTTGGCATTGTGTTGCAACACTTTTGGAAAGGTATCTAAGCGGGTTATATCTGCCCAATCATTATGTTGCTGTGCCATTATGCACTCTCCTCTAATGTCGGTAGCTCTTCGCCTAAGTACGCTTGTTTCACATGTGGGTTGGCCATCACTTCTTCAGGCTCACCTGTAGCAATGTGTTTCCCGAAATCCAAAACCAAAACGCGATTAGAGATGTCCATGACCACGCCCATGTCGTGCTCAATCATGATGATCGTGATATCTAATTCTTCATTCAGATCCATGATGTAACGTGCCATGTCTTCCTTTTCTTCCAAGTTCATACCTGCCATTGGTTCATCAAGCAGCAGTAACTTAGGTTTTAAGGCAATGGCACGAGCAAGCTCTACACGCTTACGTAAGCCGTAAGATAGGGTGCCTGCAGTCGCTTTTCGGATGTGCTGGATTTCTAGAAAATCGATCACGTCTTCCACATATTTGCGGTGCGCCATCTCTTCTTTCTGCGCATTAGAGAACCAATAGAGTGGCCCCGTGACGAAGTTGTTTTTTAGTAGGTGGTGTCGGCCAACCATGATGTTGTCCAGTACCGACATGTGAGAAAAGAGCGCTAAGTTTTGGAAGGTTCTTCCCAACCCTAACTCAGCTCGTTGGCTAGGTGTCCGTTTAGTTACATCATCTCCAGCGAAGATTACAGAGCCTTTGTTTGGTGTGTATCGACCAGAGATGCAATTGAGCATTGAGGTTTTACCTGCACCGTTTGGGCCAATGATTGAAAAAATTTCCTTTTCATTCACATGGAAGCTCACGTCAGTTAAAGCTTTCACCCCACCAAAAGCCAATGAAATATCGTTTACCTGCAACAGAGGCGATTCCGATACCATAGTTGATCTCCCTTTCGTTATTTTAAGTGCGTTCCATTGAGCACTATTTGATCAAACCTAACTTTGATACTGGTAACCGCTTTTACACCTATGCATCAACTTTGTATTCAGTTTACGTAAACGTCAATTTAAAATCAGAATAGTGCCTGAAAGATTAAGTTGCAATCGAGTTCATCGAGAAAGATTTGAACTAACGCAAACTTTAAGTAAATAAATTGTTAATAAAAATTATTCTCAAACGCTTACATATTTGGATAGTTCGGACCACCACCACCTTCTGGCGGAGTCCAGGTAATATTTTGACTTGGATCTTTGATGTCGCAGGTCTTACAGTGGATACAGTTGGCCGCATTTATTTGAAGCTCTGGCTGCTGCTCCCCCTGTACGATTTCATACACGCCAGCCGGACAATAGCGCTGTGCTGGCTCTGCATATAATTCAAGGTTCTGCTCAATAGGGATCCGCTGGTTCTCCAGTCGTAAGTGGCATGGTTGATCTTCCTCATGGAAGATATTGGATAGATAAACGGAAGAGAGGCGATCGAAACTTAACACGCCATCAGGCTTCGGATAGACAATTTCATTGCTGTTTTCCGCCAATAACAGAGACTGATGATCAGGCTTATCACAGCGGATATGCCACTTAGCTTTACCTTTTAACACGTTATGTTCCAGCAGCGCTAAACCACCGCCCAGCCACGATCCAAAGCGGTGGATTCCACTTGAGAAGTTACGTGCTTGATAAAGCTCTTCATACAGCCAAGACTGTTTGAAATGCTTTTGATAATCAGCAGTAACTGACTGACTCTCAAGGGCTTCACATACTGCTTCAGCGGCAAGCATTCCAGATTTTATTGCGGTGTGTGTGCCTTTGATTTTAGCGCCGTTAAGTGTTCCTGCATCACAGCCAATTAACAAGCCACCAGCAAACTGCTGCGTGGGAAGCGAATGAAAGCCGCCCTTGGTAATCGCTCTCGCGCCATAGCTAATACGCTTCCCATTTTTGAGGTATTGCTCAATCAACGGGTGGTGTTTAAAACGTTGAAACTCATCAAATGGACTCAAGTGCGGATTCTTATAATTCAAGTCAACAATCAACCCGACGGCAACTTGGTTTCCCTCTAAATGGTAGAGATAACTGCCACCTGTAGCTTCATTTGATAACGGCCAACCTAATCCGTGCACTACTAAACCTTGCTGATGCTGCTCTGATGGGATTTCCCACAGCTCTTTAAAACCGATAGCGTAGTGTTGAGGCGTTTTCTCTTCAGCAAGATTAAATCGGTTAATCAACTGCTTACCAATATGCCCCCGTGCGCCTTCAGCAAATAAAGTAAACTTCGCTCGCAGTTCAATACCAGGTTCGAAATTTCCTTTTTGTTCACCATTTTTATCTAATCCCATATCGCCCGTGATCACGCCACAAACACGACTATCTTCATCGATGATCGCTTGACTGGCGGTAAAACCTGGGTAGACCTCCACCCCCAAGTTCTCAGCCTGCAACGCCATCCATCGGCATAGACTGCCCAAACTTATGATGTAATTACCTTTGTTATGTAACGTATTAGGCACCGCCCAAGACGGCAGTTCATGACCATTGATGTCATTGCCTAGATAGTAGGTTTTATCTTGGTTTACTTTGGTATTGAGCGGAGCGCCTTTCTCTTCCCAGTCGGGAAAAAGCTCATCCAAACTCCGCGTTTCAAACACCGCACCCGATAAAATATGCGCTCCAACTTCAGAACCTTTTTCTACCACGCAAACAGAGAGGTCTTGTTTTTTTTCTGCTGCTAATTGTTTGATTCGGCATGCCGCAGACAAACCTGCGGGACCAGCGCCTACAATCAGAACATCAAATTCCATGCAGTCTCTTTCCATGATTGCATTCCTTTTTCTTTGCATGTTGCCAACTTGTTAATCAACAATATATTTAAAGTTGACGCAAACGTAAAGGTAAATTAACATCATTTTAAAGACGTCATCACATCGTCTTCACTGTAAACACATAGTCTTCACTGTAAAAGGAATCTAACGTGAAAATACTAGTGCCAATCAAAAGGGTCATTGATCCCTACGTTAAAGTTCGCGTGAAAGCGGACCATAGCGATGTTGAAACCAATAACGTCAAGATGACGATTAATCCATTTTGCGAAATAGCCGTTGAAGAAGCCGTACGACTAAAGGAGCAAGGTATTGCAGATGAAGTCATCGTTGTCAGTGCTGGCGGTAGCCAGTGTCAGGAGCAACTACGTACCGCGCTTGCATTAGGCGCCGATCGCGCTATTCATGTCGATACTGAAGACAAAATAGAGCCATTAGTTGTTGCTAAGCTGCTCAAAGCTCTAGTTGAGCAAGAACAAGCACAGCTTGTGATTACGGGTAAACAATCCATTGATACGGACAACAACCAAGTGGCTCAGATGCTGGCCGCCCTACTTGACTGGCCTCAAGCAACTTTCGCTTCCGACGTGAAGATTGAAGATCAAAAAGTTCAGGTCGTGAGAGAAGTGGACGGCGGCTTGATGACGGTCGCGATGAACTTACCTGCGGTGATCAGTACTGACTTACGCCTGAATGAACCGCGTTTTGCCTCTTTGCCTAATATCATGAAAGCTAAGCGCAAGCCGTTAGATACCATCACACCTGACAGTCTGGGTGTTGAAGTGGTATTTAGCCAAACCATTCAAGAAATCACACCGCCAGCGCAAAGAAAAGGTGGCATCAAGGTTGAATCTGTCTCAGAGCTTCTCGATAAGCTGCGTAACGAAGCGAAGGTGATTTCATGAAGAACTTAATCATAGCAGAGCATGACAATAACCAATTGCATGCGGACACACTCAAAGTGGTTAATGCAGCAAAACAAGTCAGCCAAGACAATGTTTTGATCGTAGTGGGCCACCAGTGTGAAGAAGTCGCTCAACAAGCTTGTCGCGTTGATGGTATATCAAACGTAATTTGTGTCGATGATGAGCAACTTAAGCATCAATTTGCCGAGAGTATCGCACCTATTGTAGTGAGTGTTGCTGAAGGTTTTGACGCAATCTGGGCTAGCTCATCATCAAAAGGGAAAGATCTTGCACCGCGAGTAGCAGCGAAGTTCGGCGTTGGGCAAATTTCCGATATTGTCCAAGTTATCGATGAAAACACTTTTATCCGCCCTATTTACGCAGGAAACGCATTTGCCAAAGTGACCACCAGCGACAAGGTTCGCGTCATCACCGTGCGCGCGTCTGCGTTTGAGCCGGTTACTTGTCACAACCAAGCTGATATTAAGCATCAGCAGGTCACTATCTCAGCTCCAATGATTGAATTGGTTTCTGTCGATAAAACCGTGTCAGAACGTCCTGAATTAAGCGCGGCAGAGGTGGTTGTGTCAGGTGGACGCGGGGTCGGTAGCAAAGAGAACTTCGCGTTGATCGAACAAGTTGCCGATAAACTAGGTGCTGCCATTGGCGCTTCTCGCGCGGCGGTTGATGCCGGGTTTGTTGCCAACGACTTACAAGTGGGTCAAACCGGTAAAATCGTTGCACCTAAGCTTTATATAGCGGTTGGGATTTCCGGTGCCATCCAGCATCTTGCAGGAATGAAGGAATCCAAAGTGATTGTCGCGATCAACAAAGATCCAGAATCTCCTATCTTTGAAGTTGCCGACTATGGATTGGTTGGTGATTTATTCGAGGTACTACCTCAGCTTGCCGAACAACTTTAAACGATCAGATAAGGGGCGAACACTGCTATGTTCGCCCCTTTATTTTGTTTTGGTCATATTCAAAAGAATTGAAATTAGAGGGACCTATGCCAAAATCTGCACCTATTTGGTCACCATCTGCTGAGCGCGTCAGCAATAGCAACTTATTACGGTTCATCGAAAAGGTTAATAAAGACAAAGCCGAAGGTACCGTAATCAACAATTACACG
This sequence comes from Vibrio sp. 2033, assembly GCF_033339735.1. NCBI lineage: Bacteria > Pseudomonadati > Pseudomonadota > Gammaproteobacteria > Vibrionales > Vibrionaceae > Vibrio > Vibrio sp. 2033. The sequence continues at coordinate 343,330 of NZ_JAWOVC010000003.1, forward strand.
TCTCTACACCAGTGGTCCATTGAGCACAATGATGAATTTTGGCGACATACTTGGCAGTTTTGCAACGTAATCGGAGATATGGGTTCGCAAATCAAGAGCCTTGGCAGTCCCAAATGGACACAAACAGGTTCTAATCATCACCATGTAAATAGAGACACAGTATGGTTTGCTGACGCCACGCTGAACTACGCAGAGAACCTCCTATCTCAGGCTGAACAATCACCAGAGCGTGAGTTTATTGTTTTTAGCAATGAAAGCGGTGAACACCGACAACTCACCGGTAAACAGTTGCTTGAACAAGTTTCCGCCATTCAACAATGGCTACTCAATTGTGGTGTCGGTAAAGGCGATGTCGTTGCGGGTTATTTGCCCTACCTTCCTGAAACCGTTATTGCCATGCTGGCCACCACCAGTCTTGGTGCCATTTGGACTTCAACCTCTCCTGATTTTGGTATCGATAGCGTCGTAGAGCGTTTTGGTCAGGTCAAGCCGAAAGTTCTTTTTTGCTGTGATGGCTACCAGTTCGGAGGCAAAGCTTTCGATATGACGGACAAGAACACCACTCTTAGTAGTAAGTTAAGCAGTGCCTCCGAAGAGACTACTATTAGCGTATGCCAAATCGAATATTTACAAAACGCTGAGAGTGCTAGCACTTCTGAGTTTGTTTCTTGGTCCGATATTACTCACCACTTTTCTCCACAATCAATTCAATATCAACCAACGCTGTTTAATGACCCGTTATTCATTTTGTATTCTTCTGGTACAACAGGTCAACCTAAGTGTATTGTCCATTCCGCAGGCGGTACCTTGCTCAATCACCTCAAAGAACATCAACTGCATTGCGACATCAAATCGCAAGACAAGGTTTTCTACTACACAACATGTGGTTGGATGATGTGGAACTGGCATGTTTCCGCTCTTGCGAGTGGTGCAGCCTTAGTGATTTACGACGGTAGTCCGGTTTACCCTGATCACTCCGTCTTATGGCGATTAGCTGAAGAACATAACGTGTCGCTGTTTGGTACTTCAGCGAAATACTTAGAGGCACTGGAGCAGGCAAACTGCTCTCCAAAACTAGAACATAACCTGAAGTCACTCAAAACTCTGTGCTCAACTGGTTCGGTGCTTTACCCAGAACAATTTAATTATGTCTATCAGCACATCAAGCAGGACTTGCATCTCGCTTCTATCGCTGGCGGCACAGATATTTGCGGATGCTTTGTACTTGGAAACCCTATTTCACCAGTTTACAAAGGTGAATGCCAAGGCGCAGGGCTAGGAATCGACGCACGTGTTCTAGAGGATGGTGGACATACTATTACGCAAAAACGCGGCGAACTGACTTGTAATAACTCGCTACCTAACTTCCCTATTGGCTTCTGGAACGACAACGGCGAACGTTATCACAACGCTTATTGGAGCAAGTTTACCGATATCTGGCACCATGGCGACGATGTGATGCAAACCGAACATGGCGGCTTTATTTTTTATGGCCGTAGTGACGCAACCTTAAATCCAGGCGGCGTACGAATCGGTACCGCTGAAATCTACCAGCAAGTGAACGCGTTACCCGAGGTTGAAGACTCCATCGCTGTCGGCAAGTTAAACCAGCAGTCTGAAGAAATCTGGTTACTAGTAAAACTCGCTCACAACGTCGAGTTAACCCAACAACTCACCGATTCAATTCGCCAAACATTGAAAACAAAATGTTCACCGCGCCATGTCCCACGACAAATTTTTGCTATCAGTGATATTCCTAAAACGCGCTCAGGCAAATTGGTTGAGCTAGCAGTGAAACAATTGGTAAACGGACAAGCTGTAAAAAACATTGGTGCTATTGCTAACCCAGAAGTACTTGAAGAAATTAAAACGCTTTTCAACATAGAAGGCGCCACTGTCACTTAGAGACTCAACAAGTCTTCCAACAATACAGACGGGTATAACCTAACTGTATTTTTAGCTCGCTCGATAACTCCTCCCCACTTTCGTGGAAACTGCGCGAAATATGCTTCATGTACACAAAAAAGGTGAGATAATTATATCTCACCTTTGAGCCATATGAGCTGGAGCATTAGTTTGGGGGTTAAGCTTTTATCAGTTGGCTCATATCTTCGCGAACTTGTGGCACCGTTAAACCAACGATGATTTGAAGGCTCTCTTGATTTCTAACAATATTCACCGCTCCGTGCTGTGTGAAAAATGCGTTCTCCTTTACCAGAGAGACATCTTTAACTTTAACACGCAGACGCGTCGCGCAATTAGTTAACAAGTCAATGTTTTCTTTTCCACCCAAACCTTCAATAAAGGCACTAGCTTGTGACGGACTTGCGCTACTGTTATGGACCGCTTTCGTTTCTTTGTAGTCAGCTTTTGAATACAACTTACTATCTGCACCTTCACGCCCCGGAGTAAGTATGTTGTATTTTAAAATAAGCGCGCGAAACGTAACAAAGTAAACACCAGTAAACATGAGACCAATAATAATCTGAATCACGTATGTTCCTGCATGGTTACCAGCCAAAGGCAACCAGTTTTGGAAAATGAAGTCTATCAAGCCAGTCTGAAAGTTACCGGAAACACCAAACATAAAGGCGATCGTTGCCATTGTCGCAGATAACAACGCATGCAAAGCAAACAGCGCAGGTGCGATAAATAAGAATGTAAACTCTATTGGTTCGGTGATCCCTGTAAGAATTGCTGTGATTGCGGCTCCGAGCACTAACCCCATCACCATCTTTTTATTTTCTTTTTTCGCAACTGAATAGAGTGCTAGTGCGATACCCGTACAACCAAACACTTTACCCATTCCCGTCAACATCAAACCACCCTGAGGAAATTGTGTCGTTAAACTTTCCGAGTTCTGGGCGAATGTCTGTATATTTTGAATCCAATAGGCAACCGTTCCGCCATCGACTGCAACTGGCCCATAAAAAACGGGACCATATACGAAATGATGCAACCCCGTTGGTATCATGATTCGCTCTAAAAACGTAAATAGCCATACCCCTAACGATCCAGCAGAAACCAAAAATGATTGCAGATTATTAATACCATGCTGAATACTTGGCCAAGTCAAACAAGTTAGAATTGCCATCACGACCATAATTGGGAAGCTAATGATCACAACCAATGGCGTTCCGCCAAATACAGCCGCCCAATCCGGTAGCTTTTTATCAAAGAATCGGTTGTGAACCCAAACAGAGAGACTTGCAATTAAAATCGCACCTAGCAAGTTGGTATCAAGCGTTAGAATGCCACCAACTTCAGTCAAGCCTCGCTCACCTTCCGTATAGTTAACGCCCAGTTCTGGCCCCCAAAATTGAAGGATTCCACCAATAACGTAGTTATACGTAATGTAGGAAACAAGTGTTGCAAGTACAGCGCGACCAGATGCTTTTTTAGCTAAAGCGATAGGTAACCCAACGGCAAAAATAAGTGCCATATTTTTAAATACAGCGAGTGATGCCTGTAAAATGATCGTCGAGACTTTAACCCAAGCACTCCCCTCTAGTGCCCAAGGAAACACTTCTTGATTTAACAGCACAACAGAGAAACCCAATAACATGCCCGCTGCTGGAAATAATAGAACGGGTACAAACATCGCGGCTCCGAACCTTTGAATAATGTCTTTCATATAAACCTCTTGTTTCATTCACGGAGCCTACAAGTAGGCCCCGAACGTCCAGTTGTTATTGAAAAAATTGAGGAAGGTAGGCTTTATTTTCTTCTAGTAATTGTTTTGTTATTTCTTTAGCTTTTGGCACATTAACCACGGTACGGTTAAGTGTGAGTGCATTAATCAGCTTTTGCTGACTTCCTTCGTACCAAGCATCCACGACTAATTTCTCGTAACCAAGTTGGCTTTCAATCATTGCTTTTTGGAAGGTTGGGATTTTTCCTACAGTAAAAGCTTTCGGTCCATCACTAGTTAGCGCAGCTGGAACTTCTACCATGGCGTCATTTTGTAAATTTGTAATAGCACCATTATTCGGTACGATGACGAGATACACATCGCTCAAGTTGTAGGCTAGCGAAGCCGCGACTCTCACCATGTATCGACCATGGATATCGGCATGCAGTGTTTCGTGCTTCGTGGTGCCCGCTTCAATTATTCTTGCGTTCAATTCGAACACTCGTTTCTCACGGCCGTTAATTACCTGCCTTGCACGAGTATTATTGATATCCTCTTTCGCCACCATTTTTTCAGGGTACAAATAGTATTGAAGATACGTATTCGGCAAAAACTCTGGATTATCAGCAAGCATTGTTCTCATGTTTTTGAATGTGGCTTGCCACGATGGGTCATCCGCTATTTCCGCATCAACCGCACTGATCCCTTCTTTTAGGATGATATTTTTAATTTTGTCCGTTAAGTCTTCACCCTGTTTGTTACGAATTTTGGTAAACCAGCCATAGTGATTAAGCCCAAAATATTCAGGAACGAAGTCCCAAATTTCACATCCTAACAATTGCGCATAGCTGACCATAATCGCTGCTGGCATATCACAGATATTTAGAATTCGCTTATCATGCGGAAATTCACGATTTAAAGCTTCAGCGACAATTGCCGCCGGGTTGGTGTAATTAAGAATCCACGCATCTGGACACGTTTGTCGGATCTCGTTCACTAGCTGGATCATGTCGCCGATAGAGCGAAGTCCATATGCCATTCCTCCCGCGCCACATGTCTCTTGCCCAACACAAGAGTTGGATAGCGGGATTTGTTCATCGCGCTCGCGCATGGCCAACCCACCAGTGCGGATCTGGATAAAGAAAAAGTCCGAATCTGCGAATGCGACAGATTTATCCGTTGTATAAACAAACTCTTCAACTTCTGGATAGTGTTCTCGCAATAGAATTTCAGTAGCTAATGCATTCGATTCTTGGCGTTTCTCATCTATGTCGTAAAACACGACTTTTGCGAGTGGAAAGTTATCTTTTTCGGCAATAAGGCTGTTCATCATACCAAGTGTGTATGTACTGCCAGCACCAACAATCGTTAATTTTTGACGTTTCATTTCGCTACCTCAAATGTTTATCCTGAAAATGTATAAAATAAGTATTAATACTTTTATGATACATTTAAAGTATAAGCACAAAGATACGAGATAAAAATCACACAAAGATCCTAAGGAAAAGTATTAACTACATCTCAGATCACATTCTTGCTATCATGATCCAAGACTTAGCGAGGTATTATGAAACCCAAATACATAGACATTGCGGAACGATTAGAAAAAAAGATCAAAGATGGGGAACTACAACCGAAATCGATGCTTCCAAAAGAGAGTGATTTGCAAGAAGAGTTTTCCGTAAGCCGCGTAACCATCAGAAAAAGCTTACAAATTCTGGTCGACAATAATTTAATTAGTCGGACAAGAGGTAGTGGAACTTATGTAAACGATCTAAAAGCCCAACATGATGCCTTACATTTGCTGGGTTTTATCGAGGAAGTCAGTAAACAGGGGAAAACGCCTAGCTCTCAAGTCATAAAGTTCGAACTTAAAAAGCCGAATGAGCAGGTTGCTAAGCAGTTAAATCTCTCGCCCAATGATGATACATATGAAATACATAGACTCAGATGTATTAATGATGAGCCTGAAATTTACGAAGTCACTCATATGCCAGCAATGTTATTTCCAGACTTGAGCATAGCCATAATGAATGGTTCTAAATATGAGTACATTGAAAATAGCAAAGGATTGAAAATTGCGAAAAGCAGTCAGTCTGTCAAACCGTACTTGTTAGATGCAGAGACGGCCTCATACCTGAATGAATCAGAAGCTTCCCCTATTCTAAAAGTTGAGTCCACTGGTTACCTAGAAGATGGTCGTGCATTTGAATATACCGTCAATTACTTCCGACTTCATCAATACAGCTTCGAGTTTATTTCAACTAGGGCGTAGTACTATTCGACGCTAATGGTTAATCATTACGCCAAATCTTATATCCGACCTCTCGCATTGCTCTGCCGAGCAGGTGGGAGGCGACTGGCGCAGTGAGAACGATAAACAACATCGTACCGATAACCCGAGAGATCACGGTAACTTCAGGGAGTGAGAAAGCGACCGCTAATAACAAGCAGCTCACTCCGACAGTTCCAGCTTTGGTCGCTGCATGCATTCGGGTATACAAATCAGGAAGCCTCAGGACACCTAGACTTGCAACCAAGGTCAACAATGTTCCTAAGCATAAAAATAGTCCAATCAACACGTCCATTATTCTTTCTCCTTTCTTTTAACGATCAAACGTGCAAATGCGATCGTGCCGAGAAATGCAACCAAACCTAATGTAATGGCGATATCTAACAGAGCGTCCTCACCGCTGTCTAAGGTGTAAACCGTAATAAATCCGATAGTGATAAATGAAATCAGATCTAACGCCACAACTCGATCAGCTAGCGTTGGTCCTAGAATTAAACGAGCAAAAGCCATAACAAAGCTGAGTAGTAGCCCAGAATAGGCAAAAGTGACCGTTATTTGCAGCCAACTATCCACGCGTCACCTCCAAAATTCGATGCTCTAACCCATCTTTAATTCCGCGAATAACCTCTTCATGTTCAGGTGCAAACATGGCATGAACGATAAGATACTTTTTATCAGCCGTAACATCCAAACTAAGCGTGCCCGGTGTTAAAGAAACCATGTTCGCCAGTAATGTGATTTCTAGATCAGAATCGACCTCCAGAGGGACATAAACGATATCAGGCTGACTCAAATGAGTAGGTGTCACGACGTCCCACACCACTTTCGCAACCGATATAACCATTTCATAAGCGAAGTACATCAATAACTTCAATGCAGATGCAAAACGTTGAAAATAGCTCGTTTTCAATCCAAATGGTTGACTCAACCTTAAAGCAAAAAAACCGACCGTAAATCCGACAACAAAATTCAGACTCGAATAGCTGCCATTAAGCATCATCCACGCTAACGCTAAGAAAAAATTGAGGAATAGATAGATCATGCATTTCCTCCTAACACCACTCTGATGTATTCAGTCGGATTTAACAGTTGTTCTGCAGCTTGAACGGAAAATTGATAAAAAGGCTCCGCCACTAAGCCAATGATTAGCGTCAACGTTGTCAATACAATAATTGGAACGCAGTACAACCAATGTACTTTGGCCTGCAGAGTCTGTTCTGGCTTCTCTCTAAATGGCTTTTTCCAAAATGCCTCACTCCAAATTTTCGTCATCGAGTAGACAGTAAGCAACCCCACCAATAACGCGGTACCTGCTAACCAGTAATACTCAGCCTGTATGCTCGACTTGATGACCAATAGCTTTCCCCAGAAACCCGATAGCGGTGGGAAACCGGCCAGAGAAAACGCAGGGACAAGAAACAAGAACGCTAACCAAGGCATAGCTTTGTATACCCCACCCAAATGTTCAAGTTGACTAGAGCCATATTTGCGCTCGATGAATCCACCTATTAAGAACAAATTCGCTTTTACAATGATGTGATGAACAATGTAGAAAATGGCACCGGCTAAAGCTAAGGGAGTGTAAATAGCCAACCCCATGATCATATAGCCTATTTGGCTAATAATATGAAAAGAAAGAATTTTCTTAATGTCGAATTGGCTAGCCGCTCCTAAAACGCCCGTTAACATGGTTAGCCCTGCGACCCAAATTAACGTCGGTTGCCAACCACTCTCGGCGAGCGGAAATACCAAGGTAAAGACTCTTATCAACGCGTATACACCGACTTTAGTAAGCAACGCGGCAAACAGTGCCACCACACCGCTTGGTAACGTGTGATAAGAAGCTGGCAACCAAGCAAATAAAGGAAAGAGTGCCGCTTTAATAGAAAAGGCAAACAAAAATAGCGCGGACAGCATCATGTTGATGCTCAATTCATTTTCCCCTACTTTGGTGTAGAGATCGGCCAAGTTCAAGGTGCCCGTTGCGCCATACAATAAACCGATAGCAAGCAAAAATACCAGCGTCGAAATCAGGTTCAACATCACGTACTTTACTGCACCATCAACTTGAGTTTTCGTTGCATCTAACACCATTAAACCAAATGATGAAATGAGCATGACCTCAAACCAAACATACAGATTAAAAATATCTCCAGTCAGGAAAGCACCATAAACGCCAGCAAGCAACACGTGCATTAACGCATGGTAATTGCTATAGGAGGGCTTTCGGTGAAGGTCCGCCATCGCGTAGAAAACACATATCGCACCAATCACCGCCGTGATCATCACCATAGCAACGCTGAGGTAATCTGCGACAAACACGATACCAAATGGCGCACTCCACTGACCAAAAGCAACGGCTTGAATACCATTACTTATGATGTTTTCTGTGAGAAAGCCCGCAACGAAAAGGTTCGAAATCGCACTTACACCGCTCAACCACTCAACACTTTTTGTTGAGCGACGGACGAAGAAGATAGTCAACGCCGTACTCAGCGAGAGAACAACCGGTAACGTAAGCAAAATCGAACTCATTGACCCTCCTCAGAACGTTGCATTTCATCGACGTTTGCAGTTCCAGTGTCTTTATAAGCTCGATAGAACAGCATTAAAGCAAAAATAAGTAGTCCAAAACCGATGACTATCGCAGTTAAGATAAGCGCTTGAGGTAAAGGATTTGCCGCGCTATCTGGTGGTAAAAGAGCATTATCGCCAATCAATGGCGGCTCTCCGGGCGTCAGCCTTCCAGCGGTAAAAATAGCAAGGTTAACCGCACTACTGAGTAACATGATGCCGAACAAAAGGCGCAAGATATGCTTTTCAAGCATTAAATAAACACCTGCTGCGACAAATACTCCAACGACAACACTCCAGACTATTTCCATCACTCTAGCTCCTCATTAATACGAAGCAGCATACCCATCACGCCACCTATAACGGCAAGGTAAACACCAACATCAAAAACCAATGGCGTCCCTAGTGGTATCACGTCTTTCCACCACAGTCCGGTCAAAAACGGTTTATCAAACGCAAAGCTCAAAGCACCAGAAACTAAGCTCAATGCGATGCCAGATAACGCAATGAGAAACGGTTTGAAATACAACCTAGAACGAACGTATTTCGGTGATTCCGCGAACATGAGAAGTGATAAACCAATAACGGCAATCAACGCACCAATAAAGCCACCGCCCGGTTCATTATGACCACGTAACAACAGATACACTGAAAATACGAGCATGAGTGCCGAAACAATGTGTGCCGTGGTTGCAAAAATTAATGATTGGATACGATTTTGCTTTTTCGCTCTTGTCTTAAGCAAACTCACTGCCGCAATCCCAGCAATAACAACGACGACAACTTCTCCCAATGTATCAAATGCGCGAAAGTCAACCAGAATAACGTTAACAATGTTTCGCCCATGTCCACCCGGGACACTGTTTTCTGCAAAGAAATCTGACACCGAAGAGTCCATCGGCTGAGACGTGATTCCTAACAAAAGTAAAGTAACCGAAACTCCTATCACACCTGCTATGCAAATATTCGCTACTTTACGTTTTATTGAATGCTTGGGCACGGTGGTTAGACGCGGCATATGACGCATTAACAATGCAAGAAAGACCACCATTAATGTTTCCACTAACAGTAAAGTCTTCGCAACGTCCGGGGCGCTATAAATCATAAAAACAAGCGTAGTCATGAAGCCAATCATACCAAGCGCAGAAATCGCAAGAAGTCTTGCGTGGGACAACGTACATACGAGCGCAGCACCAATCAACAATAAGGCAATACCAATCTCATAGAAAGTGACACTTGAAAGTTCGCCAACCAAAGGCAGAGGAATAAGCGCTACCTGACTCAGTAACGCAACGGCAAGTACCGTGAAAAATAATAGGACATAGCGACTCAATTTCTTTTGCTGTAACCGCGCCGTTTGCCACTTCGCCACTGTCATCATGCCATCTAATAGTCGTTCAAAAATATTCTCCGCTTTGGGGACGAATAGATGTAACCGCTGAAAAAATGCAGACACAGCTGGATAAACACGGTACACCACATACCCCAACGCTAGCGTAATAACGCTTAACACTAACGGTACATTCACGCCATGCCATAGTGATGTCTCTTTAAGAGCTGCTGTGGGCAGAATGTCAGCAGAGCCCGGAAAAATAATATTGCGATCTAACCAATTTAAACCGAATAACGGGACCAGGAGACTGCCAAGTGCCAAGAGCAAAGGCGAGATCCACATGGCTTTTTTTGTCTCAACTGGCTTAGTTTCAATCGGCACGAGATCACGGCGAGCAAAGAATGGTCTCGCAATAAGCATAATGGTTAGCGCGACCATCAGTATATTCACGATTAATAGTACAAAGGCGATCCAGTTATTGAGCTCTACTGCGGACTTGTACATGTATTCTTTGCTCAAAAAGCCTAACAACGGCGGGAACCCCGCTTTAGACAATGCAGCCAAACTCCCCGCAACCATGCTGATGACGAGAACTGACTTCAGACCGTACAATTGATCAATATCTCGTGTTCCTGTCGCTTTGTCGATATTACCCACCACCATAAACAGCGCCGCTTTATAGAAAGAGTGAGCGAGAATAAACATCAATACTGCACTAACAGCCAAATCTGTGCCCATACCTAGTAATAATGTTAATTTACCCAAAGCAACATTCGTGCTGTAGGCTAGCATCAGCTTCAAGTCAGTTTGTTTTAATGCGACAAATGTGCACCAAATGGCCGTGATACTCCCAGTGATGACTAAAGCATAAAACCAGATCTCGCTGTGGGCATAAACTGGCGATAAACGTGCTAATAGGTAAATGCCTGCCTTTACCATTGTTGCCGAGTGTAAATACGCACTGACCGGAGTGGGAGCTGCCATCGCGTTAGGTAGCCAAAAATGAAACGGGAATTGCGCAGATTTAGTAAATGCACCGAGTAGTATGAGCACTAGAGATGGGATAAACCATTCATGCTGCGCAATAGTGTCTGCCTGCTCGATAATGGTATTTAGCTCATAACTCCCTGCCATTGCTCCCAGCAAGATAAGACCAGCTAGCAACGCTAGTCCACCAGCACCGGTAACAATCAGCGACTGCAAGGCGTTTTTCCGAGACGTTTTATTTTCGTGATTAAACCCGATCAGTAAGTAAGAAGTGATGGTGGTGAGTTCCCAGAAAACAAATAACAACAGGATGTTATCGCTCATCACAATCCCTAGCATGGCAAGCATGAATAGGGTTAGATACAAATGAAAGGAAAACCGGCTATCACTTTCCCGTAAATAAGCCAAAGCGTAGATTTGAATCAGCGCGCCAATCCCACTGATCAGTCCCGCAAAAAGAAATGAAAGGCCATCTAGTCTAAAGCTAAGGTTGATATCGAGGCTTGGTATCCATTCCGCATTCCAGCTCACGCCTGCAGGAGTATAGATGTAGAAGAGAAAAGAGAAGATTAAAACTGGCAGCGCAGGGAAAATCAGTAAGACCAACTGATTATCTAGGTTTTTCGGCAGGTTTTCTTTACCCGTTATGTTATTCAACATCGCAGCCCATTCATTATTATAAGAAGGTACGCCCTATTCGGCGCAAATGACAAACTCCACTGTATTGTTTTAGCCCAAGCGCTTCAAAAAAGATCATGAAACCAAGGGAAAAGTAGCAAACAGTAATCACTGAGTGCTACTTAGAGGAACGCCGATACAAACCGCTATTTGCTGTCTGCTACGGCATAAGAACGTAGGTCACTACTTACGTGTTCTTGGCTGAATGTATATGGATTATCGTCATCAGCTAACTCGAATGCATCGTAGGTGCAGTCACCGATATCATTTCTCGGACAAACATAAACATTCGAACGTTCTATCATTTCTGTGTGGCATTTCGGGCATAGGTTTTTCATGTCACTCTCCTCTGATAACTTATTGATACATTGATAATTCCATGTTCTAGAGATCCATCTCCCTCCTTTACCTAAAACATCACTTAAACCCAACTTTGTTACACCCCAATTACTGAATCGGTGAGACAAAACCATCGGGCTTAAGAGCGACCAAACTACAGTTAATCGATTGCAAAATATTTTCAGCCGTATTACCAATGACATAACCAGATATACCAGTCCTCGCTAAGGTACCCATGACCAACACGTCTACCTCAATACTTTCTACGTAATCTGGAATCTTTTCGTCGGGTTTTCCATGCAGGTGGTGAATCACAATTTCACCTGTAATCCCAGACTCCTCCAACAGCTGTTGCAGAGCTTGTTTATGATCGGCTTTTGCCTTATCGAGTTCATGTTTCAACTCAGCATCATCGACTTGAATCCAAGCGTTACCATTAAGGTAGTTTTCTAAGTAATACTCCCAGCAAGAAATCACGTGTAAACGACTATCGCAGGTGTCGGCTATCGAACGCGATAATTCGAGTAAACGCACGGCTAATGAGTGCTGTTCATCGCTTGCCGTTAATGGGTCGATAGCCACAGCAACACGGCGCTTATCTCTTGGCTTATCAATTGGTCGGTGCAACCATAATGGACAAGGACATTTGCGTAACAGTGTCATATCAATAGCTTTGAAACCCTCAGCACCTTCACCGAGCGGTTCAGCTTCTTTGATGATGAGATCTTTGTTATCAGCTAATGCTTCTTGAATAATACAGACAGCGGGCTTTTCACTGCTTTTCACAGTAAGAGGAAATGCGAGATCCTCTTCAGAGAGTCCCAGCTTCTGTCTGTATTCGTGAATACTTTGTTTGAGGGAGTCTTGCAGCGATTGCTCATAACTTTGCTGATACTGGATCATGTCTGTTGGGAAATCAGGACACGCTATTAGCCCTGAGACAGGCACTTTGTTGCTAGATGCAATCCTCATCGCTTGTTCGAGGGCGTCACTATGGCCTGGCAATCCTTGTGTTGCAAAAAGTATGTTTGCGAATCGTTTCATACACACCTCCTTGTTTGGTTAAATATTAACCACCCACAAAGTATAATACCTAACGGATAATTGTAACGGCTTGTGACGTTGATGAAATCAATTCTCATTAAGAGACGGATATTGCTTCATTTTGTTTTACGTCACACTCTCCTTTCTTCACAACTATCGCCTTCGACCTAAATAAATTCCGCTACCTAAAGTTGAGACCAAATAAAAACCCAAATTACTCAAAGTTTTTTCTCACCTTGAGTAACTTGGGTATAAGCAATAACACACTTAGTGTCCGGATTTAAATGGATGACCTAAATTTTCACGCAACTTAGTTTAAAGATGCCATCTCAATCACGAATCGATATGCAAAGTTTTACGGCTTTAGTGACCTAAAATCGCCGTAACTCGATGTTAAGGTTGTTGTTTTGTCGGTGCCAAAGCAATTTCACGAACACATACACCTTGCGGTTGCTGATAAGCAAACAGCACTGCTCGTGCAATGTCGTCTGCTGCCAACACGCCGCCCATATCCACCTTCCAGGCGTCATAACCATCTTTAATATCTTGAGACGTTGTATGTGAAAGTAATTCCGTTTCCACTGCACCAGGTGCAATCGTCGTAACGCGAACATTCGATGATGCAACTTCTTCACGTACGTTTTCAGAAATAGCATGAACCGCAAATTTGGTACCGCAATAAGCAGCATGATCAGGGAATGTTTTCTTGCCCGCAATAGAGCTGATGTTAATGATCGTACCACTGTTACGTGCTTTCATAGGTGCTAGGACGGACTGCATGCCATTGAGCAAGCCAATTACGTTCACATCAAACATGCGCTTCCACTCCGATGCTTCCTGAGTATCTATCTGACCTAGAAGCATAACGCCTGCGTTATTTACAAGTGCATCTACCGGACCATACAACGCTTCAGCTTTCTCAATTGCAGCCTCAAAAGAAGCTTTGTCGGTCACATCTACCTTTTCACAAAGCGTATTTGGTAAGTTTAATGCTTCCAAACGTTCTACACGTCTTGCTAACAAAAGAAGAGCATGGCCCTGTTCACTGAAGTGACGTGCAATCGCTTCACCAATGCCTGAACTAGCGCCTGTAATAACAATTAACTTTTTCATTTTGAATCCTTAATCGAACGGTTTACATCAGTGGCGGTAAGTTTAAGAAAACTTTGTTTGTTGATATATACCGACCTAGTTGAAACACTGTTGTTATACTGCAACAATACTTTTTTGAATTATTAAGAAGTCATCATGCAAACACACATCAACCTTGCGGATATTCGCTCTTTCGTCCTAATAGCTCAACTAGGAAACTTCACGAAAGCAGCAGAGCAACTTGGCGTTTCTCGCTCACACGTTTCACGTCAAATAACAAATCTGGAGCAACAGATTGGTGTCACTTTGCTACAAAGGACCACTCGAACACTGAACCTCACCGAAGCAGGCAAGGTTCTTTATAAACAGTGTGAAACTGCCCTTCACAATATTGATCAAGCTGTTATGGCAGTGGTTGATGATGTAGAAGACTTAAGAGGTGACATTCGTATCAACTGTGTGGGGGGCTATTTAGGAGAAGACGTTGTCGCAGATATCGTTGCTCAATTTCTAATCCAACACCCACAAGTGAGCATTAACTTAGATTTTAGTAGCCATCGTGTCGATTTAATCGCGGATGAATTCGATATCGCTTTTCGAATGGGAAAGTTAGACGACTCCAACTTTATCGCTCGCAAACTGATCGATGTGGAAATGGGGACATACGCAAGCCCAAACTATTTAGAAACATATGGCTATCCTTCTCATCCAAAGGACTTAGAAAAACACGTTTGTTTGACAGGTAGTGTGACACGGTGGGCATTTGAGAACACGAATACAAAGCAGTCAACGGAACACCAGATACGTGGACAGTTACGATGTAAGAGTGGCAGAGTAATGATAAAAGCAGCCTTGGCGGGAAATGGCATCATCCGTGTGCCAGCACTTTATTGTCAACAAGAACTCCAGACAGGCAAGCTAAAAGAAGTGTTTACCAATTGGAGCATTCCGAGTGTGGAATTTTCACTCCTTTATCATCACGACCGACATCAACCAAAACGCATCCGAGCCTTTGTTGATTTTACTACGCAATACTTTCGCAAACTGCAGAGTAAAGACAAGTAACCTGCACGTTGGTACCTGTCTATGTATGCTTTATAGGCTGAGCCTGTGAACCTGGGGTTTGTTCTAGAAAGAGTGTGAGCATTTTGACGCTTAAGGCTTGGTTTTCATAAACGTCAGAGGTGTTTGTCCAGTTTGCTTTTTGAAAAATGCAATAAAAGCACTGTCTGACGAAAACTCCAGCCAATCGGCAACTGCGCTGACTGGCATGCCCGTTGATAACAATTCAACTGCTTTTAAAAGCCTCCACTGTTGCCGCCAATCTTGATAGTTCATTCCCGTTTCCGACTTAAATAATCGTGTTACCGTCTTGGTGCTTGCCCCAACTTTGCTTGCAAGAGTAGTAAGCGAAGGAGCTAGAAATGAAGGTTCAACCAACTCTCGACGAAACGTTGTTAAGCGCCGATGCGATGGCAAAGGCAACTGAAACGAATAACGTTTCGCAGCATAAAACTCCTCCCAAAAAAGCGCCGTCGTATTTACCATCTCGCTGCTAGGCTTATCCCACTCCCAAAATGACATTTTATCAATAAGAGCTTGGAGTAAATTATTCACTTCTATCATCGTGATCTTACTCGGACAGGCAAACTCCTCACAATCAAAATACAAAGATCGATACGCCACCACATTCGTCATTAGTGCGCGATGCGGCGTATTAGGTGGGATCCAAACCGCCTTTGTCGGTGGCAAAATACAAATCGAGTCTTCCAGAGCAAAACTCATACAACCTTGAGGTGCGTACAATAACTGCCCTTTTTTGTGCTGATGCATACCTGAGTCGTGCTTGCCAATATCCGCAGCAATTCCCACTACACAATTAGAAATTTTGTCTGCATCAAATTGTGTTTTTTCGTTAATAAGCGCCATTTTGTCCGAATGTTGATGTATTTGGTTTTTATGTTGTTATTAGATCAATCATAGCCTCATTTATACTGCCCGCCAACTTCATTAACGATGGGTAACAATATGAATACTAAGCCCTCTTTATGGCTCATGCTGGTTATGTTGATGTTTCCGCAAATTGTAGAAACCATCTATAGCCCAGCGTTGAGCTCAATCGCTCTATCATTTGATGTAAACCACGCACAAGCAGCCCAAACATTGTCGATTTACTTCCTAGCTTTTGCCATTGGCGTTGTAGTTTGGGGAGTTCTCGCAGATAAACTGGGAAGAAGGCCCACCATGCTTATTGGGCTCTTTATCTATGGCTGCGCATCTTTACTCGCAACTCAAACCGAAAGCTTTGCTGTTGTCATGGCCGCGCGAGCCCTAAGCGCATTTGGTATCGCGGTAGGATCCGTTGTCACACAGACCATGCTTCGTGACGCGTTTGACGGTCAAGAACTGAGTAAAGTCTTTAGCTTAATGGGGATGGGTATATCAATCAGCCCGGTAGTTGGCATGCTATTAGGCGGACAGCTTACAGCGCTTGGTGGATACCGTTATGTGTTTTTTGCCTTGTTTTTAATCGCGTTAGTATTGCTCGCTTATAACGTTATTGAGCTTTCAGAAACACAGAAGGAACAGACACCAGTACGGTTGCATCAACTTAGCTGGAAAATGGTAAGAGACGCGCGAATTTGGCGCTCAGGATTACTGGTTGCTTTGTATAACATTGCTCTATTTTCTTATTACCAGCTTGGCGCATTTACTTTCTCAGCACTTGGGTATAACTCCGAACAATTTGGATACAGTGGCATGGTACTGGGGTTAGGCACTCTGCTTGGGAGTTATTTAAACAAATCCCTAGTGTCTAAAAATGTTCGAAAAAGCCAACTACTTTGGCTCTCAGCAGTATTGCTTAGTTTGGGATCAGTCGGTGTGTTGATTCTGAGCCAATCAATCTGGTTTGTTGCTCCAATGGTGTTAGTCGTCATGTCTTACGGGATTGCGATACCCAACATACTCAGTGATGCACTCGTTAATTATAAACAACAGGTTGGCAGCGCAGGCGCTTTATTTGGGCTCATGTACTACATCATGATCGGGACGGGATTAGCGATGGCTGGAACAGTACAAAACTTAGGTGTCGTTCTATTATCATGTAGCTGTTTAGCGATTTTATTAGCGTTTTCTAAAAGGCAAGTTCATACCAACTTGTGACCAGATACTACACATTGCTTGCCTAATCTTCCGAAGATTGGTCTACATCTTTTCTAACGGTTAACTAAAACGTAAATAAAAAGCGCCTGTCGGCGCTTTAATTATCCATAGATCTTATTGCCATGTTGGCTCACCGTACTCTTCACAACGTTGCTTGTCGTAATTTTCAATGCGCCCGCGTTTACCTACAAACTGAACCTGAACAACCATTCCAGCTTCAACATATTCACTGAAATAATCGCAAGAAACACGAAAACTAGTATCGCGTATAACAATTGGTACCCATTCATAACCGCCGCTGCGTGGTAAGTAAGACTTGAAGGTAATGACACCGTCATCTGAAACGTTGATTTCTTCATCATATTCATTCAACTTATAAAAACGTTGTCCATCAAACTCTGTCTTTGCTTTTTCAATTATTTCCTTCGTTGCTGTCGATTGCATCGGCGTATTTGAGACCAGTTGACACCCAACAACAGATGTCAATACGGACAAAGCCAAAGCGAGTTTAGTTATTTTATTCATTTACCTAACCACTGTTGAATTATTCAACACTTACCATTTAAAAAAAGGATGAGAATATACTTTATTTTTAAATAATAAAAGCAATAACTTATCTTTGATAAGCGTGTTCACTGCCAACTTTATCGTCAAAAGATTGGAAAAGTTAGTTGTAATTTTTGCGATGGAATCACAGAACATACTCTTAATTCTTTGTTTTACGTTCGTTTTTAGCTCACCTGCATCACTTCTACAGTTAAGGAAAAGCAATTATTCTAATAACGCCCAAACGGAGCTGTTGTATCATACCAAACGTCGACACATCCAGCTGACTTCAAGTCTTTAACGAAATTATCACTAATATATAATTCATTGTTCTCGTTAAAAACAAAAGCATACTTTTCTTCTATGTCTAAATCAGATAGGGTTGGAAATTGTAAAAGTTCAATTGTTTTATAATCATCAAACTGTCTATCATAATCATCAGGATGGCTACCAAAATCGAAATCACTATCCCAAGCATCTTTCCCTTCTAGCCAAAATTGATTCAACTTTTCTAAAATCTCTTCCCAAATTACAAATCGAATATTATTTTCAAAAATAATAAACAAATCAGGGTTAGAAAAAATCATACCTGGTCTTTTTTCAGGTAATAATTTACTAATATTTTCTTTATTAAACTTGATATACATGTCAACCAGCCCACGCTTCATTAAAGTGCTCTATTGGTACAAATTCAACGCCATTTGGAGTTTTTGATTCAATTTCTTTTACTATACTTTTATGAAAGAATGTGTGAAACCCCCAAGCTGAATCTCTAAAAACTAGCCTTTTTTGAAGCGGAATCGGTGAAATTTTCTGAGGATCAATAACGACTTTTTTCATTCCTGATATATTTCCTCGTTTGAACCTTTTAAAGTCGCTCTGTTCATGACAGATGACATCTAGTTCATTTGCTAACTGTAACATCATGAAATCATGTTCACCTTTATCAATTAATTTGATATGTATCCAGTTAGAACCATATAACTGTTCAACTTTCAAGCTATTATATATATCCTTAGATATAGCAAATTCAGGCTCTATAATAACATCTGGTATTCTATACTGTTCGTCTGGTTTGTATTTTGCTAAAACAGGTACGGGTTTACATGGAAAGGTAAATCTTGTACTGTATGCTGCTTCTTCATATTCCTCAGGAACTGCATAAATTGGTGTAATTTGATTTTCTTTTACGAAGAAATAATCACGCATGATCCTGCCTTTAACTTTCTAGGTTCCATTATCTTGCCTAGTTTATTCCGAATAGTGTGCCTAGTTCCAGTAACATTAAGCCTATGAGGACACGCTTCTCTACTTTTTTTGTCGCTTTCAACGTTACCACCTCCGCATCCAATTTTTGAGCCCGGATCATAGTCTTTACCAAACCTGGACAGAGTCCAATGAAAGCTGTTTAGTTTATCCACTATATCTTCCGCAGCATCATCTAAGTCTTCAGTAAACTCTTTTTTACAGTAATATTTTTTCTCAACTCTTTTTTAATCTCGCTGATATGAAAAAAGCTCCTTTCGGCGCTTATTATACATCTCTTATCCAAATGTCTTTGACGTCTTTTTTAAGAAGGTCAATCACACTTTGGTGAATGAAAACTAAGCCAAAATCTTCTTCTAGTTTAAATATCAATCGTTCTTCTAAGGGGATATTTTCTAATTTAGAGAAATCAAACTCTGTTGACTCGATATCTAACCAGTTCAACTTGCCATATTGTTTTGCTTTATCCGTCAATTTATAAGTTTGATGTATGTAAGGCATACGATAATCTTCGTAAACTTTAATTTCATCATCAGATGGCTGGCTTGGAGAACAATCCACGCGAGCGTCTAACCACTCTACTCCGTGTACGACCAGTTTCTCCACTTTTGACGCAATATCACTGATGATAAATAGCTTTGGAGAAAAGGTCATTTCCAAAAGCAAATCTGGCTCTACTGGCACTATTGGCTTAGGGCTTTGTTGGAATGGGAAGTTACCTAGGTCTTGTTTAGTTAGTAAATGATATTTTTCTTTCATTTTAAGCCTCAAAACTTTGGAGCAAGGTCATCAGTGCTAATCTTAGCTTTTCTCAAAGAGTAAAATTCTGCCATAAAGTCAATCACATCAAACAATTCTTCACAAAAAAACATCGCCGTTTCAGCGCCTTTTACTCGAAATGCTACTCTATTAGATAACGGAATTTGCTTTAACTTTTCTTCAGAAATAAATAATTCGTGGACTATCAGTTCACCGCTTCTTGGAGAGATTTCGATATCTGAACGCTCTTCATCTAGTACATCTATAATATTATTGATAGCTAAAATGTATCGATTCTGTACTTCTCCATCCTCCAACTTCAGCTGAGAAGGATAATATTCAATACCAAAAGGGTCGAAACTCATTAAGATTTCAGCAAATAGACGACTTACCGATAAATCACCACAATCAACTATCGGTCCAACGTTTTTTATACTTCCTCCTTCACTATCCACCCACACAACAGGGTTTATCGATGAAGTTGGATGATAATGGTTTGTACTGTACAACGACTCTCTGTTATCTACAGAAACAAAGTTAACACTTGAAGAGAAGTAGTTTTCGGAGATCAATGAAAAATACATATATACCCTACTTTATTTTTGTTCTTTGATTGTTTTTAATCGACGACCACTATAGCAAAATGCTTTTACTTCTATAGTACTAGGAGTATTATCTTAGCCATTAAAATGATTCATTTTCCTACCTTTAGACTCCATCTTATGACAAATAAAAATGCGCCTTTCGGCGCTAATTATACATCTCTTATCCAAACGTCTTTGACGTCTTTTTTAAGAAGGTAGGTCACATTTTGGTGAATGAAAACTAAGCCAAAGTCTTCTTCTAGTTTAAATATTAATCGTTCTTCTAAGGGGATATTTTCTAATTTAGAGAAATCAAACTCTGTTGACTCGATGTCTAACCAGTTTAACTTGCCGCATTGTTTTTCTTTATCCGTCAATTTATAAGTTTGATGGATGTAAGGCATACGATAATCTTCGTAAACTTTAATTTTTTCATCTGTTGGTTGGCTTGGAGAACAATCGACACGAGCGTCTAGCCACTCTACTTCATGTACGACCAGTTTCTCTACTTTGACGCAATATCACTGATGATAAATAGCTTTGGAGAAAAGGTCATTTCCAAAAGCAAATCTGGCACTATTGGCTTAGGGCTTTGCTGGAATGGGGAGCCAGTCAAAGATTGTTTAGATAAAACTGTGTAGTTAGTCATTATTCTATTTACCTACTTACACTAGACTCGGGGCGTCTCTTCGGATGTATCAAATGAAAAGGCAACGATACTAGTACTTATTTTACCCTCCTCATCTAAACGGACAAGCGCTTCAAACAACTCGATTGAGAAGAACGTTTTTGTCATTCCGACAGGTTTAAAAACGTGCCTCTTGCTATCCGGAAGTTCCTTGATCTTTTCATCAGATAAGTAAAAACGGGTAGTTACGTCAGTCACTTTTATGCTTTTATCATAATCAACGACATCTACTAAGTTATCTACTGCTATTATGTAGCGCTCAGTTAACACTCCGTCTCCGGAACAGGTTAATTTTGCGGGATAAACTTCAACACCGTATGGGTCGAAACTCATAATTAGTTCAGCAATAGGCTTAGTGACATTAAAAGCGTCACCTTTGATTAAATCTAATGCTTCAATTTCATAGATATCATCATCTTTCCACACAATCTCACTTTTACAAGAAGTAGGAGTGAAATCATTATCATCATAGAAAGACGACCGAATATCAACGGAAGTAAATAATGATTCACCCTCGTTAAAGTCCTCATTTAAGTATGTTATTTGCATTTTAAACGTGGAAAGCTCCTAATTTCATTACGTAAACAAGGTTGACAACCAGTACAAACACGATCAGTTATACTAGAAACTAAAAAATCGATCAAAACATAAAATTTATTTGTAAATAGTTCTTCATATAAGTCTTTATAAATAAAAAAATGCCCTTCTTCATTTGTAAAAAATGAACTTTCATCTCGTAATATTGGTTCTGACTTATAATAACCAGGCAAAAAATCATCTGTCTTAAAATAACGGATTGATATAACACCCTCAGTTAAATTAAGAACATCAATATAACGTATTTTCCTTTTAACATAATCACTTATAAAAATACTTAATCCGTATGTTTGGGATATATCCGGCTCAACTTTAACAAGTCGGATTTTATAATGATACAAGCTAACTAGGTCATCAATTTTATGCTCTGTATAATTCATGACATTTCCCATTCAACTGACCAATCGGAAGCCTTTTGATACTTTGCATATGAAAAAATCTTAACAGAATTGATTTTCTCTATAATTGATTTATGAAAAAAAACAACGATAGATCCATAAGAGGGTTTGAATACCAACCTTTCCTCGACGGGTATTTCTGATAATAGATCAAAGTTAAACCCCTTAACTTCATCCTCTATATCGATAATATTATAACAATGAAGATAAACAAACTCTTTCTCTTTGATCTTAGCAGGAACAAGTGAGTTTTTGTATAGCATTAATTCTGATAATACTGCAAGAAAATCCAGGTCAAACAATATCTCAGTGTTGACAGAAACATCAAACGGAGCATCGATAGCGCTGAAATTCTTTAAGCTAATACACTCAAAGTTAACATGCATGGTTGTAGATATCGCTTTATCCATTAACAAACTAAATCCACGTTCATCTTCCATGTTTACTACAAAATTCACCTTTGAGTAGTCATTTGATAACACATAATATTCTTCACTAATTGGCATCACACCATGCTTCTTAAACAAATAATAAAAAGAAGGCTAAGCGTTCAGCTTGCGTTTCCTCTTACAAAATACTCAACACATTACATAAATTGAAGTTACGTGCTCAAAAAAGCGCCTTTCGGCGCTTATTATACATCCCTAACCCAAACGTCCTTGACGTCTTTTTTAAGAAGGTCAATCACACTTTGGTGAATGAAAACTAAGCCAAAATCTTCTTCTAGTTTAAATATCAATCGTTCTTCTAAGGGGATATTTTCTAATTTAGAGAAATCAAACTCTGTTGACTCGATATCTAACCAGTTCAACTTGCCATATTGTTTTGCTTTATCCGTCAATTTATAAGTTTGATGTATGTAAGGCATACGATAATCTTCGTAAACTTTAATTTCATCATCAGATGGCTGGCTTGGAGAACAATCCACGCGAGCGTCTAACCACTCTACTCCGTGTACGACCAGTTTCTCTACTTTTGACGCAATATCACTGATGATAAATAGCTTCGGAGAAAAAGTCATTTCCAAAAGCAGATCAGGCTCTACTGGCACTATTGGTTTAGGGGTTTGCTGGAATGGGAAGTTAGTTAAGTTTTGCTTTGTTAAAATAATATAGTCTTCTTTCATTATTTTCCCCTAAAATTTAGGTGCACGCATAGATGTATTCTTCTTCATTTTCCTAACTAGAGAAAATCTTGAATCATTACTAATCAAATCATAGATTTCTGGAGCGAAAAATACTGCAGTATCAGCTCCTTTAGCCCTATAAACCACCCGTTTATGGAAGGGGATCTTTAAAATTTTCTCTGGGCTTAGAAACAATCGGTGGACGATCAGGTCCCCATTGTTTGGTGATACTTCTACAACACTTCGTTCAAAGTCGACAACGTCTTGAATGTTATTCAGAGCTAGTATATATCGATCGGTGATGACTCTATCTTTAGTCGATAGTGATGCTGGATAAAACTCTACACCATAAGGATCAAAGCTCATTACAAGATCTGCAAATTCTTTAGTAACACATATGTCACCATTGTCCGAAATGGGGTGAACCATGGAGGAAGTTACATTTTTATCCTCCCATCTTATTGGACTCTCCGAACTCGTTGGGTGAAAATTATTTGTACTATATAGAAATTCACGATCATCCACACATTGGAATACCGTTGAACTTCTCATATAGTCCTCAGAGATTACCGAAAACTCCATCTTATACCTCTTTATTGTTTGGTAATTATCTTGCTTTGCTCTCTTACACTCATAAGGCGATATTACTAGTGAAGGAATTAAAAACACATCAATAATCTTCTGTAGGAGCAAACCTTTTTACAAGCGGAATTGGCTGATTAGGATATGTTAATACGTTGGATGGAACCGAATAAGAAAATTCATCCGGAAAATCATAAAGTGGTGTTTCAATCGTAGTATTAAAGAAAAAGCGCCATGAGACGCTTTTCAATGCTGGCAGTCTAATAACGGCCATATGGAGCTGTGGTATCATACCATACATCGACACATCCAGCTGACTTCAAGTCTTTAACGAAGTTCTCACTAATATATAATTCATTATTCTCGTTAAAAACAAAAGCATATTTTTCTTCTACTTCTAAATCTGTCAGGGTTGGGAATTGTAAAAGTTCAATTGTTTTATAATCATCAAACTGTCTATCATAATCGTCGGGATTACTACCAAAATCAAAATGACTATCCCAAGTATCTTTTCCTTCTAACCAAAATTCATTTAACTTTTCTAAAATTTCTTCCCAAATTACGAATCGGATAGTATTGTCAAAAATAATAAACAAGTCAGGGTTAGAAAAAACCATACCTGGTCTTTTTTCTGGTAGAATATTGCTTAAATTTTCTTTAATAAACTTAATATACATATTACTTTAGGATTGTTATTTACATAAAAGTCATTTAAATTTAATTTCATCTATCTAAAGTCTGAATAGCCGTCTGCCGGTATAAATTCCACACCGACTAGCTTAGAATTTTTTATTTTTTCAACTAAACTTTTATGGAAAAAAACACACTTCAACCAACCAGGATCTATCACTATCTGTCTTCTATCTACTGGTATAGTCTGAATTAGTTTTTCATCTAATATAAGATTAAGAATACCACTAATCATCTCATCACCATTAGAATCCTTTCGGTACCTCTTGATCTTACTTTCAGATCTATCAATCAACTTAATCTCGTTGACAACTTGTAGCATAAGAAAATCATGTTCGCCTTTATCATGAAGTTTAATATCGACCCAATTAACCCCAAAAATGTTATTAAAATCTAATTTCGAAAATTCATTTTTCTTAATCGAGAAATTTGGCATTTCAAGTATATCTGGGATTTCATAATCATCTTGTGGAAGAAATTCGACTATCAAGGGAACAGGTGCTTTAGGGTAAGTAAAACTCGTTAAGGGCACGGAATCGATGTATTCATCTGGAAAACAATAAATTGGGGAATTGACACACTCTCTTGCAAAAAAATATTCACTCATTTTCCAACCTCAAGTTTTCTAGGTTTCATAGTCTTACCTTTTACATTCTTTATATTGTGTTTTTCTTCCGGTAGCTTGGAAGATCTACTTGGGCATGCGCTTCTTGATTTATTCTTGCTTTCTATATTACTCTCGCCTGCACAACCTATGTCACTTGCCGGAGAGTAATCATGACCAAAAGTCGAAATTGTATATAAAAAGCTATCTAAACACACTAAAACGTCTTCAGAGACGTCGTCTAAATCAGACTGAAAGTGCCTTTTATTCCCTGATTTGCAATAATAGCCTCTTCTTGCACTTTCTTTTACACCTTTAATATCTCGATTAACTGACTTTATATACTTTATATCATCCAGCCGCAACTTAGATGCTACGGGATCAGGAACCTTTGTTACCGGAATTGATGTAAGTTCACCACTTTCAAGATCTGAACTTGTTTCCCAAAACTGTTCTTGCTCGGTCTTGAAGTCCAAACCTCCACCATGGCCAGACTTATGGACGTGTGTATTGACTTGACAAGCGATATCCGTTTTGGAAGGGAACATTACCCCATTTTTCCAGGTGTTTATATCATACTCATATGCTTCTCTGTATTTTTTCCACTCTGGAGTATCTAAGTTTTTAGTTGTTATGATGTGGTGAGCCTGAAGTCCGAACTGTCCGTCATCCCCCTTCAAACGTCCATCCGCCCATAAATGTTCATTGAAGCCCGACTTATAGTGCTTAGATTTAATTGCTTTTGCTAAAGCAGGCCCTGAACCTTTTATAAGACTATGTGTTTTTGCAGTTGAGTTTTTAGCCATGATGGTATTGACCTCTAATAAGCATCACATTTTTCTGGTTTTTTCTTACAAACGGGACAGACAAAATCTTTTTTATCTTTGTCCTCATTTGCCTTCGCAGAATTCTTTCCTGACTGTGCAGACTCGCCAGTATTATGTTTTACTTTTGCTGGGTAAGTTTTCTCACTCTTACCTAAAATTCGAGCAAAAAGGTCATCAAACTCGCCCATCGCTTCTTTAAGCTTATCCGGTACCATCTTATCGATGATTTTTACCTCATCCGCTAACTTCAAGAAATACGTACCGAGCTCATCTGCACCCATTCTGTTTGCGTAAGACGCCAACTCCGTTGCCACTTCAATACAAGGTTTTAGAACATCGCTAACAATCTGGCTGGTCTGTTTCGCATAATCCATCCAATCTAACGTGCGCAAGAATTTTTCTGGATCACCCTTACCCATGCCTCTTAAAACAGCTAGCAAAGTATCCTTTGAAGTTCCTTTCCCGCCTTTAAGGGCTACTTTACACGTACCTTTGACTGCACTACCAAATGTCGGGACACAACCGATAAGCGTTAATGAAAGAGCCAGCCAGTTTTCCGACTTTTCACGTTCTTCCTCATTCAACAACGTCATAATGTTCGCTGATAAATCGCGGACATCTGCTGCTTGATCGACAACAGGGATCATGGTCAGGGCCGTATTGGCAATGATCTGTTCTACGGAGGCATCATCGTTAAAGTCACCAAGAATAACGCCCCAAACCCAGCTTGCAGCACCAGACATTCTCTTCCACGCATTCTCCCAGAAACCGACTTCTCCACGCTTAGCTTCTTCAATAATTAGCTGCGCGTTTGCACTTGGATCAAAGTTCGGGTTGGTCTTGGTTGGGACGTTTGGCATAAAATCACGGCTGTCCTCGCCGTACTCTATGGCAAACTCACCCGGAGCAACGCCACCAACCGATGCTTTACCGTTGTCGTCGAGAGTTCCTTCAAACACCGCGCCAGATTGATCTGTGAGAGTGTATGTTGCGCCTTGAACGGGTTCACCATCTGAGTATGAGAGATACAAATCAACCGTATACGTCCCTTCCTGCTCTTCAGTCACAGAAACCGATGGGTTTTGTGCGCCACCAAGACACATGGTATTTGCTTTGTTCATGGTCATTTGATCGGACAGACGACATACGCCCTTACCTTCAAATTTAACCGTTGGTGAGGCTGAAATGAATTTTGCTTCGGCTTCTATCGTGCCTGAGGCAACGCCTTTTCTGTCACCGCCCGCATCGCCAGTACTTTTTGAGAACGTACTGCCCTTGATAGCGACACTGTTACCGCCATCCATAGAGACTGTCGTAGTCCCACCAGCAAGGTCTGCTGATTTAGCATTGTTGCCATAAGGGATAGGAACGACTGGCTTGCCGACCTTAGTTAAACAAACATCTGGGAGCGTTGCATTCGCTTCACCACCTGAGCCTTTATGAACTATCGAAAGTCCATTCGCACCAACTGTTACGCCCATAACCAATCCATTTGAATTTTATTGATTGAATGATAAAAGAGATCGCAAGCTGCAATCTCTCTAAATAACTAGTGAATTCCACTAAAAGACCAGTGATATTCACAGCAAACCTTAAAATTGGCAGAAGATCTCATTTTAGATCTCTGGTTATCTATACATTTCAAGCAGTTGCTGAAATTTTAAGTCTATGACGATGTAGGTTGCCGCATACATAAACGCAAACGTCATCGCACTAAGACTCAAGATCAGCTTGGGTGAAATTACCCTTTTTAACGGCTTCTTTAGGTATTTAGCTTTAAGGTTGATTAAAGAAACTTTTTCTTGTTCTGCTAGGCGGTCATCTCGCACTAATCGATAAATGGTGCTGCCAATTTCCGCTAACTTTTCGTTACCACGCTCTTCACGGCCATACTTGCCTTGGAAACCAAGTTGAAGCAGTAAATAGAGAAACTCTATAACGTGACGGTATTTACGAGGGTCGGCTTTTAAGCGATCGAGAATAACGAAGAACTTATCACCACCAGACGTTTCGTTGTGGAATTCAGACAGTAAGCTGTTTTGGCTCCAGTGACTATTTGCCCCCCACTCTTGTCGACAAACAGATTCATCAATCGCCGCACACAAGCAGTAACGAATAACAAGAACCGAAGCACGATCGAGCTCCATTTCATTAAGTTTTCGTTCACCTTTTCGAATCTCACGTGCCACTTGTTCACGAAATGGCATCGGGTCATCAAGCCAAGGGATCGAAGACATACAAGACAGACTGGCGATCAACCATGAGAACTGGTCCACCAGCGGGTTAATACCCATGTTATCGATAGATAGATCTTGTACTGCGATGTTTCTCGACAAGTCAGGCGCTGGCATTACCTCCATTGGTTTGCCAGGCTCTGGTTGGAATAAGACTACGGTGACGTCGGTTTCTGCGTAACTCATAGACGAACGGCCCAAAGTTGCAATGATAAGTTGGCGAAATCGCCCGCAACGTGAATCGCAATCGCAGCAGTGTTCTTCAATGCCATCCACTCTTCGCCCGTTTTATCGAGCTCGAAATAGGTGTAGCCAGCGTGATACGGCAGCGCGCGTGGCACAACTGGCATTGGTTTGATCTCAATCCCAGGCAGTTGAAGGTTAATCAAGTCACGTATGTTATCGATAGAACCGATCTTCGTTTGGCTGACAAACTGGGTATGCAGAACATCCAAGGTCACGTCGGCTTTAACTGCGAGGATAAAGGTTGTCGTATCAATGATCTTATTGTCAGGGATTGCTGCCGTTCTGATGCCATAGTTCTGATCTTTTAAGGTCAGTGGAATTGCTCTTTGCTCAGACATCACGCTCAATGTCATTTTCGCACTGTCTAGGACGCGAGAAAGACAGCTAGTAAGATCACCATGATTGTACTTCGTAAACTCAATAGGTCGGCGAGTCGTTGAGCACAGCGTCGAAAGCTCACCCTCTGCCTGAAGAAGAATTCGATACAAAGACTCAGGATGCACAGCTTCTGTGCTGGCGAAATGCCAAAATAAGGGTTCGTATCGGTTGAGCGCTTGCAATAGCATAAAGTCAGAAACCGATGATACGCCTTGTTGATCCACCACCCCTAATCGCTGGACTATCGATTCCGCGCGATGCTTCAACATAGAAGCAAACTCGGTCGCAAATTTACTCAGTACTGTCGACGCATGAATATCGATACAGGTAGGAATGAAACTATCATCTAAGATCACGCTGCCATCAGGCTTCACTTCTAAGATCTTTAAGATCGGAATAGACGTGTAAGCACTCTTATCTTCATGATCGTACATTAAGCAAAAGTTAAGCTTACCGACGACGATATTTGCCATGTCTTCCGAATCATAACAAGCGTCAACCGCTTCTTGAGATTCCATCGTATAGCGCGCACCGTCTTTTTTGGTACCAAACAACTCAGAACGTTCCGATGGTAACGGACAGCACAAATAAACGACTTTATCGGCAATCGAAGGATCTACATCTTTCACTTCAGGCAACTCGGCAAGCAACGGAAGCTCAAATGGTGTCCGGTCTTGTAAAATACCTTCAGCACGAGTAATACCGATTTTACCCAGTGCTAGTAACTGAGAGTTGATTTCTAAACGTTTAATTCCCCAATGCAAAGGCGATGCATTGGCACTCAGTAGGCTCGATAGTTTACTTTGCGAACGATCGAGTTGTTGAAAATGCTGTGGCTTCATGAACATTCCATCTTGCCAAACAACTGGATTGTATAAAGACATGTTTCTATCCCTTAAAAGTAAACCTGTTCAATGCCGCGAGTGTTATCAGAAATTAACTCACTGCCCTCTAACTTGAGCTTGATGTAGTACTCGCTCTTCTCTTCAATAACTTCCACTTTTCGCCAAGACGAACCATCAATATCACGAAAAGCCACTGAAAAACCGACGGCACGAGTGTCAGGGTCTAGCGTTAGCATTTCATGAACTTTTCCACCTGGCTGTATTTGATATTCGTAACGTTTGATGTACTCATCACCCAACGACGCTTTATCGTTTTCAAACAGCGCAAAAAAATCTAAGCTTCGGAATAAAACTGGCGAATTTAATTCGTGAAGACGGAGAATAACTGGAGATGACTGGCCCCCATTTCTCACATTGAGTACAGGTGATGCCTCAATAACCAATTCAATGGACGAAGTTTCTGGTGTGATACCCGTGGACTCTTTAAATTGATCCCACATGGAACAACCGGACAACATGGCAAATCCGAGTAATACGGCGATACTACGCATGGTTTCCCTTAATCACTTTGTTATAGTTTTTCTTAATCAGCCCTTTTAAGGATGTTTCATTAAGCAGGCGACGATTATTAGTGTAGAAATCTAGGTATTCGGCCCACAGCTTTGACTTAGTTGAGAACAAAGACTGGCTAGCGACCCTGTTAGCAAATGCTACGGGATCGTTCGTTTCTGACTGTTCTAAAACGAGCTCATTCAGTGCTTTGTTAAACATAACTTGGTGGTCGTTCAGCTCATCGAGCATTTGTTCAACCAGTTCATTTGGAGCCAGTAATTGCTGACTATTCAAAGTGAGCATTAGCTCTGCGATGTTCGAGTTAGCCTCACTCGCACTCTGCTCATCTTTTAATGATTCCACTTCGTGCAACTCTTTCTGTAGGTTATCAATACATAAACGCAAGCAAGTGCCCATTTGCTTGAATAACTGCGCCTCGTTTGTCATCAACTCTGGGTTTCGAATACCCAAACCATCAAAAAACGCTTGCGCTATATCTTGAGAGCAAACGGCCGCATCAGTATCGACTTGTGCTTTCGTCGTAGTGTTTATCGCGTGCTCTGCCGTAGGTATTTGAAGTTGCTGATTAGTGTTAGGAGAAGGCGTAAAAGATTGGGTCATCTCTTCCCATTTTAACCCTGTGTTAGCCTGCTCTACGACCATCTCAGTAACATTAGGCGTACGATGTTGTCTTTGAATCGTGCTATCTGGGGCTATTGTGCCAGGTTGCATCACCTCAGCTGAGGCAATATCGGCTCTATGTGCCTTACCGCTTTCTGGCGCTAATGCATCATTGACTGATGCGTTACTCTTGGTTTCCGCAGCCATCCAGTCTTCAGGGATGAGGCTTGGCTGATCGAATTCGGAATATATGCTGAAACTGTCATCGACCACCTGACGTGTGCTTTCCACGGTTCTAGGTTGTTCAGATTCTGTACGCTCATTATCACGAATTAAGTAATCGTCATCTCGCTGCATCGAAAAGTTAAGGTGAGCAACAGGATCATGACAATCAATGTCATCCTGTTTAGTCTCCATAAACAAATCTTCTAAGGCACCGACTTTTTCTTCCTCTTCGACAACCGCATCTCCTAGACTAACCAGAGGATCGCTAGATACTCGCTCAGGAGCAATATCAGCGGCGATGTCTAGTGTTGAGGTAACGCGCTCAAGAGAAACACCAATCTCATATTGCCCTAAAGAAATGATGTCGCCATCAACTATCGCAACGGGTTGATTTTTTAGTATTTTATTCCCATTTACCATGGTGCCGTTAGTTGATACGTCACTTATATAGTAGGTATCTCCATACACGCTGAGCAAACAATGAGTGCCCGATATAAAGCGGTTGTGATCGGCTAAAGACACGCTACAGCTTGGGGAACGACCTATCGAACCACCACTTTCAGGCATTTCAATATGCTTTGCACCGGTGTATTCCTCTGGACACTTTGAGATAAATAAAACTAGCTGATTTGAGTACATTTACGAACCTCAAAAGAGCAAAGAAACTGATAGTTCAAGCCCACCAATTCCATCATTTACAACCGGAAGGATATAAGAGGCCTGCGGGATAATTTGTATATGGGCGTCAGGATTACTGCCTAACTTTATAGCAGTACCAAGGGTCACAACCGCACCTAACTCAAACTGGTCGATGTCTTCAACACTCTCATAACGATAACCGTCTTGGTCTACTTGCCAGCGATTAGAATATTGCGAGTAACCGACAGATAAGCCCGCACCAACGTATGGCGTGAAAACACTCCAAGAAGTCAACGCATATTGAGGAACAACACGAAGTTCATAGTTCGTCGCTTCTTGATATAAGCCGTTTGCTGGCGCTTCAATATCTTCTGCTAGATAGTTTAGCCCTAACCACCAACGCCAACGGTTATTGTTTTCATCAATAGGACGAGTATGAACCAAGCCGAACCTAAGCGTATCCTGCTCACCACTTTTACCTTCATCGTAATTAATGCTATCGATAGTCAACATACTGGTAGAGAGTCCATATCGCTCCCCTTTTGCCATTGCAACAGAAGAAAATAGACACATGGCTGAAATCAGCCCAATTTGACTTGGTTTTAGCATTTCGTCCCTCTAGGAAAACCGATATTCTACTTAGAGGCGAAAGATATCAATTATATTCTCTTTTTCAATAAGCCTAAAAAAACACCTATAATTTAATACATTTCAACTATCAGGTTGGTTGTTTTACCTACAAACAAAAACTAAAGAACCAACTACAGATTAAGTGACGAGACAGTAAATCTTTCTATTTAAATAGAAGTAACAGAATTTGATTGCTAATTGAACAAAACGTAATCTCCGATAACAATTTAGTTACTTTTTAATCAACGTTCTCATCTTCATATATAAGTTTCTTCTTATAAATAGACTTAACTATTGATATTAATATTATGAACAAAGATCACACTAAAAGTAATTTAATTTCTTTTAATGAATTTTTATTATCTAATCCGCTTATTTTGTCTATAGAATTGCGACAGATGTGCACTGCTTATAATTTAATATAACAACAGTAGTGAAATCCTATATAACTTAATACTTCTATATGATCAGTTGGAACTTTCCTTATGCTTTTTACCGACTTCGCTCGAAGACCAATCGATGAAAATAACCCAAGCGGCTCTAATCCTAATGGTTCTGAGGATTTTGACGAAATTAAACGTCAAATAAACAACCTGAATAAAGTCACAGGGAGAATCTCGTGGAAAACGGTTCAAACACTCTCAAAAAAGATCTTGAGTACCCAAGCGAAAGACCTACGTTGTTGCTGTTACTTTACCGTTGCATCAACCTATAACGACGGCTTAAGAGGCCTTGTTGAAGGGTTAAACTCAATACTTGATGTATGCGTCGTATATTGGTTCAACGCGTATCCAGAGCATTCAAAGTCAAAGGCACGAATGAGCGCTATTGAATGGATGGTAGAGCATACTGAAAAACGAATTAATAAGCATCGGGCGTTACCAGAAGAGCTTCCATTGATAGAGGCAGCACATCAATTATGCTTGAGGATTGAGGAAGAGCTTCGTCTTCATTACGGTATTGAAGCGCCGTCATTAGGTCGCATTCGCCGTATTTTGAATCAATGGATTGAGCAGATAAAAGAACAACAAATTGCGGCTGAGTTACGCGAAAAAAAACAAGCCGACACTAGCGCTCCTGCAGCAACGCAGAAGGCACCTGAAATTAAAGTGAATGTGTCTCCCTCTCCGGCACCGGTGTCATCACCCAACCTAAATAGCCAAGAGAAAGCATCACCGGCAAAGTCTGGTCGATTTATGATCTACTTCGTTATTGGTTTGATTGTTACTGCGATATGTTCACATTTCATGTACGAGCAACAACGTTATCGAACATTGGAACAAAAAATTAATCAAGCTTCACTTAATGAACTTGTAAATTTGGTCGCCTCGTTAGATTACGAAAATAAAAAATATGCTCAGTCATTGAAAACGCAGGCGATTAATCGTGTCGATATTATGATGAATAACTGGTTTTTAGACTCGGCAAAAGTAAGTAACGTCAGCGAGCTCGATAGCTTGACCAATGAATTAATCGCAATCTATCCGGATTCGTCTTCTGCACAGCAGCTACGTCAAAACTTTTTGACACAGAGCGCCCATTTAGAAGACCAGTTTATGGATGTTTATAAGCGATTCTCAGACGCAAGAACGGTGTTTGCCAACGTAGCTAGACAGAATGTAGATAAGAACTCTGAAAAGGCGTACGAATACAGTAACTCGTTATTCCCGCTTTTAGGTCGTATTGAATACGCTGAAAAGTATTCACAGCAAAAGGAAATTGACCGCGCAACCCTTTTACTGAACATCTACCTATATAAATTGAGTCAGCTACAAGCTGAAAAAACTGACAATAAATAACAATACAATTAAAGAAGTTTTAGGCTTATGTTCAAACAAAAACTGTTTAGAAATCCAGTGGTGATTTCTACTATATTGATGTTTTTAGTGGCTGCAATTATCACCACTATTTATCTGCTTTTTCTTGACGAAATCGATCAACTTTATCTTTGGCTGACTCTTGGTGCTATCGCCATGGTTTACGTCACTTTTCAATTCACATTATGGTTGAAGAAAAAGAACAACGCTAAAGCTCAACATTTGGAAACCGAGGAAGAAGCACTTTCTATGGTTATCCAGCCTCTTCTTGCTAACTCAGGCAAGAAACCAATTTACCTGATGCTTGGTAATAAAGGGTCAGGGCGACGTCAATTTTTATTTAGTTCTAGTGCAATCAAACCGATGGATCGCACTAGGACCGCTAAGAATGACTTTTTTGAATGGTACGAATCTGACAGCGCTGTATACATCAAACCAGACCAACGCTTAGTATTCCAGGAAGTATCAAGCAGTGATGCTTCTTTATGGAATACGTTCATTGAAGAAGTTATTCATCATCGACCTAGAAAGCCATTTTCTGGGTGTCTATTCTTCTCCGATTTCGAGTTCATGATCGTCTCTGAACCAGAGCAAAAAGAGTACACCATTTCGTCGTTATTGGCGCGCTTGAGTACCATCAACTCTAAAACGTCTTCAGCATTGCCAATCTATTTGATTATGTCAAAGCTAGACAAGTTAGATGGCTTTAAAGAATACATGCACTTTAGCTCTCTCAAGACACGTGTTGAGTTCCTCTCTATCCCACTAAAAGAAGCCAAAGGTGTATTTGCAGAGTACTACCGCGATAGCTATCGAAATCTAGTGAGAGTGCTTGAAAGTAATGCGCTAGATGCATCCGCTAATTCAACGGACATTGATGAGAAACAAGCAATACTCGCTTTCCCTAAGCAGTTTGAGTTATGTCAGTCTGAGGTCAGCTATGTGCTTGAGCGTCTATGTGATGTTAACAACGGTGTCTATTCACTAGACATCCGTGAGATTTTCTTTAGTTCGAGTCTGCAAGGCGGTCGCAAGTACAATTTACTTGCAAAAAGTTGTAGTAATTACTTCAACTTACCTATTATCGCGTCAGAGCATACTCAGTTAACCGAAACGCCTTATTTCTCTCGCTTTCTGATTGATTCACAAATATTGCCGGAAAGCGACTTTGCGGGCGAAAACAAGACGTATCTTCGTCTAATTCAGAGACAAAGCCGTTTGGCAATACTCGGCTCTATTATCCTGCTTACTGGGGGCAGTTACTTCTTTTTCACGACATTAGACAGTAACTTACATGTGATGAATCAACTCTTGAGTATCGATGACAAATCGCAAGTGGAGCAAGATGCAAGATTCAATGAGCTTTTAGCGAAGGCGACGAAAGCAATAGAGCCTTCTTATGGGGCGTGGCTTAAAGGTTCTAAGGCTTTGGATGAAGAGATATTACCACTCAACATTAGCCGTTTGGATCAAAGCACTCGCATCGCTTACGAAGCATTACTTAAGGACGTTGCTCAACAGTTGATACCTCTCATTGAGAAAGGTTACCGTCTACAACTGACACAAAATCAAAACACTTTTACACGCGCTTTACCTCTATTGAAGGGGTATCTAATGTTAAACGATCCAACAAAGCGTGATATCCGTTTTTTGCGTCATCAAACTCTCCAAATGATGAACGATTTAAGCAACCAAAGTGACGTCGTCAATCAGGCGATGCGCTATTTGGACGCTTACTTTCGCACACAGTTTGATCCAATTGATATCAATATGGATCTTGTTCGCGCAACACGTCGCTCATTGCTAGCAAATTCGAATGTTGATCTCGTTTATGCAGGCATTTTAAACGAAGCAAATTCGATTGATTTAGGAACCCTAGATCTGCAACGAGCTGTGGGTTTCGAGTTTAGCAATGTGTTCAACACACCAATCGATAGCGAACGCTTGATCGTAGATAAGATCTATACCTCCACTGGTTTTAGCACTTTTTATCGACCACGCGTGGACCTAATGTCACAACAAGTCATCAGTGACAACTGGGTTTTAGGTCTGTCACAACACGTTATTCCTACTAGTGAAGAACAAGAAGCCTTCAAAGAGGAAGTACGTAAAAAATATACTGACGACTACATCAGTAATTGGCGCAATGCGCTGAGTGAACTAAAAGTCCAGAACTATGACAATGTCGGCGATCTAACGAACGCGATAGACTTAATCTCGGGCCCTTCTTCACCAATGACAACCGTACTGAAACAGGTCTATGCCAACACACAATTTTCACCCGTTGGTGAAAAAAATGCTCTGATTTCAAAACTAGACCCGAAACTCGTGGCAGCGGCAGACTCCGCATCAGACGCAGTAGAGGAAGTAGTTAAGCCTGATTACTTGTTGATGAAACGTGTTGAACAAGCTTTTCACTTATTAAACCAACTTCAGGTCAGTGAAACACCAAACTCCCCTACTCCTTGGGATGAGACCGTAACAGCGTTAAGCCGTGTTCGCACTTATATGAAAGACATCGCTGATGCACCTGACCCGCAAATGGCGGCGCTAGCGGCAGCTCAGCATCGAATGAACAGCAGTGAAGCTGACCCATTAATCAAACTTAAACAGATTGCCCAAAAATCACCGGAACCCGTTCGTAGCTGGTTGTTAGATGTGGTTCAACAAAGCTGGTCAGTCATGATTAAAGAGTCCGCTAAAGGCATTCAAACCCAATGGTACAGCGAGATTTACACCAAGTTTAAAGAGATAGGGCTAGGACGATACCCATTTGATCTAACAGCGACCGAGGAAATCTCAATTGAAGATTTTGAATTACTGTTTGCTTCCGGTGGTTTGTTAGACACATTTATTCAGAAAAATTTTGCACCGTTCTACGATACCAATTTATGGACGCCAAAACAGGTGGATGGCGAGACGATGCCAATCTCTCCGGCTCTGTTAGTGCAACTGCGTAACTATAACGTTATTCGAGACACATTAATTAATAAAAGCACTAACCGCGTTCATATTCCGTTTAGTGCAAGAGTACTCGATCTTGATTCTAGTGCGATTAGAGCGAGCTTAAAAATTGCAGATACCAATATAAGTTACTACCACGGTCCAAGCCGCATTCGTGAAATGGCATGGCCACCGCAAAATGGTGACTTCAATATTAGTATCACACTCCAGGATGTAACCGATGAAGGCAGACAGCACGTTTTAAATAAGAGTGGTCAATGGGCGATATACAGATTGCTAGGTGACTCGACCTTGACAAACACTCATAACGGCAGCTTTGTCAGTGACATAAAAGTGTCAGGGAGGGACTTGAGCTTACGCATCACTCCGTTGACACAGAAAAACCCATTCACTCTTGCTGAGCTGTATAACTTTACGCTCCCAGAGTCGATTTAATAACAATATAAAAACAAAATAGGCAGAACACATGATTTCAAACATGACTTTACAAGGTTTAGATAAATTAGATCGAAAAATACTTTCAAGTCTATTGTCGAATGGGCGAGAGTCGATTGCGAATCTATCCCGAAACATTGGTTTGTCTCGAACAGCAGTAGCAGAAAGAATTAATCGTTTAGAAAAGACCGGTATTATCAAAGGCTATACCGCACAGATTCGTGTAGAAAATGAAGGGCGAAAAGCCGCTAGTTATCTACTGATCTCTTGTGAAAAGGGTAAGAAGAATGATGTAACGAATGCACTTAAAGAAATCCCTGAGGTTCGCTTAACGAGCGTTGTTGGTGGCAACTTTGATATTATTGCCCTAATTGAAGCGCCCGACCTGCAGTCTATTCATCATCTTTGTAATGAAATTGAATCATTTAACGGCATTCAAAGGCTTGATACTACCGTTGTACTGCATCAGCCGATCAGTCGTTAAGCTTTTCTGACCTCTTTGAGGAAAACATAAAGGGCCGCTCGTTGAGCGGCTTTCTTATATGCTTCCGATAAGTCGAATTTTGGCGTCTTTATCACCTGGGTTTCCTAGCCAGAACGTTTGACCTAGTTGGTTCCCTTCTCCATTACCCAGTTTGTTTTCTGGAATACTGTCTAGGTTAACTGTCAACTTTAGGTCCCACGACATTGGGTCACGCAGAATAAAGCGCATCAAGCCCACCAGCGTCTTATGTAACTCACCATCGTAGGAAAACTGCTTAAACGTTTCAAAATCAATGTTGTCGATACACAAGTTAAACTTGCCGTTCAAATCCGCAATGCTTTGTCCCAAGTGTAAGCTTTGCCCCAATACACAATTGGAACGATTGAGTTTGTTACGCTGGCTTTCAGCGATTTCTACGCGTCTATAAACCCATTCTTCGATTCGCACATTCGGCAGTGAAAAGTAGTGCGAAACAATACCGGAAATAAGCTTGGGTGAGCGTGTACGCGTAGATAACTGGTTCACGTAAGACAGAACTTTCGCTCGATCTAACTCCGCTACTTCACAATCTTGCATAACGCTAGAAAGACCAGCCAAATGCAGTATGCGCCCAGAAAAAGCATCGCTTGCCCCGCTTTTGTACTGCACGTGATATCGGTATTTCTTCCAAACACGATACAGTAAGCTTGTATAGCGGTTGTGGAAAAAGTCGAAGAAATCCTTCACTGGGTTATCATCGGGATCACGACCGACGAGTTTCTCAGTGTAAGACGCAGGCAGGGGCGAGCTTGAACCATGCAAGCCAAGAAAGTTCGTCTCAATACGTGAATATTGCTGTCCGTTTCTTTCCATATGAGTAATAAAGTCCATATCACTCTTTGGAAAGCACAGGTTTGGCGACACGCTGAACTCAATTCGCTCTTGGTGAAAGTATTTGTTCTCGCCCACGGCAACAAAATTTGAGTTTGGCTCCAGCTGGTAGTGTTTCTCTAACAGCAACACCGCTTGGTAGAAACTAAACTCATTCGACTTATCAGAAAGTGTGTTAATCATAGTATCGTCTGCTGCCCGATTAGGCTTGCCCAGTTGTAAACCTCGCCCGTCGCTTCATCGAACACCTCTAGTTCGGTAAAGGAGTTCACACTCGAATACAAACGGATAAATTCATTCAATACCGTGGCCATAAGGAACATATCGCCTTCATTTACGAAGAACTTAGAGTCCGTCACGAGCTTGAATTGGTTACCACGCACAGATACACCACGAAATACGCGATCGATTGGTTTCATCTCTGAAGAAATAATGCCATCAAGTCGATGAATCGACGCGCGGTGGGCTTGTCTATCGACTCGAGAGTGGAAATCATAAGTCGAGAGCAACACTTTCAACACATCGATATTGGCCAAAGACAAGTAGTTGAGCGACATGTTGGCAATCAACTGCCATTGAAGCTCACCATTAACCTGAGGACTTACTGACTGTGTTGGCTTAGTAATGTTTTTAAACGTCGCATACGTTGGCGATTTGTGCGTCGCGTACGTGATGTCTCCTACTGACAGGCGCTCCGCTAAGTCCGCGTTACTGCATTGCAGTTTCATCAATACTGTTTCAGTCCCTAAATCCGCGATGTCGCCATTGTGAGTATGGAATGAGATATAGCGCTCTAACCCTCTTCCGCTTACTCGCTCGCCCACTTTGGATTTGTAGAACTCTCGCTTATCACGCTGGTTGATTTGGTGCTCAAACGATTCAAATTCAATCAGTGGTTTTCGGCGACGCTCGTCTTTACTCCAGCTCTCCACTTGCTCAATGGAATAAACCTCGTAATGCTCCTGAGTGTTACTTTGTGGACGCACCTTGTAC
This sequence comes from Vibrio sp. 2033, assembly GCF_033339735.1. Lineage (NCBI taxonomy): Bacteria > Pseudomonadati > Pseudomonadota > Gammaproteobacteria > Vibrionales > Vibrionaceae > Vibrio > Vibrio sp. 2033. Next base: position 383,066 of record NZ_JAWOVC010000003.1, read on the forward strand.
TCGTTTCGTCGATGCTCTAAACGGATTGGGTCGCCGTCTTTTTCAAACAAGTTAACGGCAGGTGTGCAGTGCAACCTTAAGTGTTTATCTTTAAGTACCACTTCTGAAGGCAAAGCACGCTTAAAGTGGAATTTGATTTTGACCGTGCTGCGTTGCGGAATGCCTTTTAGCCACTCTAAGCCTTTAATGTCGAAGAACATGAACTTATCTGGCAAAGAGAAGAATTCTTGCAGCAAACGGTAGCCTGCAAAGGAGTTTTTGCTGTAAGGCAGCAGCGCCTCGTCCTCTTCATGCCCGACTGGCTTAACGTACTCTGGCCCTAAACGATGTTTGTAGCCACCACCAACATCCAACTCGACGTAATCTAGATAACGGAACAGCCATAAGAAGACAGTGCGAGTAATATGAATCTCACCATGCAGGTGCAAACGCAACGTATCTAAACCGATACGAGACAGCTCAAGGCCATGCTCCGTCGATAACGTCACATCAATCATCGAGCTGGTGCGGCTGTTAGTTTGTTCGATGTTAGTAATCGTAACTGGGTATAGATTGACGTCATAACAAGTACGGAACAAACACTGCGTGCCTTCTACCTGTTCGCTGGCCATTTCCGCACCACGTTTCACCACGGTTTTCTCAGTAACACTTCCGGTATGCGGTTTTAGTTCGCTAATACACAAAGACGGAATCGAACGCATGTAATGTGGCCACAGCAAAGTCATCAGAGATTGCGTTAGCTCAGGAAGTTCATCGTCAATCTTTTCGCGGATGCGTCCGGTCAAAAAAGCAAAACCTTCCAGCAGTCGTTCGACATCTGGATCAAAAGTTCCTTCAGAGAGAAAGTGAGTTAACTTCGGATGATATTTGGCAAACTCACTACCCGACTCGCGTAAATACGTGAGTTCATCTTGAAAGTATTTACTGTTACTCAAGTGGCACCTACTAAACGTTAAATTGGCCGTCGGTTCCCATGTAGACATCGATCGACATTGGGACTTTACCGCCGTTATGGGAAACTTCGCCGCGAATACCAAAGCCGAGTTGTAATGGATTATGGTGGTCTTCACGGTAATGAACCTCGACATTCAGCAGTCGGGGCTCAAAGCGTTCTATGGTTGACGTGATGTTTTTTTGAATATGGCGAACGAGGTTCGTGTTGTTAGAAAGTACGTCGTTAAAATCTGGCAGACCATACTCATTGTCGATCATTACGTTGCCGGAATGCGTATTCAACAAGTCAGCGAGATGCGAGTGAATGGATTCAATCAAATGCTTATGAGACACCACTTTCTCGTAGCAGTTTTTTGGTTCTCCTAGCTCGATCCGCTCTAAAAGACGGTAACCTTTTTCCATATGCGATCCTACGAAAAAAGCAGCCAGTCTTCACTGGCTGCTTGATGGTTTCAGTAATGGGTTATTGGTCTAGCTTACCAACTAGAGACAAGTCGAAGCTTGCGCCCATGTACTTGAAGTGAGGACGTACAGACATCGATACTTTGTACCAGCCTGGATCGCCTTCTACGTCTGATACTTCAACCTTCGCAGCGCGAAGTGGGCGGCGACCACGAACTTCCGCTGGCGGGTTCTCTTGGTCAGAAACGTATTGACGAATCCACTTGTTCAATTCGATTTCTAGGTCAGAACGCTCTTTCCAAGAACCAATTTGCTCACGCTGTAGCACTTTGATGTAGTGCGCTAAACGGTTGATAATGAACATGTAAGGAAGCTGAGTACCTAGCTTGTAGTTCATCTCTGCTTGTTTGCCTTCCGGCGTATTCGCAAACACTTTCGGCTTTTGAACAGAGTTTGCAGAGAAGAACGCCGCGTTGTCAGAACCTTTACGCATGGTTAGCGCAATGAAGCCTTCTTCCGCTAGCTCGTACTCACGACGGTCAGAAACCAGGATCTCGGTTGGGATCTTAGTCTCGATTTGACCCATAGCTTCAAAGTTGTAAACCGGTAGATCTTGTACAGTACCACCGCTTTGAGGGCCAATAATGTTCGGACACCAACGGTACTTAGCAAATGATTCACTGATCTTAGACGCCATCGCGTACGCTGAGTTACCCCATAGGTAGTTATCATGGCTGTCTGTCACTTGCTCATCGTAGTCAAACGCCTTAATTGGGTTATCTTCTACAGAGTAAGGCGTACGTAACATAAAGCGAGACGTACATAGACCTAAATAACGTGCATCTTCGTGCTCACGCAGACCACGCCATTTCGCGTACTGTGGACCTTCGAATACAGACTTCAGATCTTTTAGGTTTGGCAGCTCTTCATAGCTGTCTAGGCCAAAGAATTTAGCCGATGCCGACGTGATGAATGGTGCGTGAGACATTGCGCCTACGTTCGCCATGTATTCCATCAGTTTGATGTCAGGCGAAGAGGCAGACATAGCGTAATCACAAATGACGGCGCCAACAGGTTTACCACCGAACTGGCCGTATTCACGTGTGTAGATTTGCTTGTACAGGCCAGACTTCACCACCTCTGGAGCGTCTTCGAAGTCATCAAGAACTTCGTCTTTCTTCGCAGAGATCAGTTCAATTTGAATGTTCTCGCGGAAGTCAGTGTGATCAACCAGGTACTTAAGGCCACGCCACGTTGATTCAATCGCTTGAACTTCTTCGTTGTGAAGAATTGCATCAACTTGCTTAGACAATTTTTGGTCGATTTCAGAGATCATCAGATCAACCAGAGATTGGTCGACTTTCTCTGTGTTCGAACTGCTTAGTAGCTCACTGATGAATGCTTCTACGCCGCGTTTTGCAACGTCAAAACCTTCATCACTTGGCTTTAAACGTGTTTCGTTAAGAATGCTATCCAGAAGTGAGCCTGATTCAACTAAGGCTGCTTCTTGTTCTGGCGCTTGTGCTTCTGCAGACATGATATCCCTTACTCTTCTTTCGCGTCTTGGTCGTTGCCAATGCTTAGTTCATCCAACAGTTTCTTTCTCGCTTCTTCATCTTGAAGAACCGATGCGATCTTCTTACGGAACGCAGGAACATTTCCTAGAGGACCTTTAAGTGCAACCAAGGCTTCGCGAAGCTCAAGTAGGCTGTTTAGTTCAGGTACACTTTTCGCGATCGCTTCAGGTGAGAAGTCCTTCATGTTTTGGAACGTCAGATCAACACCAATCTGGCCGCCTTCTTCATCAGAAAGACGGTTTTCAACGTTGACTTTAACGTTTGGAGACATGCCCTCTAGCACTTCGTTAAAGTTGTCTTTGTCGATGTTAATTGGAGTACGTTCTTCAATTGGTGTCTCATCTGCACGCGCAGTAAAGTCGCCAACTACCATCATGCTTAGCGGCAGCTCTACGTCTTCTTGCGTATCGCCAGTTGCTGGAACATAACGGATATTAATTCGCTCTTTAGGAGCCACCGAGCCGTCACGTGACATAATTCGTTCCTTATCTAACTCTTTAATTAGTCGTAAATTGCTTTCCACTCTTCATACTTCTCAGGTAGAAGATCCTTGCTTCCAAATAACCGATGGAGTGTTTTTCGAATTAGGTCTTCTAACTGTGACGATAAGTGGGGTTCCCAGCTCGCGAGATTAAACGCTTTTTGTACTTCCCACCCCTTCTCAAGATACGGCAAACACAACGGGTATAATCCAACAGACTGGTAAGCTGCTATCAATTGTAAATACAGCATGAACTGCCCACGTCCCGAGCTATCCAGCTCAAGTTTGTGGGCAAGCTCTGCGGCACATTCCCCTAGATTTTCTAGAGTGATATCCTCCATTGGCAGCGAGTCTTCCTGCGAAATCACAACCGTTTGAACAACGGGTTGAGAAGTCGAAGAAGTAGTATCTTGAGTCGATAACCAGCTCAAGGTCGCTTCATCTGCAAATGGTATAGAATTCTTAAATGAGAGGTGCTCGATGCCCTCTAGCGATTCAACAAAACGCGTCACTTCTTGTTTCACAGCAAGCGCTGCATCATCAAAGCCCAAGTTATTAAGCATCGAATACACGAAGTAATGGCCCGTCAGCCAAAACGGCGCATCCGTTAATGTGCGCTCCAAACGCTTAATCGTGTCGATGTCGCTTTCTTGGTCAGCTTTATCTCGGTATTCCGCTTGTTGATCGGACGACACTGCCAAGCTCAAAGGCGTTTGATTATTTTGGTGGTCGGGTAGACCATCAATGTCATCCCAAGTCAGATGACGATAAATCCGGTAAGCCAGCGGATCACTTGGGTTCGCATGAAGCATGACTTCCGCAACCTTCTTCAAGGTGCGCTTAGAAGCCGTCGGCGAAGAGAAGTCCGTATCGACATCGACTTCTTTTGCTACCGCTTTCTTAACTGGCGCAGGTTTAGGGGCCGGCGGAACCGCCTTCACCGGTGCGGTTTGCACTTCACTCTGCGCTGGCGTTTCTGCGGCAGCAGGCTGCGTAGCTGGTGCAGGCGCCGCTTGTTCGACGTTAACGACTGCATCATCGCTCTGCTCATCAGCCGCCGCTTGTTGAGATAAAACATTGAGTTGAGTGCGAATCTCAAAGAAATCCGCTTCTGAGTCTTGATAAACCTCGTCGTATTGACGCTGCACTTCTTCAATAGTCGAAATGCAGTTTGATACCAAATCCCATGACTGAGCGCTTTCCGCTAACTTGCTGCTGACCAGTTTAAACTGATGGTTCAACCATTCGACCGCGCCATCTCGACCCCGCTTTCGCGAAGGATACAATTCAACACCAAAGCGACTTAACGCCTCACTAAGCAGCTTTAGACCTTGTTCAAAGCCTTGCAGACCAAACTCTTCTGTTAGCGCGCGAACGAGGTAACAAATGGCTTTTAAGTCTTTACTGTGGTGCTCTAGAACTTCAGTCGCGTGCGTTTTTACCACGCTCCAATCTACTGTTTCGCCAAACAAGGAACCGAATTTCTTCACTTCGGACTCCATCATTTCATAGCAAAACTCGTAACGGGCATCGTTTCCCACTGGAGATTCATCAGAAATAGGATTAAGCAGACGATCGATATCAATGTTGGACAAAATTCACGTCTCCTTCAGTCAAGTAATCTCTCAACGCACGCGCTACCGCAATTGCGCCATTTGCTGGCTTAGATAACCGATGGCTCTGCTCTATCGCATCCGACGCCATGCTATCTAGAATTTTCGTGATTTCTGTAAATTTGCTTGGTGCATTCCGTTCTAAATCGGCAAGGGATTCATGTAGCTTTTGTTTGTCGTAAACGGATTGCTCCATCACGGTGCTAAACAAAATAAATTCGCTTCTTGCGACGATTAAATCCTTTATTTTTTTGTCTAGTTCTGGCGTATTACCGAAGTAGGCTTTGGCTAATTCAGCTTCTTCAATTGCTTTGGTGTAAAAGTGCGCCTCTGCATGTTTATCGATGGAGTCATTAATATTTTCCATCACAGCCTTTGGTAAGATTTGGTTGTAGAAATAGGCTTGTGACTGGTTTAATAACCATGCCTCTTTCATTTCATTTTCTGCGAGCTTAGCTTCACCATCTAAAATTAAGCGAGCAATCTGCTTATCTCGACTGCCAGCTATGGCAGATACTTTCATGGAATCGATAGACGCGACATTTAATCCAGACATCACTTTAGTCAGCGCCTCATCCGCATATGGAAACAGAGCACCGTCACGAACAAGGGTTTCTCGCAAGGTGACAAGCTCCTTACGTAACTCGACTAATGCCATTGGTAAGCCATCCGCTAACGATTGATACGACGTTAACTGAGCCTGTTTTTCTTCATATAAATTCGAGAGGCTTAACTGCTGAGCTTGATATGCTGTTCGATAAGCTTCTGTCATATCAATACTCTGAGTAGCTTGAGACAATTCTTCTTTGATTTTCCATGGAGGCTGAGCCAAAAAAGAAGCCGTTTCAGAGGGCGTAATAACGTGAGTTACAGGAGCGACTCCTTGGGAAAAAATGGCATCCAATTGATCTTTATTCTGTTGATATAAATAACTTCCTGCTGTTGCCAGCACACTCAGCACTAAGCTCGCCTCTAATATTTTAAAGCGACCGTACGCCGTTTTATCATTTGGCTTACAGTGTGTAAGCAGCAAATCCGCGTTACGCAAGCTACTGAAAATTGGTGCGTTAGAATTTGAGCTAATTGATTGCGTATCGATTCGCGCTAACTGTTGAGCAAAAGAAATAGCGGTATAGCCATGCCCTCTTGGTTTGTTGATGACTTCTTTCAGCAATTTCCAAATATGAACCGGGATCAAAGCCGGACGCTTTCGATCTTTTAACTGCTTATTCCATGCATCACCAAATATTGATCCTAAAAATAGGTGTCCAGCGAGCAAAGCGAGAGAGTAAACATCATCTTGCGGTTCCGCGATGCCAGTTTCTATATAAAGAGGGGAAGCGTAGCTCAAGCTTGCTTCTGCGTAAGGTTCTGTCTCTCCAATGTAACGAGCAGCGCCGAAATCAATGAGCTTAACGTAATCGCCTTCACTCACTAATACGTTAGATGGTTTAATATCAAGATGGCAGATACCTCTTGTATGCATAAACTCTAGAGCGCCAGCGAGTTGATACACCAACCAAGCGATGTGGTCGTGGCGGAAGCCTTTAGAAGAATGACGCTCCATTTTTTCTGCCAGTGATTCACCTTGGATCCACTCGTACATCAAATATGGGCGTTCGAATTCGTTGCCGATTTTTACAAAGTTAGCCACGCTAGGGTGTTGAGAAAGCTCCAGCCTGCTCGCTTCGTTAATCAACATTTTGCTCGCAAATTCTGGCGAGTCATCATTGATAACTTTGCAACAGATTTGCTTCTCTGGCTGCCCTTTTTTTGCAAGATGGTAAACCGTTGTCTTACCATTTTTAGAAGGAAGCTTGTCTAATACATCAAACTGTGAAAAAAGCACGTACTCAAGCTTCGGCTTATTTTTTTCTGCTAGCCTTTGCTCATTCAGTTTCTTTTTCTCAATAGCTTTAACAACCAACTGATCGATATATCCTTTGGCTGTACTCTGATTATTAGACACTTAGTACTCTTTCATAGAATAAATATTATTAGAGTTGAATAATATTTTCTTGAACGTACTTGTATCAAGGTTGGTATTTAAAACAAACAGTAAGCCTATTATTTTAGTTATTATTACTAACTTATTAGACCTTTTTACTTACGCTTTCACTGCATGAGTTATACGCTTTTTCGTGTTACAAACTTCAACCTAATAATATGAGTATATTTTCATTGCCATTTGATCGATGAGTGCCAACTAACATTGCAGTAATTGGAGAACTCCTTTGTCACCATGAAAGTCGAACATTAACAATGTAGTTGGTTGCTTAAAGTGGTGCTCTCTGACCGCAAAGGCAATTAAAGCGAGAGAAGAACAACTGCCCATTGTGCCCCACAACTCATTGATAAGCTGCGGTTGTTCTGGGTTCGTGAATCGTTCTGCTTTCGCCCCCAGAGCAAAGCCGTAATCTTCCGAATGCATGCGCAGGTTCGTCATATCGGAATACACTTCACCAAATAAATCGAGCTTTTTACTCGCACGTTGAACAAGTCGAAACATGCCTCTTCGGTCTGAAGTGTTTAATTCCGTATCAATGTAGCCAAGCTGCGCTTGAGGCTTAAGTTTCAATGTTTCTACGGTATTTCTTCGACAAAGAATTAAACCCGCCCCACCCTCACTCGGAATAACGCCCCATGGATTATTGGTACTCATTACCATCGCATCGTCGATGAGTGTTTGCATCGAACTCACCAAGGAATCGACACTGATACACATCATAGCATCATATTTATCCAATGATTTCATGGCCTGGAGAACGAAACTGGGCCCACTGGCATGAACAGCATTCACCACAGAGAGAAATTCAGCATAGTTACTTTCACCAAGCCATTCTTGCACCTTTACTAGTGAAACAGACACAGGCACCGCTATAAGCAAAGGTATTGGTCTCAATGAACGTGGTAACTGCGCTAACAATGAATCAAGCAAGTGGGTGATTAACTCACACGTTTTCTCAAACTGCTCACTTTCTTTGGTGTATTCGATTTTGGCGTAAGTAAAACGCTCGATACCATCATCCCCTATACATTGGTCAAATCTTCCTAAATCAGCATACGAAACTGCACTAGCAATATCTAAATTCATACCGGTTGGCGTCATCACTTCCATCCCTAGCACGTAACGGCCTGTTGAATTATGCATGCTCGCTTACCTCTTCCAGCTTAGTGATCGATGTCGACACCAACAAATGCTCCTTGCCCTGACAAGGAAACGCAGCGGTGTAACTGATTGATATAGTTTTCTTTTCCGCATCAACGAATAAGGTGTACATCGCCATATCAGCTTGATAGCTTTGATCTTTGAACGTCGCGATCGCACGGTATTTTTCTTTAGGAATTCGAAATGAAAGCGTGTCATCATGACAAAAACCACTCATCATCAAACGCTCCCCCCCACGAAGAAAGCCTTTGCACTGTTGATCAATAGGCGCGCTTTGGAAGAACCGCTTATCAAAATCGAGTGGCAACATTGGCTTGCGATTCTCAATCCAATCGTCATCGAACGTGCCGGCCAGCTTCTGGCGCGACTCAAAGAACGGAGGCACAGGCCCGAACCCCGCAACGCGTAGTTTTTTCGCGGCGGCACTCCAGTCTTCACGAGGATAAAAAACCGAAGGTGCTTTCTGTTCAAGCAATTCTTTGTTGGAATCGGCAACACCACCGCCTATTCGGTTACGTAAATCACCGCCTACCGCGCAAGTGTAATCAATGTCTTTTTCAATAAATGGAACTGGATTGCTCAGCGTGATACTACCAGCATGCTCAACCCATACGCGTTCCCCGTGAATAGCGAGAGTCTTATCGATATGACCATCAATCAACACCCGACACTCTTGGTATGTCACTGGCTTTTTCGCGTAACTGCGCGCTTTACCGTAAACAAGTACATCTGTATTGTCTTTGGTATACGCGAACTCGTGGTCAACTTTCATCGCAGAGAAGCCTTCTTCGCCCAAATATTGGGGATCATCGAAGATTTCACTTTCACCTAATTCGTGCCAAACCACACCATCGAATTGCCATGTGCGTTTGGCAACGACAACCCACACTTCATCGCCGTTTTCGTCACGTTGAAAACGACCTTTAAGTGATAGCTCAGGGTGCGTCTCAATATCCCATAACTGCATTGCTATTCCTTAAGTTGAATCGTTCGCTCGCAGAAGGTGCGGCCTTTAAATTGTTAAAGTTCCAGTCTTGTTGATGAATCGGCATTTCCATATCCCAAGGCACGTAGGCTCTGGATTGAATACAGAGTTGACGCCATAGCCAATCGCGGAACAGCACATCAACGTTAGAATCTTGCATCGCAGCTAACGTAGACTCGAAGCTCAATGCGTAACCCAAGCGGCTTGGTAGATTTTGGATATATTTTTCATCTTCCACCCACTCATTGAGCAGATCGACGATCTCTTCCCATTCATACTCGACACCAACATCTTGGGGAGTCAGAGGAAGAAGCTTTCCGTAGACGACATACAAGGCATGAAGCCAAATTTCACCTTCAGCTTCCTCCAGACTTTCCAAGTGCTCGATGATTTGGGGCACCAGTTTCCAATCACCACTCAGCGCAAAATCAACAGGTGCTAATGAAGAAGAGATATCAAACGCCTCAAACTCTTTTAACTCAAGCAACTTGGCATAAGTAAGCACTTGCGCTGATGGTAATCCATTTGGTTCGATGCCAAAGCTCTGACGGAACCAAGTGCCTCTGTCACGTTTGGTAATCAAACGTTCAAATAGGTATTGTTCGCTGCCTGCATTGTCATTAAGCCAATCAATCCCCTCTTTTACGTCTTGTAAAGCGAGCAGTGGCAAAGCAACTTGAGAGCTAATGATGCTGGCTTTGTGCCAGCGCTTGATGAGAGAAACACTTAATGTTTGACGTACACGTAAGCATTCAAAGTAAAACGCACTGGATGTCGCATTACCCTCAATAAGCTCCGAAAGCGTGCTATCCATAGATTCAACCGGAGATTGTACGGCAATGACCATTGCGGTTTTAGCGTCAATATCTTCGAGTAAACTCAATCCGCACAAAAGGTTATCCAACTCTGAGCCCAACTCGACCTGTAGCATCAGCCAGCTGTAGATTTCTGGCTCCTGGCCTCTTAACTGATGAATCAACCCCGGTGCTAGCCGATAAAACGACAAGTACACCTGCTTCAGTTCTTCAATTTGGCGTTCAATCAGCTTGAGATACGCCAACTCACGACTTGGATAACCCCTTTTGTGAATTTGAACTCGCTGCCTGATTAAAAAACCGATACTTTCAGAAGCAATGGACAGCTTTTCATTACAGAAATCCAGCCATGTTACTGGCAATTGGGAAAGGTCGTTCACAGCGCGCTCAGCTTTTGCTAACGCGCCTTCGACTTCTTGATTGGTTATGGGTGCCTTTAGGTGCTCGACACCGATTCTTTGTCGCATCTAGTTATCCGTTATTAGCGTGCCATAACGCGATTGCAATTAGTTAACTCGAAGTAATTAGCTCACTCGGCGTGACTTGTTAACACAAAACCATTAGCTAATGCTAGGTAATTAGTTAATTGCGATCGTTCCGCCTTGAATTTTTTGTGCTTTTTCTGCTTGAGAGGTGACGTACTTCGCTTTAGTGGTAATTCGTCCATCGCGCCCGCTATAGCGAGTTTCTGTCTCACCACTTTTGACTACCAACTCTTGTTCTGTCTCGATAACCATCTTCTTCGCTCGCAATACAAACTCGTCAGAGTCATCCAGAATGGAGAAGAAAATGTCCGTCACAAGAGGCAAGCTTAAGTCGTCGTTCAAAAATTCAACTCGACAACTTAATCGATTATCGATAGCCATTTGCAGCTCAGAACGACGAAAGCCACGTCCTAGTCTCGCAGTGAGTGGCTGCTTAAATGGGTTACCATCAAAATCAACTCGCACACTGCCCGTAGACTCATTGATAGCCACTATTCTTCCAAAACGCGAAAAGCAAGCCGTTGATTCGGCTTGCTGCTCTGATATTACTTCTGTTGTAAGAGGTTGTTTTTCCATTGTTAGTTAACCACTACGTTGCCACCTTTCACGACGACTTTGTCACTGCCTTCGATCGTAATAGCCGAGCCTGATAACTTTATTGAACCATCACTGTTCATCACTAAAGAGGAACCACCCGTTTTCAATACAATCTTGTCGCCACTGATAATTTGCGTTGCACCATCAGCTTTATAAGCGGTGTTCCCTTTCACTGATACCGTTAAGTTGCCACCAACCGTCTGGTTATCATCCGCACCAATATCTGAACTCTTAGACGCACCGATAGTAAGGTTACTGTTTTCGCCAATATCTAAGTCATCATTTTTACCGATCTTAGTCGTACGGTTATCACCAATTTCTAAGTCAGAATTGTTTTTCACATACTGGGCTTCGTTCGCGTTGTATGTAACGGTAACGTCTTGCTCGACTGTCTCGGTAAAGGTGCTGTTTACTTGTGTCGTTTTATGCCCATTAATGGTTTCTTTATGGTCACCATGAACTTCATTCGTTTGGTGACGTGCAACCTTCAAGAATTCATCTTGACCGATATCACGGTAACGGTTGTTGAGCACCTTGGTCGACATGTCTTTTTGAGCGTGAATATAGACTTCTTCTTGGTTCGCTTCGTCTTCAAAACTCAACTCGTTGTAACCTGTTCCTTTGTGCGTTTGCGTGCGGAACGTGGTACGAGTTTTGTTTTCTGGCAAAGAGTACGGTGGGAAATGCAAACCGTTGTAAACTGCGCCCGTAACTAACGGACGATCTGGGTCCCCCTCAAGGAAAGTTACTACGACTTCGTGGCCAATACGCGGCAAATAAACTGCGCCCCATGTTGGCGCCGCCATGGATTGGCTTACACGAATCCAACAGCTTGAATGCTCGTTGTTATCACCGTAGCGATCCCAATGGAACTGTACTTTCACTCGACCAAGCTTGTCGGTGTAAATCTCTTCACCTTCTGGTCCTACAACGACCGCCGTTTGAGGGCCATCCACTACTGGTGCCGCTAGTTTAGGCGCTTTAAACACCACATCACGTGGAATACACGAGAACTGGTTGTAGTAAGTGGTTGGCATACCACTCGCTTCATCTTCATGCACTTGCGGATCTTGACCTGTGTGCATTACAGACAACATGAGGTAATCGCGGTTAATCTCAGAACGCGGGTGGTCACTGACGTTAAAGCTGTAACCAGATGCTAAACGCATTACGTCACTCGTTGCTTCCACTTGTTGATTATCGACTATGTGTTCCGACATCCACTCCGTGGTTCTCACCTGCCCCATCAGCGGGTCGACGTATCGTCCAGGATAATCAAACTGCTTGAGATCTTGGTCTAGCTCGCCAGCCTGTGTCATCTCTTGTGGAATTTTAGGGTGTTCGTAGTTGTAATCTGTGTACGTAACCTGTCCCGTTCTAACGCGGTTAACTAACTCGAGATCAGAGATATGTTCGCGATCGGCAACACCGCCACCATCGGCATGATAAACAATCGGCCCAATGTATGAAGCATTTAGTGGCGAGCTTATCAAAGGTGCAATCGCGTCATTACTGTCGACAATGACCATCGTATGATTTGAATCGCTATGGTCAAAGTAATACCACATACCGTGTTCAGCCATCATACGCTGCGCGAAGTGCAAGTCAGACTCACGGTATTGCAGAACGTATTCTTTTGGAGGATAAGTACCCGAAACTTCAAATCGGTAATCGGTGACTGCCCCATCATCGAGTACTTCTGTGATGATGTCTTGCGCTGACTTTTGCTGGAAAATACGACAATCTTGGCGCTGAGATAAGAACCAAGCTTGAGGAACCAAGACTAATTGATAACGAGAAAAACGACGTCCAGTCCCTAAGTAACGAACTTCATTCACCACGCCGTTGAACACACGCGCAGCCCCAACACCTTGTCCGTAAAGTGTCAATGTTCCTGCTTTACGTATTAACTCATCGAACGAGATATCTGGATCAAGTGAAAGTAATGAGAGATTGATGTGGAAAGGCTTAGATAACTCTTCATGAACATGAAAGCTCTCAACCCGAAATTCATGCCCACATCCAGGCACTTCAAATTTAAATTCTACGTCATTCACCATATCTTTTACCTGATACAAATAATCGAATTAGGGCCAACAATCGTTGGCCCTGAATCTTTACGCGACGAGCAATTAAGCTTCGCGTGGAGCACGCCAGTCGTCGTTACCCGCAGTACCACAGTTTTCGTGAGTTACTTCGATCGCACGGTAAGTGAACTTAAGCACTTCTTCTGTCACGCGGTCAGCTGTTGCTGCGTCTTGACAGTGGTTCATACGAGTTTGGATATCGACAAGTAGCGCATCAATCAATTTGATTGAGTAGTAGTGCTCTTGTTTACCTTGAACTGAAGTACGGTAGAAGCGGATCACACACTCAGGAAGTTTTTCGCCAGATACTAGTGCGTTGAATAGTAGTGGAGATGAGCGATCTTGAACTTTAGTTACAACAAGTGGACGGTGTACACGTTGACCAGTTGGCTGACCACTTTGTGGATCACGTGGAACAGTTAGCACGTGATCAAGTTCTTGTACTAGGAACTCATCAACGTGAGCTTCTTGCCATGTGTTACCTACTGAATCTGCAGAGTAAGTATCTTTAGTAATATGGCCTTGAGTCTCACCTTGGATAGACATATATGCTGGAGTTGGCATCGCTATTTCCTTTTCTAAAATCTGTTTTGTTTAAATCACCAAATCGCTTATCACCGCGACTACTTGGTATAATCAAAGTCCGTGCCAACTTTAAAAATACAATAAAAACAACAACTTAAACAAATTAAGACATTATTCACTAATATCTTGAGTACAATTTATTGGATAAAAAACCAAAAAGTTGGATTAAGATAATAATAAATTGTTCTAACTTTAAAAAGTGAAAATAACCATATAAAACCGTGTAAATAAAGTCATTAAAACTAACAAATCCGACACTTTTACTATCAATTAATTTAGAATAACAACGCCATTAAAATAACCACAAACATTAATGTCACAATAATCATTAAAAATAACCAACAAACGATAGTCAAAATATCTTGATAAAAAAAGAACGCAATCACTTTTAGTATAATAGCCGCTACCTCTTTTCCTCTAAAGAATAAAATGGCTATGATAAATATAAACCTTTCTTCATTAATTCAGCGTCTACACCCGATTGCAAAAGTAGCATTAGAAGACGCCGCTGCACTTGCAGTCTCTGAAAAAGCAAACGAAGTTCAAATTGAGCATTATTTACTGAGTCTATTAGAAAGGCCAAATAGTGATTTTGACGTCTTATTAAGTCATTTTGATTGTTCTGAGAACTTATTAAGACAATCGGTTCGATCCACACTCGACACCAACGCCAAAGGAAATGGCAGCAAACCTGTTTTTTCTGCTTTATTAATCGAATGGTTGCAAGAAAGTTGGCTGGTTTCTTCTTTAGATCTATCCGAAACACAAATCCGCTCTGGTGCCCTGCTCCTTACTCTTGTTAGCAACCCTCTCCGTTACGGCCAACATGGTTACGCCTCTATCCTTGAAGCGGTAAACCCTGACAGCCTTAAGCGTAACTTTGCAGAGCTAACAAGCCACTCTATTGAGGCGCAAGTTGCTACTTCAGAAAAAACACAAGCTCGTGAAGATGGTTCAGCACTGAGCAAGTTCACAACCGACTTCACTGGTAAAGCACGCAAAGGCGAAATCGACCCTGTTTTCTGCCGCGACCAAGAAATCCGCCAAATCGTGGACATCCTTGCTCGTCGCCGTAAAAACAACCCTATTGCTGTTGGTGAACCGGGCGTTGGTAAAACCGCAGTAGTAGAAGGCTTGGCACTTAAGATTGTACAAGGTGACGTACCAGACAACCTCAAAGGTGTTGAGCTTTACGGCCTGGACATGGGTCTTCTGCAAGCTGGTGCAAGCGTAAAAGGCGAATTCGAAAAACGCCTAAACGCAGTATTGGATGAAGTGAAAAACTCGCCAACCCCTATCATTCTTTTCATCGATGAAGCACACACCCTTGTTGGCGGTGGTAACCAAGCGGGCGGCAGCGACGCGGCAAACTTGCTAAAACCAGCCCTAGCGCGTGGTGAAGTGAAAACCATCGCTGCGACAACATGGTCGGAATACAAGAAGTACTTCGAGAAAGATCCTGCTCTTGCGCGTCGTTTCCAATTGGTGAAACTCGACGAACCGTCTCCTGAGCAAGCAGCATTGATCATTCGTGGTCTGCGCCCAGCATACGAGAAGTCACATAACGTTTACGTGCGTGACGATGCTATCACTGCTGCGGCAGCACTTTCTGCTCGTTACATCTCTGGCCGTCAACTGCCAGACAAAGCGATCGATGTACTAGATACGGCGTGTGCACGAGTGAACATCAGCCTTAATGCCATTCCTGCTTCTGTTGAGACTCTGCAGCAAGAACTTGCAGCTCAACAGCGCGAGCTTGAAGCACTTGAGCGTGATGCTCTGCAGCAAACTGGCGACAAGCACAGCCTTGCTAACATTCCAGACCTAAAACTGGCAATGGAAACAACGAAAGAAGAGCTAGCAGAACAAGAAGCGCAATGGCACAAAGAAAAAGAGCAGATCCAAGAGATGATTGCTCTACGCTCTCGCTTACATGAACTGGTCTTTGGCGAAACAAACGAAGAAGAGCTTGTTGCAGACGAAGATTCAGAACAAGAGCAAGACGTTTCTCCATATGCAGAAATGGACGAAGAAGCCGTTCGCATTGCAATTTCGGGCTGCCAAGAACAGCTAGATGTAATCCGCAATGGCAACCCACTGGTTCACTTTGAAGTGGGCCCAGATGAAGTCAGCCATGTGATCTCAGACTGGACTGGTATTCCAATGGGTAAGATGCTTCAAGACGAAGCAGAAACCACGCTAAAACTGAAAGAAAGCCTAACACAAAGCATCAAAGGCCAAGAATACGCTATCGATGCACTGTCTGAAGGCATTCAAACCGCAAAAGCAGGCTTAGGCAACCCAGACGCACCAACAGGCGTATTCCTGCTGGTTGGCCCAAGTGGCGTGGGTAAAACCGAAACTGCTCGTGCAATTGCTGATCAAATGTTTGGTGGTGAGCGCTTTATGACGACCATTAACATGTCTGAGTTCCAAGAGAAGCACACGGTATCTCGCCTAATTGGTTCACCTCCGGGTTACGTAGGTTACGGCGAAGGCGGCATGCTGACAGAAGCGGTTCGTCAACGTCCATATTCTGTTGTTCTTCTTGATGAAGTGGAAAAAGCCGACCCTGAAGTGTTGAACCTGTTCTACCAAGTGTTCGACAAAGGCACGCTGAACGACGGCGAAGGCCGAACCATCGACTTCAAGAACACGCTGATCATCATGACCAGTAACCTTGCAACACACGAGATTGAATCTTTGGTTCATCAATCAAAAGACATCGATGCAAACATCATCGCAGAAGCTATTCGCCCTACATTGAACCAACATTTCAAACCAGCGCTGTTGGCACGTATGTCAGTACTACCATTTGTTCCGCTGTCTGATGAAGCAATGACAGAAATTATTCACCACAAGCTGAACAAAGTTTCTCAGCGTCTACAGAGCCATCACAAGTTGTCGCTAAGCTACGAAGACAGCTTGGTTGAGTTCGTACTAGGTAACTGTCGCCTTGCTGAAACGGGCGCGCGTAACATCGACGCGGTCATCAACCGTCAGTTGCTGCCGCAACTATCGACTCAGCTATTAGTGCATGACAAGGATGATTCACATACGCAAATCGAAGTGTCTGTCGATGAGCAAGGAACACTAACCTATGCGTTCAGCTAACCATAGCGAACTTAGTAACGCCCTACTTGCGATCAGTCAGTCTTTGGCTGATCGCAGCCAGCTTACCCAAACCTTGGATGCTGTGTTGACCGCTGCGAGACAAATGACCCTCGCAAAGCACGGCATCATTTATGTTTTGGACCAGACTGGCCAGGCGTTGATTCCAAGTACCGCTCACCATAACGATAAAACGATTGTTTCCCACCCTTGGGAGGCATTGCAGATTGATTCCGCTAGTGAGAACGATCCATTTAACTTTGCCATTCGTAATGGTGAAGTGGTGTTGATTAACGAGTTGTATAAGTACAACGGCTATGACTGCGAAAGCATCTATCAAACAGAACAGACGCTAGGGCTAAAAAGCGAGAACTTACTGGCTTGGCCTTTGATTGATAGCGAAAGTAAGACCATTGGACTCTTGGTCTTGCTCGATTTAAGTGTTATCGACAATGAAGCTGCATTGACTGAGTTTTGTCGTATGGCCGCGAGTAATATTCGCCAAGCCGTTTGGTTAGAGCAATACGGGCAAGTAATAAAAAATCTCAATGCCGACAATCAAGCCCTAGTGCGCGAGAACACTCAGCTCAAAAAACGTACCCAGAAAGCCTATCAAGGTCCTATTGCAGAGAGCGAAGAAATGCTCAATGTCTTGAATCGTCTTGATAAGGTGCTATCTCTTCCTGTCGACGTTCTGTTGCGTGGTGAAACGGGCGCTGGTAAAGAAGTGATCGCGAAATACATTCACGAAAACTCTAATCGTTCAGAACAACCTTTGATCGTACAGAACTGTGCCGCAATCCCAGAGCAGTTATTAGAGTCAGAACTCTTTGGCCATAAGAAAGGCTCATTCACTGGCGCGGACAAAGACAAAGTCGGTTTGTTTGAAGCAGCCAACGGCGGCACGCTATTCCTGGATGAGATTGGCGATATGCCAATGCTACTGCAAGCAAAATTGCTGCGTGTGCTACAGGAACGTAAAGTTCGCCCAATCGGCACTAGCAAAGAGATTGAAGTGGACGTTCGCGTTATCGCCGCAACCCACTGTAATCTTATGCAGCAAATCAAAGATGGCGGATTCCGTGCCGACTTGTTCTATCGCTTAAATGTCTTCCCTATTACATTGCCGCCCCTGAGAGCCCGTAAGTCGGACATTATTCCCCTTGCTGAACATTTCGTGCAACACACAACCAACACGCTAGGTTTGCCGCAAGCGCCAGGGTTAAGTGCCAACGTACGTAAACAGCTCCTTGCCTACCAATACCCAGGGAACGTGCGTGAGCTTAAGAACATCATTGAGCGCTCGGTGCTACTGTCCGATTTTGAAACCATTACTCACATTGAGTTTGGCGAACAAATCCCAGAAGATGTACCAAGCATCGACATGAAAGCAGCTTCACCTACCCCAGAGCAACCTGCTTACGAGCAGCAAGCACAAGTGGATTTAGAAGACGTTTCAAAGAGCCTTAAGGACGTTGTCAGCCAATACGAGCGTACAGTAATCATCGATTGCTTAAATGCCTGCAATTGGCACACCAAGAAGGCCGCTGAGCAATTGGCGCTGCCAATGAGCACACTCAACCACAAGATGAAGAAATACGACATTTCTGCAGCGGGTTGATGGGGCTTAAAAAGAAAATTCTAAATTCAGTATGAAGTCATAAGAAAAGAAAAACCGCCCGAAGGCGGTTTTTTATTTATTTAAAATCCAATCATTTATCAATTCAATTTGGTCATCACTTAACCTATTCGGCCTAGCTTCACCCTTGTCCAGCCATTCTAAAATAGGTCGAAACTCATTGTGCGTTTTTCCTAGACGGCTTACTATTTCTTGTCTCGAAAATAAGTCTGTTTTATCCTCTATTTTCAGAATTTCTTCGGCCCCTTTGATTAGCTCATCCTTACATTTATACCAAGTTACTGGAATGTCCTCACGGTCAACGGCATGTATATTAAGCTTTAATTTTTCTGATTGCGCATGTAAACCTGATCCAATAGGCCCAATAAGTTCAAGTTGAAGGTCAATATATTCGTGAAAATTATCAACTAGCTTCTCAACTCTCTTAAATGGTTTAAGCCCAGCTACTTTTGAACCTAATACATTGACATATTCGGGCTTGAAAATCTGTGCATAGATATCCGTCTTCTGGTGCAATCCAACTAAGTTGGTGATAGCGTGACTTTTAAGTTCATTCGAACTCATTCTTGAATAAGATTGACGTAAGCTCTCTAGCTGAGTGGAGAGCTCAGTTTTTAATGGTGCTCCATGCTTTTGTGAGGTCATTACGTCAAACTGCCATTCATTATCTTTTTCAACAATGGTGCCTATTCGATATAACTCCTCTTTACCCAAAGTGAAGTGAGTTCCACCTGACACACCAGGTAGAAAATCAATATTGTTTGTAAGCTCAACCGCTCGCAATTTGGCCTCAACACCTATCACTTTACCAGGCGCGAATCCTAGGTTACTGAAATGTGTATCAGGACAGTGTTTAGTCTTAACAACCGCTAGGCAATTGACCCACTTACTCCAATCAAAATCCTCAACCTCCTCCTTGTAGTACCGCGCGAAATCAGAGTATTTACCTTCAAGACCTTGCTGCATTATATGGAGTTCAACGGTCGGATCATCAAACACTTTCGGGAAACTACCTTGATCTGCATCTGGTTTAGGCGCTGACAGGAAACTTCCTGAAACTAACAAATGATCAGCATGTTTAATGTCTTTATTTTTACCAAATTGATAAAGCCGAGAGGGGCTTAATGAAAGATCGAATGTAGAAATCCCCCATGTCCCCCAAAAGTCATAATTAATAGGTTCAAATGAATCATTAACCCCTTTGATGCCCGCCAGGTACTCATACTCTAGAGGTAACTCACCGGTGCGTAATTCTCTATTTTCCTCTTCAAACAAGCTTTTCAAATATATGTTTTTCAGCGAATCGGACGGAATCCACGGCCTTGTTCCTTTAATTTTGTTGACTCCAAAAACAAAAGACGGTTCGATAATCACGCCCCAAGTTTCATCATCAGATTGCTGGTTAAACAGCGCTTGTTCTTTAGAAGTCAAATTTAAATTATCGACTATCGGCTTAATATCTCGCAGGTACTCTGAGCTTTTATTGACAATTTTGGCCCCTTTCTTCACCGCATCTGTCATAGTTGAGTAATTCGACCAATTCCAGCGAGCTTGAACCTCAATTCCCACTCGATGTAAAAAGCGGCGCTTTTCTGGCTTTAATGACTCGACCGCTTCTTTAGCTAAGACAACGATAATCCTAACCTCATCAAATGGTGACAAAGATCCATGTTCTTCTAGGAACTCATCCATTGCTACCCATTCTTTTGGTGCTCCGTCACGAGCCGTTTTAACGGATATTGACTGTTTAGCTCCTTTGTACAGCGCTTCCAGATCGTCAGTTTCAAACGGAACTTCAAACATTTTGACAAGCGCTTGAGTATTAGCGGATGCCATGTAGTGAATTGGGCTGTATTCCATAAATGGTCTTGGGCTTTCACTATCCTCAGCGTCAGAGTACCAATCGCTCAACTGTCTGCCCGCAATACTTGCCCCTAGTTGTGCGTAAGCAGAATAAGTGCTGGCTTTTAGGAGTGATAACTCAGCTTGTGCATAGTCCGAATCCATATAGAACTCGTCTAAGTGAACCATACCAAACCCATTCTCATTTAGTTGCCACTGATCGTTGAGCAAAAACTGTTCAATGTAGCCAGCAATATGTTCATCCGAGACGTTGACATACTCGCCTGACATCTCTTGATAGTTTCGTTCAAGCAATAATCGACTCAAGCCATTCAATGCATGCGCACGTTTGTAATAACTTGACTTCATCTCGTCAGAGAGACTTTCTGAACCAAATGACAGTATTTGTTCTTGAGAGACAATATTTTGGTATTGTATTTTTTCAAGATTATTTCGTAACTTTAAAGTATCTGCTTCTTCAGTAATCAAATCATAAAGATTTGAGAACAGCGAAGAACCTGCCTTGCCTACCGTATAAATAAAGTTAGCAGTAGCTCCCAAAGGCGTTACTGAAGCCACATCAAGGGCAGTATCAAGGGCAAGTTCTATTGCATCTAAAGTGGCCGCGTCAAGCTGCATCTCATTAGCAATCATCATTTGACGGGACTTTTCGACCACGGTTAGTCCACCGCGAGAAACTGGGTAATCTAAGATTGCTTCAAAATGAAGCAGTAAGTCGACGCGACGATTGCGCCGGCGTTGATCTTCAGAATCATTGGGGACAAGCGGATCTCGCTCACCTAGACCAATGGCACGTATGCACGTTTTCCAAACGGCCTGGTTAGACGTGATCCCTTCTAATATACATTCTCGTATGTAACTCGCTCGCTTTTCTGACAAAGTCTGGTTGTATTCGATCGACCCACGTGAACAAGTGTGACCTTTTATCGTAATTGGAATCGGGCGGTGTATTTGCGATAGTATCCCCCCCAATTCAATTAAGTTGGCTCTAGCTTTAGGGTTATTCGAGTCGCTACGGTCAAAAGCAAACGTTGTGCTTCTTAATTCGAATATGTGTCGCCCTTTTTTAACCTCGGTATTTAATGAAAGCTCATCGTTGTCTCCAAGCTTGGGCAGTAGATTTTTGAGTTGTTCAAGTGCCTTAGTCTCTGCGTCCAAAAGTGCCTTATCACCAATACTGGCCAAAGATTTCATTCCAGGCTGCTGTACAGTCGCAAGGTACTCAAGCACAACAGAATCAAGCCTTTTGCTTGCCTTATCGTCTTTGTTGTAAGCCTCTACTAAGTTCCCACCTTTAATGATGACATCAGCCAAAGTGTAACCTTTACCGATCTTTTCCGCTATTTGAGTATTTTGTAATAACTGACGCCACTGCGAAGGCACTTCAATCAAATTGATCTTATCTTTCAACTTATCAAATAAGATATTGCCTTTGTCACCGAACAACTTAATCATATCGATTTGACTCTGGCCAAATGCGGCCGTGTTCGCTGAAAGGTCATTAGCTTTACTTATAACGGACAAACAAGCCTCTGTCGCACCCGCAATATTTCTCATTTCGCTATCAGCACTGCCACCAACAGAAGCCGCAGCAACCTTGGCTACGGTTTGCCAACTTAACTTGTGTTGCATCGTTTGGGCTGCACTTTCAATGTACGCTTTATTGCTTTGTACACTGTGCCATATCTGGGGAGCAATTGCGTTTTTTGACTCACTGGCGAGTTTTTCAGGCAAATCAGTTGGGCTTTGTTTCAGTTTTTCCAGTAAATTGGGATAAAGGTGAGGGGCTTGATTGAACAGTGCTTCCTCTACCGAGATGGGATCACCGTTCACCAAAACACTGCGCCCAAGCGGGGTTGAGATCGGTAAGTGCAATACCCGTTCGCAAAAACTGTATTGCTGGATTTTAGTATCTTGCCAAAAGTCTCGCGCACTACTCTCTCTAACGGTGGAGAGATCAATATCAAAACGGCAATGCTGGTTCGCCTCCTCGAGCTTAAACACCGAATCGGAAATTACCCAAAACGTAGCGCTATAAATGTTCTTTTCTTGACCGTCAATATCTTTGAATTTCACTTCTTTAACAGTGCTCACCGCAGTTAAATTACTGCCTTCTGCATCCCCTTTAATTCGCAACTGTGAAGGAAAATTCGACAGCGTAACCGTCGCGCCAACAAAGTTGGCATCAGAAAAATGCACCACAATCGTAAATGTCTGCGGTAAAACAATGGCATTTAGCGTATTCAGTTGCTCTGTCTCGATCGAATCCTCAAGCTTACCGATAGCAGCAGCATAGTGTTTATCACTGACTTCCTTACTTGGTAATAGAGCTGTAATGGGAAAATCTCTTTGATTAGCCTTTGTGAAATAGTTTTCGTCAGGCTCAGTTTCTGCTCCTGAGATAAGTGAATTATACAAATTCGCCAGCCATTTACCGTCTTTCCCCTCTTCACTCATAAGATGAATTGGCGCTAAATAAGGCGGAAAAAATAGTAAGCGAGAGTGACCAGAGGCAAACGTTGTTGCGGATGCAGGATTGCCTTGCAGTGGCAAATCTTGCCCCAAATCTAATGGTCCAGGTGCGTTAAAATAGGTAATTTTCCCGAGTGCATCACTGTACAGTAACGCCGCTTTCGGTGGTGTTTGAGTTTGGTGCCCTTCACCATCATAGCTGACAGCCCTAGTTTCACGGTCGTCTTTATGCGCGAAACACACATTACGTAATGGAAAATATCGACTATTTGGTACTGGTCCCTTGTCATCAAAAAGTTGACCCAGGAGGTAAACACCACTGACTTTAAGGTTTAATTTCGCCATGAAGTTTACTCCTTATTTAGCTTTATTTGAGTGACAGTGTGCCGTCACAAAATGATCGCCTTGTCTTTCAATTTGGCATGTGCGCTCACAACGTCGGATTTCAAGTGATGTCCATTTTCCATAATCTATTTCTTTACATTTTTCTTGCTGTGCTTCCTGATAACGGGCGAAAGCTTGTTTGTATTGAGCGTGGTCTGGTAAGGCAGGGAATTCCTGACGTAAATCATAATCAGAAAAGTCAGGCTGCAAACTCGCTGGAACATAAAGGGAGAAGCCATTAACACTATCGCCGTCTTCAGGCAGTTTATACTGGTAAGCGAGTTCATCAATCGGTGAGCTCTCATCTGCCTGACGCGCTCTATACAATCTCGGGGTAGGCGCATCATCGCCACTTAATACGCCGAGTTGCAACGTGTAGCGACTGTCTTTGTTAGCTAAAGGTATGGCTTTGTCGGTTGCTCGAGTATTAAATGAACGATAACCATCCTTGGTGTTGCAAGTAAACGCACCACCATCCTCCCGCCAGTAGATATAATCTGCAACGGCATTGTACTTTCTCCGCTCTTCGGCTAAATAACATTCCTTAGGGTAATAACGCTCCTCCTTGTAATGTTGCCAGTCGCCAACTTGATAGGCAAGATTGGTTTCCTCATCGGCCCTACCTAATACAATTTTGTTATGGGAAGTTCTTGCTGTTACTAGTAGCTGTGTTCCTTGATTCAAAAGTTGCACTCTTATAGGTTCATCATAAGCATGCTCGTTACCATCCAGCCATTTCTTTCTCAGTTCAGGAGAATCTGGATTAGGTAAAGCCAACGGCAGATCACTCATAACCATGCTGTTGGTATCAAATTCATACGCCTTACCGAGTTTCGACATGTAAGCTTTACTGCTGTCAGGCAACCAGCCACCAAAGTTACAATCACCCCCGAAGCGTTCGATTTGGCGGGTTTTAAGGTCTGCAACGGCACAACCTTTTAACGATGCGAATAACCCCATGTTAAAAAATAAGAAGCGACCATTTGGTGAGCGCTGCGGGCGCAAGTTTTTGGTAAACCCAACTAGGCTGCCAACTTCTTCTGGAGTCAACAAGGTTTGCAGGTTGCTGCCGTCTAAATTCATGGTGTATAAACCAGCTTGTTTGCGGTTTTCAGCACGATAAATCTGCGTGATGATTTGCGGCGTGTCTCCGGGATTGTCCCACTGAGCCAACGGCGCGGTGCGTGGGTCTGCGACTTCCAATATCCAATCAGCTCGCTCTGACGTCCTATCAACAAAGAGCCCCATCGAGGAAACAACCGTGTTTAACGCCTTGTTATATTTTTCTTGCTCCGCTTGTGCAGCAGCTCTTTCATCTAACCATTGCTGAACTTGTGGGCTAAAGGCGCTGCCTACCCCGACGCCCGCAATAGCAAATGCGGACAAGCCAAATAAGACTTTTTTATTCATCACTTACATTCCTAATTCTTGTTTCCACAGCGACATATATTGGCTGAGATTATCTTCTGCATTCAGCTCTTGTTCGCTGCGTTCTGGCTCGGGCTCTACCCTTTCCGCCATTTGAGTCGGAGTCGACCAATTCTGTATTTGCTCAAGAGTTAAGTCTTGAAAAACCAGTTCCGAGTGATGGGTATAACCTGGAGAGGTGATCTGTAAAGTGAATTTTCCTTTTGGGGGAAAACCACCTAGCTGCGCCGTCGCAAAATGTGGGTTTTCTTGGTCATATTGAAGCGCTTCACTCAGTACCCAATCACTTTCACTATCAGATATCACCGCATAATGAATAACTGGGGTATTAAAATCGATTAGCCCGGTTTCAACTGACAATTGAAAACCACTGTTTTTTCCATCTACATAAGCAATCACGGTGTTGCTCTGATCATAGCTGCGAACTATGGCTTGTTGGTCGCTCAGCCATGGCATGTCGTCTTCGGTAACTTTGTGGATGGCGGCGCTATCTACATCGGAGGTGAATTCTTGTGCACTGAATGACTGCTCGTCACTGTAACTGCTTAATTCATCTAATGGTGTGCTGGATTTCTCTAGCAAAGCAGCATCCGATTCTAATGCTTCAATTTGAGCAAAGCGCTTTTGCTTTGGTGAGAAAATGATCTTGAGTCCATTTTCCCCCTGTTGGATCTCACCCGATATTTTGTAAGGTGCCCAGAAGTGCGCCATAGCAAAACCGCTTGCGCTTCTTTGTATTACCTGTGGTGTGTCTTTTTTCTTTTCTTCTTGATCTAGGGTACGGTAATACTCGACGTCAACATCTTGGTAGTAACCTTTCTCGTTTATGGCCATCTCGCGCCAAAGCTTTCCTTTCCAAAAGACATAAAGAAAACCACCACGCAGATCAGAAGCTTTTGCTTTGTCGTTGCTACCATCTAAGTAAGCCAATGGTCTCACAGGCACTAACACGTTATCCCACTCATCCATCTGAGTTTCTTTATCAACGGGTTGCAGGTCTTCGGCGAGTTTAAGCAAAATTGGCTGAGGCTGGTCAGTGCAAGGGATTTTGATATAGAGCGTTTTTCCCTCAGCTTCGAGATCTTTAAATGTCGCGAGGCTGCGGTGTTTGTTTTCGGTATCAGCCTTGCCTACAGTAACTTTTTCTTTTTGAGCGTCCGTTTTTCCCAACATCAAACATGCCGCGTTGCTAGACCACTGCCCTGCAAACTCGACAACGATTTTTTGATCTGGGCTTGGCTCAGAGGGGACATGCGTGTAACTGCGAACTAGAGCAACATCGTCAGTAACCTGCTTGTAACCCGCTTTAAAAACTTTGCTTTCATTCGAAGCAGGTACAGAGTCAACGAGTGATTTAAGTCTAGGGAAGCTTTGCAGCTGAGAGTCCGTCAATGGCGACCGACGTGCAACGGTAGATAATGACACCCAATTGCCTTTTCCCAATTCGATTCTTATAGCAGCTAGTAATGCGCTGGTCGTTTTTTTGGCAGAGATGGAAATCTTTTGCGCCAATTCTTTAGGGAGGTTTCTAAGGATGTCATCTGAATTTCGCAAACGCGAAAGCTGCCCTATACACTCGTCCGGTGTAAGAACATAAGATAGCTCGTTGGAGGATAGCTTCGAGCTAGGTATAAATTTGCAAACTAAATGCATTTGAATTCTCCACAACCAACATCGTAAATATGGCTGCGGTGACAATTAAGCTGATAAGGCTTACAAGTACGATTTGGTGCGCTAATGCTACTAATTTAATTTATAACATTCAATCACATAGAAAAATCGACAAATAAGCTGAAAGCCAACCAAAAGACACATTGGCTAGCAAGTAAGTCACTTTAACTACAGATAAAGACAAAACAACTAGACATTGAAATCAAAAAGAAGGATTAAAATAAAAGGAATTTTTTTATTTTTGGGCAGAAGTTAACAGTTTCATTATTACGCAGGAGAAATATCGACTATTGGGTACTGGTCCCTTGGCATCAAAAAGTTGACCCAGGAGGTAAACACCACTGACTTTAAGGTTTGATTTCGCCATGAAGTTTCCTCCTTATTTAGCTTTATTTGAGTGACAGTGTGCCGTCACAAAATGATCGCCTTGTTTTTCAATTTGGCATGTGCGCTTACAACGTCGGATTTCAAGTGATGTCCATTTTCCATAATCTATTTCTTTACATTTTTCTTGCTGTGCTTCCTGATAACGGGCGAAAGCTTGTTTGTATTGAGCGTGGTCTGGTAAGGCTGGGAATTCCTGACGTAAATCATAATCAGAAAAGTCAGGCTGCAAACTCGCTGGAACAAAAAGGGAAAAGCCATTAACACTATCGCCTTCCACAGGCGGTTTATACTGGTAAGCGAGTACATCAATCGGCGAGCTCTCATCTGCCTGACGCGCTCTATACAGTCTCGGGGTAGGCGCATCCTTGCCACTTAATACGCCGAGTTGCAACGTGTAGCGGCTGTCTTTACTAGCCAAAGGTAAAGCTTTGTCGGTTGCTCGAGTATTAAATGAACGATAGCCATCCTTGGTGTTGCAAGTAAACGCACCGCCATCTTCCCGCCAGTAGATATACTCAGCAAAGGCATTGTACTTTCTCCGCTCTTCGGCTAGATAACATTCCTTAGGGTAATAACGCTCCTCCTTGTAATGTTGCCAATCGCCAACTTGATAGATGAGATTGGTTTCCTCATCGACCCGACCTAATACAATTTTGTTATGAGAAGTTCTTGCTGTTACTAGTAGCTGTTTTCCTTGATTCAGAAGTTGTACTCTTATAGGCTCATCATAAGCATGCTCATTACCATCCAGCCATTTCTTTCTCAGTTCAGGAGAATCCGGGTTGGGTAAAGCCAACGGCAGCTCACTCATAACCATGCTGTTGGTATCAAATTCATACGCTTTGCCAAGTTTCGACATGTAGGCTTTACTGCTGTCAGGCAGCCAGCCACCAAAGTTACAACCGCCGCCAAAGCGTTCGATTTGGCGGGTTTTAAGGTCTGCAACGGCACAACCTTTTAACGATGCGAATAACCCCATGTTAAAAAACAAGAAGCGGCCATTTGGTGAGCGCTGCGGGCGCAAGTTTTTGGTAAACCCAGCTAGGCTGCCAACTTCTTCTGGGGTCAACAAGGTTTGCAGGTTGCTGCCGTCTAAATTCATGGTGTATAAACCAGCTTGTTTGCGGTTTTCTGCACGATAAATCTGAGTAATGATTTGCGGCTTTTCTCCGGGGTTGTCCCACTGAGCCAACGGCGCGGTGCGTGGATCTGCAACTTCCAATATCCAATCTGTTTTCTCTGATGTCCAACCATCGAAGAGCCCCATATAAGAAACTACTGTATTTAGCGCTTTGTTATATTTTTCTTGCTCCGCTTGTGCAATCGCTCTTTCATCTAACCATTGCCTAACTTGTGGGCTATAAGCACTGCCTATCCCAACGCCAGCTATGGCTAATGCGGTCAAGCCAAATATGACTTTTTTATTCATCACTTACATTCCTAATTCTTGTTTCCACAGCGACATATATTGGCTGAGATTCTCTTCTGCATTCAGCTCTTGTTCGCTACGTTCTGGCTCGGGCTCTACCCTTTCCGCCATTTGAGTCGGAGTCGACCAATTCTGTATTTGCTCAAGAGTTAAGTCTTGAAAAACCAGTTCCGAGTGATGGGTATAACCTGGAGAGGTTATCTGTAAAGTGAATTTTCCTTTTTGGGGAAAACCACCGAGCTGCGCCGACGCAAAATGTGGGTTTTCTTGGTCATATTGAAGCGATTCACTCAGTACCCAATCACTTTCACTACCAGATATCACCGCATAATGAACGACAGGGGTATTAAAATCGATCAGCCCAGTTTCAACTGACAATTGAAAACCACTGTTTTTTCCATCCACATAAGCAATGACCGTATTACTCTGGTCGTAACTGCGTACTATGGCTTGTTGGTCACTCAGCCATGGCATGTCGTCTTCGGTAACTTTGTGGATGGTTGCGCTGTCTATATCGGAAGTATATTCTTTTGCACTGAATGACTGTGCGTCACTGTAACTGCTTAATTCATCTAATGGCGTGCTGGATTTATCTAGCAAAGCAGCATCCGATTCTAATGCTTCAATTTGAGCAAAGCGCTTTTGCTTTGGTGAGAGGATGACCTTGATCGGCTCAGGCTAGTCGTAAATTGAGTTTTTGATGTAATTGAACATTAATACCGTAACAATAGCTAAATCATTGAATCAATTGGGCCTAGAGTACTTTCCTTCTTTGTTTTTCTTCCATTCGACTATGGCTCTCATCAATCCAAAAGATCAGAGAGCAAAGGTTGATTAGGGCTGTATTACACTGGTCCCATATAACTGTTTTGTTTCGAGGTTTAAGCATTAATCTACGACGACCCTTGGAATTCGTTCAGATCGCAGCTTATTGATTTAATTCCATCGATTTAAGCAACAAAACTCCAATAAGCAACCAGTATAGTTGAAAGGGTGTTTATAAATCACACATCCAATCGAAGTAAAAACAGGATGTTTATTTACCCGTCCCTACTACTAAAAAGCGTAAAAACTGAGGAGCCTTCCCATTCAAACTTACAAACTCAAATCGTTTATAGCATTGTAAACTCAGTGACTTCTCCATCTTTGTAGATGAACTGAGTTTTTACACCGTTTTCAGTCCAAAGTAGTTCTTCACCATTAAGCTCACCTTGGGTAAAGTGGCTGGTTGACTGCGGTTTACCATTCTTGTACCAAGTTTGTTGCTTGCCTTGTTTCAAACCAGCTTGATACTCAGCAGTGCGCATTAATTGCCCATTTTTATACCAAATTGACTCTTTGCCCTGCTTAAGACCGTCTTTGTATGTCACGTCACTTTTCAGTTGACCATTCGGATACCAATAACGTTCCCGACCTTCAAGCTTCCCACTAACATATTTGGCTTGGACAGCAATGTTGCCATTTTCAAACCAGTGTTCATGTTTACCGTTATATTCACCGACAGTAAACGTAGTTCGCTGTTTCAGCTTGCCATTGCTGTAATACCAAGTTTGCGTACCTTGCTGTCGGTTATTTACGAACTCACCGCTGAATATCAGCGTACCATTACCGTCCCAACCCTGTGTTAACCCATGACGCTCACCTTGATTCATATTGATGAACCATTGCTTACGGCCATATGTGTCCCAGTATTTGGTTAATCCGTGTTTTTTACCATTGAGATACTGACCTTCCCATGCCATCTGATTAATCAGGTGTGTGTACCAGATAGCAGCGCGCCCATTCAACACACCATGCTCATAAGTATTCAACATTTTAGGGCGACCAGAATAAGTCCAAAACTTCTCTTCACCGTGCTTTTTACCGTCAACATAGGTGATTTCACTAAGCTTATTCAAAGATTGCTCAGGCTCATCTTTATCCATAAAGTACTGTAAGTCAGTGCCCGTGAAAGGTGTTGTATGACCTCGCTCATAAGCAAGCATTTCTTTTTCACCTTTAAATTCAAGAATAGCTGCATTAGCAACCAGCGGAATTAAACACAAGGCCAGCAATCCATGTTTAATAAAATGGCGTGCTTCATCGTACATACTTGTCTCTTCCAACATATAAACGCTTTTAATACTCTGTATTAGATCCATTATGATTACAGACTCCATGATTTTTCTGAATGCAACGTTCCGTCATCCAACCATTTTGTCTGCTTGCCAACGAGCTGACCTTTAACATAGTGAGCTTGCTCTTTCAGTTGACCATTGCTGTACCATTGCTTTGCTTCACCATTCAATACACTCCGATTACCCCACCTATTCTTTTCAATAACGTAACTTAGTTCACTCTTTAGTTGGCCATCCTTGTACCACGCCTTATGTGTACCAATTTCGCCATCACGAACGATAATACCTTGTGTTTTAATCTGCCCGTTACCGTACCAAGATGTTTTTGAATACCTCTCCGGATTCTTAGTCGCTTTTATCTCATGTTTTTGATTACCATTTTTATACCATTCAGCCATACCAATATAAGCTGATTTATAAGGTCCCTTTTTATTTATATCAAGGCGGTCTATCGTTTCAATACTGCCTGAGTCATACCAGGTATATTGCAAATCATCAAAGTGACCACCAAAGGTATACTTCTCACTAGAAAGTAAGTTCGTGTTTCGATGATATCGAAGCCACTTGCCAGTCAGCGTCGGTCTCATACTCAGTAATATACCCTGAGGATTATAACTTTGGATAAAACCATAGTTCTGCCCATCACGGGTACTGTATATCGAACGAATCTTACCTTTGTAATGTTCCCACTTAATCCCTTCGTATTTGCCGTCTTCTCTAAAATAAAAAGACCTCTCATTGTATCGCGCAACACCATCAATCATGTCGATATCATAATCGAGCACCATGCCGTCTTCCCTTCCGCGATTGAAATACTCTTCTCCTTTGAGGCGATGATCAGCAAAGTAGCTGCGACTTAACCCCGCTCTGGTACCGTCAACGTATTGTTCGTCGCTAGAAAGATATCGATTGCCTTGTTTATCAATATCCCATTGCTTTTTATCACCTTGGTATTTGTTATTTACATACTGCACCTCGCGATAAAGACGACCTTCACGCCAAAACTTCTGTTTGCCGTTATAAATACCATACTGATAGGTATTGAGCTCTTCGAGGTAATAGCTTGGCTGGCCTTGGTCATTCTTAACAGAACGATCTATTTTCCACTCTTGTTCAGTACCGTGTTTCTTACCATTAAGCCAATGGCTTTTTGATTCTAAGCGACCATCTTCAAACCAACTAAAGCTTGGTCCATGCTGCTTTCCATTTAAGTAATAAGCCTCAGCACGCTTAGTCCCATTATCATAAAAAGACTCTGCAACCCCGGTATAAGGGCTCTTATCTACCTTTAGTAGCGCCGTCACATCGTTTCGATTACGTATATTACGTTCAAACTCAAGGTCATTGAATGGAGTCGCCGATACCGACAATGAAAACAGTAAGCACTGACTCATTAGTGCTATTGTCATGCTTAATGACAAGGCTTTTTTATAAGGCGAGCCTAATAACAGCATTATCGTTTATCCTCTTCGTTACAAACTTCAGGGCTACGGTTACAGATGATGGGCTTCATATTCATATCAAAATCATATTTTTCGATCATGAGTTTGACCCAAGGATACACTTCCGCATCACGCTCTTTTGGCATGTATTGGTACACTTGAACTAACATGTTCAGCGCTGATGCGGATTCTTTCGCAACAAGTTTAAGATACTCAATCCCTCGCTCCCGATCTTTCTCAACTACCATGCCTTCTAAATACATGTAACCTAAGTTGTAATACGCACAGCTTTCCCCCTTAGCCTCGGCTTGTCGTAACAAAGCTAAGCCTTTCTCACCATTGGCACTGTCCTTGTGTTCAAGGCGAACATAGTCAACGCCCGCTGCGCACATTGCGCCTGGGTCACCTTGTTTTGCGCCCAACCGTCTTGCTTCACGCGCCAATTTCCAGCGCGCATCGCCCTCTTCATAAAGTTGATAGTGATCGCCTAATAGTGCACTTG
Source organism: Vibrio sp. 2033 (assembly GCF_033339735.1). Lineage (NCBI taxonomy): Bacteria > Pseudomonadati > Pseudomonadota > Gammaproteobacteria > Vibrionales > Vibrionaceae > Vibrio > Vibrio sp. 2033. Next base: position 415,261 of record NZ_JAWOVC010000003.1, read on the forward strand.
CTTCACCGTCCCCCATCTCAGATGCCTTAATTAGTAACGCTTTCGCCTCATCGTAATAGCGTGTGTTGGTCAACGCTTTAGCTTTGGCAACCAACTGCTTTGACTTACTCAATGAAGTGATATCTAGTTCAGGCGCAGTTTCAGAGCAATGATTCATTACGCGGGTTAGCATTTCAGCGAGACCACTAACAGGGAAATCATCGTCAAAGTCGTTAGTCATCTGGCTGAGTTGACCTTTAGTATTGATCTCAACATGCACAGCACTGTTGCTTTTGAGTGCATCAATGAACGCCGCTTTAGGTTGAAAAAATTGTCTGTTAGCAGCAATAGTTGGTGCGTACTGGTCTGCATTTTCGCCATGCTCAACACGGTAGTAATGACGAGTTCCATCTCCAAAGGTGAACAAATAATCACTATTTTTAAGGTAGAAATCCATGTATGACTTGTTGATACCAAATTGCACTTTATGGCCATCACAAAAAGCATAGAAACCGTCTGCAACTTCCCAGTCGAATTCCGGGTCTCCGATATAGCTCGCGCCTTGAACTTGCACGTTACCATTATCATCTTCTTCAACCGTAGATGCGTAATAAATGCTCGCATCAGGTGTATAACCATGGGTGACAATGCCTTCAGTGTCACTGGATACACGTTTCTCTTTAATATCGGTATAAACAAACGGCTCATTTTGAGCATAGACATATGAACTTGCTGCAAAAGCAAGGCATGCAAGCTTGATTGATGTATTATTCATTTGAACTCTGTTTTAAAATCTTATTTACTGGAAGTAACTTTTAAGGAATGCTATCGATTCGTTTGTTACAACTAGCTATTATTGCTTCTCCAGTTAGTCCGACAAATTGCTCCATCAAAGTTGGATTTTGTTGCGGTGTAGCCGACAGCGGAGACAACTATAATCGTCAAACCCAAGCTGAGTAATATTTTCTTTTTCATTCTTAATCCATTCTTTAATTGGGTTGCCATGGCAAATACGCCCCCAACAGATTAAAAAATATGAGTATATTTCCCAGCTCTGACTTGTGGGACGCAGACAAAGAATGGTTGACAAAAATTTGAGGTTAATCAGTTAAAAGGACCTTATCATTTTGTCCCTTCAGTATTCTCAGACATCTAGAAATCATATAAATTAGACACATCGCTATAGCAGCCAATAGACTTAATTGGGTGTAAAGTAACACCTCAGTACTGCCCCAAGCCTCTCTTAATTCAGAATAATCACCAACAGCGGCGTTAATAACCACGCCAAGGGCAATAAAGAGGTATAACAACCACAATTGAACTTTATTTCTAGGGAGAGTCTTCCACGGACATCTTTCACTAGACTGAAACACTCTGATAGCCTCACTATCTGTCTTTGCATCAATCATTTCTTCTTCAACGAAAAAGCCTTCCGTTTTTAGCCTATTGATATCAGATGACGATGTTGCACTCATTAGGTCAATCGCCACCGCAATCTTATCCCGATGTAAAATAACGTAACTATTCATTAGTACTCCCATAAAAATGAGACACTTTACGTTATATCAGTTGACGATTCAGCTTTCAGTTTTACTAAAATATTAGCGAATAAGTCGCTTTCCGGACTTCCGTGATCTTGCTCGAATATTCTATATGGAAGACAAACGTCTGCGTCTGAGCCTAGGTAATAAAGCCTCACTGGAGCCAGAAAAGACTGCCTTCAGTAGGTGCTTGCAACACTCTACAGCTAACTACGGAAGCACAATAGTAACTTGAGATACAGGTCCTTTGGTGACAAGCTATGTTGCTCCACTAAATCATAAGCCATCATTCGATAGCCCAACATACAAACTTATATTGAAGTCAATGCCTATTTCGCCAGTAAGTAGAATATACCATTGCCACCCTATCCGTCTTTCACGCTCGACGACTGTTATACGGGGGCAAACGGTGATATACACTGAATCGATCACTTTTATTTTTGACTTTCATAAAGCTTCGGTAACGTAAAACGGTTTGCAGGGTAAATCCTTTAGAGCTATTGTAATCTAACGTAACGGCTCAGCTATCTATATTGCCATCAATTCGTTTCAGACACTAAAGTACCCAACCTTACCAGAGCTAGCGAAACTGAAGTTTTCGCCTTTAAATCAAAAATTTACGCCAAACCCAGCTTTTGTATGCCAATCAAATATTCGACCTTCATCCGTATTGTAGCTGTAGAATAAAGCGCCAAATAAGTAGATTTCATCATCGTAGGTTCTGGCCATTATTTAGCCTCCTTAAACCAGTTGCCATGATTTGCAGAGAGGTTATACACAATGGCGGGGTCTAACGTGCGGCTGTAACCCAACGGAGACCAACTCCACGCTTGTTTTGTCTGGTTGTTCTGTACTGACATCAGCATCGCGTTATAATTCGTCAAAGAAAAACGATTTTTTAGACCGATGGCATATTGCATTGCCCCATCACGCTCAATCTGTTGACCATTTGCTAGATCAACAACAAACACATTGTGATAGTTGCGATTAGCCGCCCAAACGATGTCCCCTTCTGGACTGATCGCCGTATAATGCGCTTTTGCTTTATTAACAGGTAACTTTTTCCCCCATTGAACCAATTTTACAAGCTCATGAGTCTTTTCATCAATGATTCCAGCTCCAACATCTCCCACCTCATAAATCAACCCGCCTTTTATAAATCCTGTACCGAATATTTGTAAATCCGTTTTTTCCGCCTCACCTTTAGCAATATCCCACTTATACACCACACGCCCCACCTTACCCGTGCGGTAATAAACGTAGCTGCTATCTTCCGCCCACAGGAAACCCGGAATACCAGCTAAACGATGCGGCAAGTCAATTAATTTTTGCTCTTTTAAATCAAAAAGATGTATGTCAGGTCCGGAGTTCAGTGCAACGTAACGATTATTTGGTGAGCGACTGGTTTTGTATCGAGTGCTGGATGCCTTTCCAAGATAGGGTAAATCTGTCACCAAACGCAGGTCCGTACCATCGGTCTTCATACTCCAAACTTTTACACGCCCTTCGTACTCATCGTACATTGGGTCTGGTCCATATCCTTGATCGTCTGATAAGTTTGCCCAAGTAAACTGAACGCGTGGCAAATCGTAAGAACTCGCGTCGTTTAAATCTTCCCTTGGCCATTCTTTGGCACGATGGATAAAGTAACGAGGAAAGTCACGTTGTTGATAAGTCGCAGAGCCAGATTTACGGACCTTGCTCTGCTCCATGGTGTAGTAGTTATGTTCACCCACGTAAGTGCGGCCGTCATCTTTACAACCCGCTATCGATAAAGCAGTAAGTAACAGTAATAGTATTTTTTTCATGGTTTAACCTAGCAATTCTGAAATGGGTACATTTTCTTCTACAACAACAAGACGTTGGCTACCGGTGGAGAGGCTCGAATGAACACCTCGAACAATATCGACGTTCTTGACCTCTGCCGGCGGGAATGCAAAACGCAGCGTCATATAACCATCGTCGTCTTTCATCGCTGAACGAAAGTACGATTTGTGAATCCAATCGTGTTCTATGTTACGAAGCCCAAAGAAATCGTCCGGCTGATCTGTCAGAGGCTCGTGAAGGTAACGTATAGAAGGCAAAGCGCCTCTCGGAGCCAACTTAAGCCCCGCAACATTGCTTTCTTTATGTTCGTTGATGATTCCACTGCCAGTGCCTGTCGATGTGGTACCAGAAACTGGAATAATATTCTCACCCGCATTATTAAAGCTTTGGAATGAGGAGTATATTTGCAACTCTGAAAGAGACTTAGCAATTGAAGCAGGATCACTCTCTAGCTCAGACAGTTCAGTGTTTGTCAAAGCCAACTCGGAATAATGGATATAACATTCTTGTACTTCTCCCGCGACTTTATATGGCACCCAAATATGCGGTAGAGGAACACCTTGTGCAATACGCAAACCATCTTTGCCAGCTTTATAAGGGCTTAGCACCGTTTTAACAGTGATAGGATCAATATCTAATTTTGGAAAAACAATATCTACTTCCTCATCTACAAGGCGGAATACCCTAGCACCTTGATCAAGGCTTAAATGTCCCGAATACACTTTCTGACCAGATTGATAAATCTCAAATGCTTCTTCGCCAACATAGTAGTCTGGTACAAGGTTTGCCCCATCAATATTTACATGCCGCGTTTTCATCGAAGGTTCAGGATCATTATTTCTGTAGTACTCTAAATCGACATCGGCAAAGTAGCCTTTTGGTGTAACTTCAACCTCTCGCCAAACTTTGTTATTCCAGATTACATAAAAATAACCTTCTGCGACCAACTCATGTCCATTTGGGCCCTCTAGCATAGATAGTACAGGCACCAACACGTTATCCCACTCATCCATCTGAGTATCTTTATCAACGGGTTGCAGGTTTTCGGCGAGTTTAAGCAAAATTGGCTGAGGCTGGTCAGTGCAAGGGATTTTGATATAGAGCGTTTTGCCCTCAGCTTCGAGATCTTTAAATGTCGCGAGGCTGCGGTGTTTGTTTTCTGTATCAGCCTTACCTACAGTCACTTTTTCTTTTTGAGCGTCCGTTTTACCCAACATCAAACATGCCGCGTTGCTAGACCACTGCCCTGCAAACTCGACAACAATTTTTTGGTCTGGGCTTGGCTCAGAAGGTACATGCGTGTAACTGCGAACTAGAGCAACATCGTCAGTAACCCGCTTTAAAAACTTTGCTTTCATTCGAAGCAGATACAGAGTCAACGAGTGATTTAAGTCTAGGGAAGCTTTGCAGCTGAGAGTCCGTCAATGGCGACCGACGAGCAACGGTAGATAATGACACCCAATTGCCTTTTCCCAATTCGATTCTTATAGCTGCTAGCAATGCGCTGGTCGTTTTTTTGGCAGAGATGGAAATCTTTTCGCCAATTCTTTAGGGAGGTTTCTAAGGATGTCATCTGAATTTCGCAAACGCGAAAGCTGTCCTATACACTCGTCCGGTGTAAGAACATAAGATAGCTCGTTGGAGGATAGCTTCGAGCTAGGTATAAATTTGCAAACTAAATGCATTTGAATTCTCCACAACCAACATCGTAAATATGGCTGCGGTGACAATTAAGCTGATAAGGCTTACAAGTACGATTTGGTCTGCGTATCCTACTTACTTAGCCATTTATTTTCAAAGAGATAGAAAAATCGCCCGAAATCAAAAACACCAAAAAAATGGTCATTTTTGCTATCAAAACATGCGATTTGACCACTATAAAAGCCAGTAACATCACCCACTCTGTCAAAATGGTAAAATCTTACTATCTAAAAAAATTTAATTTATGGACTGAAGTTAACAAAAATCGTAGTAACGTGCGCTTCAGGTAAGTACGAGGAAATTCAGAAGTTTATGAGGTGCCCTCCTCAGCAACAAACAACAAATTGACTGTTACTGAGGAAGTTTAAATAAAAAGGTGAGCGCATTACGCACTCACAAAAGTAACTGCTCTGAAGCTTGCTAGGATTAAATTTGCTTCATCGCGAGTTAAAGAGGTGAGGTATTACCCATCGACCTCATGCAGAACACTATACTCAAAGTATAGAAACGATCGTAAATATATAATATTTAAAAAGATTTTCAACACGACACATTCACCACAGCACCTGCCGAGCGACCATCACAATCACGTCATACACACCTAAAAGCAACATTGGCCTAGTTATTATAGTTATTCAGCCTTGTATTAAGACGATTCATTAATTCGAGTAACTTATCAATAAAGGCAATTATTTTGATAAATATCACAAAAAGTCCCAAAGAAATAAAGCGAGCTAAACGCTCGCTTTATTTATGCCGCATTTTTTAAAGTTTTGTTATCACTAAAATATCGGTTGTAAACAGCACCTAAGGAGGCTGTACTTGCGAAACGATCATAGTTAAATGTTGCTTGAGCCTCTTCGGCAGAGGCGGAAAGCTTGTTGGTACCATTTACATAAATCGTCACTACCCCCTCCTTCAGTCCTGAAAGATCTAAATCAGTTGTCCATGAGTCTGAAAGCACGGTTGCCATGCCTGTGGCTTCTGTACCATCAGCGTCGACTGCTTTGATATCTATGAACTCACCATCTTCAAATCGTTCACTGCTACCACTTACTGTCACGCTTTCCACTCCAGTAACATCGTTGATAGCGTCTAGGTGTATTGTCGGTGTAATTGGCATGGAGTAAGCCGTGCTCTGACTACCGGTATTCCCTGATAAGTCTTGGTAGTCACGAACAAGCAACCCCACATTGAGCTCTGACGTGCTTGGTACCACCACATCACCAGTCCAAACACTTGGGTCCGCGGTTGCCATTAATGAAGTGATCGTTGTACCACCTAACTCCGCCGCTGCGGACTGCAGATCTTTATCGAATTCTAGCGTTACCGTCACGCTTTGGCTGATGGCTTGGTGCTCAGGCGTAAACGTCACGTTAGTCAGCGTTGGCAAAGACTGCGCCAATGTAAAACTCTGGCTTTCACTTACTTCAATGCCCGCTGAGTTCGTCCCCGTCACCATCACGGTATAAGTGCCGTTGGTTTGGTGACTCATATCAATCGCGTCACTGGTCCAATTGCCACCGGCTTGTACCGTCGCACTGCTGCTTTTCAATACCGTCGCGCTGCCTTGGGCTTTTACTTCAAGACGCAGGGACTGACCATCAAAACGTGTCGACGTACCTTCAAATTGTAGCGTGGCTGCATGCGCTTCATCCACATTACCCACTGGCGTAATAGCTAAGGTTGGCGTGATCGGCATGGAGTAAGCCGTGTTCTGACTACCGGTATTCCCTGATAAGTCTTGGTAGTCACGAACAAGCAACGCCACATTGAGCTCTGACGTGCTTGGTACCACCACATCACCAGTCCAAACACTTGGGTCCGCGGTTGCCACTAATGAAGTGATCGTCGCACCACCTAACTCCGCTGCGGCGGATTGCAGATCTTTATCGAATTCCAGCGTTACCGTCACGCGTTGGCCGATGGCTTGGTGCTCAGGCGTAAACGTCACGTTAGTCAACGTTGGCAGAGACTGCGCCAGTGTAAAGCTCTGGCTTTCACTCACTTCAATGCCCGCTGAGTTCGTCCCCGTCACCATAACGGTATAAGTGCCATTGGTTTGGTGACTCATGTCCATTGCGTCACTGCTCCAAGTGCCACCGACTTGTACTGTCGCGCTGCCGCTTTTTAGTACCGTCGCGCTGCCTTGGGCTTTCACTTCAAGACGCAGGGACTGACCGTCAAAACGTGTCGACGTACCTTCAAATTGTAGCGTGGCTGCATGCGCTTCATCCACATTACCCACTGGCGTAATAGCTAAGGTTGGTGTGATCGGCATGGAGTAAGCCGTGCTCTGACTTCCGGTATTCCCTGATAAGTCTTGGTAGTCACGAACAAGCAACGCCACATTGAGCTCCGACGTACTTGGTACCACCACATCACCAGTCCAAACGCTTGGGTCCGCGGTTGCCACTAATGAGGTGATCGTCGTGCCACCTAACTCCGCCGCGGCGGACTGCAGATCTTTATCGAATTCCAGCGTTACCGTCACGCTTTGGCCGATGGCTTGGTGCTCAGGCGTAAACGTCACGTTAGTCAGCGTTGGCAGAGACTGAGCCAGTGTAAAGCTCTGGCTTTCACTTACTTCAATGCCCGCTGAGTTCGTCCCCGTCACCATCACGGTATAAGTGCCGTTGGTTTGGTGACTCATGTCCATTGCGTCACTGATCCAAGTGCCACCGGCTTGTACTGTTGCACTGCCGCTTTTTAGTACCGTCACGCTGCCTTGTGCTTTCACTTCAAGACGCAGGGACTGACCGTCAAAGCGTGTCGACGTGCCTTCGAATTGTAGCGTGGCGGCATGCGTTTCATCCACATTGCCCACTGGCGTGATGGCTAAGGTCGGCGTCATCGGCATGGAGTAAGCCGTGTTCTGGCTACCGATATTCCCTGATAAGTCTTGGTAGTCACGAACAAGCAACGCCACATTGAGCTCCGACGTACTTGGTACCACCACATCACCAGTCCAAACACTTGAGTCCGCGGTTGCCACTAATGAAGTGATCGTTGTACCACCTAACTCCGCTGCGGCGGATTGCAGATCTTTATCGAATTCCAGCGTCACCGTCACGCTTTGGCCGATGGTTTGGTGCTCAGGCGTAAACGTCACGTTAGTCAGCGTTGGCAGAGACTGCGCGAGTGTAAAGCTCTGGCTTTCACTCACTTCAATGCCCGCTGAGTTCGTCCCCGTCACCATCACGGTATAAGTACCATTGGTTTGGTGACTCATGTTCATTGCGTCACTGATCCAAGTGCCACCGGCTTGTACCGTTGCGCTGCTGCTTTTCAATACCGTCGCGCTGCCTTGGGCTTTCACTTCAAGACGCAGGGACTGACCGTCAAAGCGTGTCGACGTACCTTCAAATTGTAGCGTGGCGGCATGCGTTTCATCCACACTGCCCACTGGCGTAATAGCTAAGGTTGGCGTGATCGGTAATTCGTGAGCGGTGTTATCCTCACCTATGTTGCCAGTCAAATCTTTAAATTGACTAACAACCAAGTCGACACTTAACAGCGCGGTGCTCGGAACTTGTACATCACCAACCCAGACCTTTTTATCTGCCGTTGCTGACAGAGAACTAATGCGATTTCCGCCAAGCGTAGCGGTCGCCTCTTGGAGCTCTTTATCAAACTCAAGCGAGACACTCACGCTTTGCCCCACGCTCTGATGCTCGGGGTTAAATGTCACATTGGTCAGTTTTGGTAAGGTTCCTTCAACCGCGATACTTAAACTGCTTCCTTTTCCAGGAATGGTGTTGATACTTTGGTAGCTATCATCCTCTACCTGTATTGTTATGTTTTTATCTTGCTTTTCTGGACTGATGTAATTAACCGTCCACGTAACGTTGTCTGAAGTGGACCACGTATCTTGCTTTAACGTTCCTGTTGCACCGTTATCACTAGCGACAAGGTGGACATCTGAGATATCAAAGTTAGTAACTTCTTCTGTAAAGTTAAACGTAAGTGTAATCTCTTCACCTCCAAAAAGAGGGGCGCTTGAGGCGGTAGAGATACTTAGCCCGGGAACGGTTGCCGCTTCCACATGCGCGTCAATAGAACTTTCACTCTTGTTATCCACTTTGTCTGTTGCTGCCACCGTGATCGTATGATCGCCTTTCGGTAACAAGTAGCTTATGACATAAGGCCCCGCTTCGGTTGTCGGCTCAGTAATCGCTTGAGGAGCCACTGTGCTACCACCACTCACCGCTTTTGACGTGACGAGATTTAAATTTTTATCTGTAATGTATGCACTAATTTCTAGTTGATACTTATCGTTTGTCGGCACCTTAGAGGTTTGATTAGCACTTAAGCCCGAAATACTTGGAGCGTCATAATCAACAATAGATTCGATAACCTTTCCATCATAACTTTTGCCTAGTAATTCAAAGCTTGTATTCTCTCTTCCAACTGAGTCCGTCACCGTCACCTTAAGGGTATATGACCCTTGGTTATCGACGGCAAAGTTCATCATTCCATTACCACTAGATGAGATAACATCACCTGAGTAACGCAAGGAATCACCGAGGCTTGGAACAAGCTCCACAGAATATTGTGAAGCTTTCACTCTTTCTCCTTCCACCGTAGATACCGTAAACGGCTGGCTTGCCTTGGTTAAAAACAGTTTCCCACCCTGCAAACTCGTAATTCCATCGAAATCAACTGTGACTTTAGGAACACTAATATCAATGACTTTTCTGATATCAGAATACAGTCCGACGCTATCTGTCGCTTTGATGTCTACTGTGATTGAACCACGCCCCTCTAACTGAGATTTCGGTAGTTCAAAGTACGTAGATGAACCATTCCCATCCTCTACTCTTTCTTCTTGATAACTCGGGTTTAAAACCGAGTAGTTTACTGTTGCCAGGCTGCTACCAGTGTCCGTTATGTCAAAACGAAAACGAACATTATCAGGATTTGTTGGCGATTCGGTTACGATAATCTCATCGCCAACACTTGGAGGTGTGTTGTCAACTTTAATATCAACGGTCGCTTCACCGACTCTCGACCACACATCCGTTGCGGTAATCGTTGTCCTGATCGTTTTTCCATCCGCATCGCTAGGAAGTTCACTTGTAAATGTTGAACACTTGTAGGTTGGATCATCTGCACACACCTCTAATTGTGCAAACTTCTCCGGATTATCTTTATAGTTGTAGGATTCCGTTCCAAACCTGGCCATCACATTGTCTAGTCTAGAGTTTTCATACAGCTTAATTCTGAATTTGGCGACAAGCTGCTGACCATTAATGGTTGTGTTTCCAACCGGATCAGTAATTTCAACGACTACCGAACCTTTAGGTAATTCAAGCAGTAGATCGTGCTCTGGCGTCAAGTTTCCTGCTAAATCAGATAAGTTCTTGATTTTGTATTCTTGAGTTGTACTCAGGCCATCAATAATATCGGCATAGGATTCAGAATACGTACACTTGATATTTCCAACACCTTTGGCACAAGTCGTTGGTGTATAAGCTTTGTTGCCAAGATTACGAACCAACTTTGGATATTCATCTGAACTTTCGGTATTCACGCCTGATAAAGCATCATTGAAAGAGAGCTCAAATGTGAGCATCTTCTTCTTCAAAGCTTCATCAAACCAAACATCACTTCCTTTAAAACTGTATGAGTTACCATCTACGACTGTCGGTGCATCAATATCCACCATCGAGAAATTGAACTTGTTGATCGTTTCACGCCCATTTGTACCCAAGGTTTTAGTGATCAAAGTAACAGGTGCTTTGGTCATGTTTTGCCCAACATTGACACTACAACTGTAAGGTTCTTGCGATACGTTGATAACACCAGAAGTTGGTTGCTCATTAGTTGGTGGCGCATCCAGAGAGTTGTATTCTTCACGAACCCAACACTCTAACGTTTTGGCTTTGACCGCACTCAATGTAGTAAAGGTGACATCAAGAACACCATCAGATAAGTAATTTTGGAAGTCCAGCGGGCTTTCAACTGTTAGAACCACACCTTCACGCTGTACGCTAAAGGTTTGGTTTACTTTTCCAACCTTTCGGTCTTTTTCATCAAGGTAACGAACTTTGTTATAAACTTTGATATCAAGTTCATAATTACCATCTTTGGCAATTTGTGTAGAAAGCAACGTTGCAGTCCAAGTGCCATCTGCGGTTTCTGAGAACGTAAAGTTAGTCCCGTTTTGCTCTCCAGAGAATCTATAAGTTGAGTCAATTCGATCAACGCCACTATCATCAACAATATCAAGCGTCAGTACGATATTTCCATCTTGATAGATGGTGTTGTTTGTAATTGGCGTTCCATCCGTGTAACTCATCGCCAGCGTCACCTGCGGGATTGAGTTGTACACTTTGACGGTAAAATCTTGCTCATCATTGGTTAAGGTTGTGTTGCCACGAACATCAGACCCTTTTAAACGAACCTTGTGTGTACCCGTACCTAAATCACCAAGGCTCACTTTGAGATCCTCATTGATTTTTGTACCGGGAGAGCCAGGTAATGGTTCCAGATCGCTAAACGTCCAATACTCTAGGCTTTCTCGATTTACGCCATTAATTGAAACATCACCGTTTGCATTTAGGTCTAGCGCCGTTAGGTCAAAGACATAGTTACCTAAGTAGTAGTCATTCGCATTGAAACCACTTAAGCCTAATGTTGGCCCATCACGATCAAGAATAACCTTGTGCGTGTTAGAACTAGACTCAAAACCATAAATATCGGTTGCTTTTACATACAATGACGTTGTTTTTTCATCTTCAGAAATGTCTATTTTATCTGTGTCACTCTTGATAAGAGACATGACAAACTCTTTAGATGAATCCGTTGGCACAATTGTCTTAATTGGCGAATCTTTACCACTTTGATACAGCGAGACTTGCTCAAGGTCTGAATCGTCTATTACAGATTTAAATCGCACGTTGAACTCACGCCCTATGACATAGTTCTCTTTGGACAATGTGTCTTCAACCCAAGGTGTATTTAGGATGATTTCAGGGCCTTTGTTATCGACTTGGAAGGTAAATTTCCCTGTTGTACTAACATTGGCAGGGTAAGCGTTGTCCGTCGCAGTGACGTAAAACTCATTCCATTCATCGTAATCAAATGCTTTTGAAACCAGTTGGACTTTGACGTCAGGCTGTTCACCAACTAGGTATGGTACGTCACACGCCTCTGTTAGAGGGTCACAGCTTTCTAATGTCAGAGCCTGACCAGATCCGCGGCGCAGATCTATTTTTACGTTATTGCCAGAGCTTAACGTCCCCCAATCAATGACAGGTGTCCATTGGTTATTACCACCTAAACGGCTTTGAACCTGCTCGCTTTTTACAATAGGAGCTTCAGAGTCGATACGAATATTGAATCTCGGAGCGGTGCTAGTTAACTCTGAAACGGAGTTACCTAAGTTGTCCTCTGCTGCGGCAACAACTAACCAATCTCCATCACCAGGATAAATCGTAGAGCCTTGATTTGAACAAATCTCGCCCGTACATAGTTTGACTTTAAACGCGTCTTTTGAGTTACTTGCAAAGTTTTCTGGTGTGTATGTTACTTTTTCACCGGTTTGCTGGTAGAAAACAAGACCCCTCGAGGCAAGCTTATCACCAACAATATCCTCAACCTTGAAGGTTAATTCATGAGTATTGTTCGCATTTAAATAAATACCGTTTTCTACAGGTTTACCATCGACATCATTCGGTGGAAGGTAACTGGCCTTAGGGAAGTCGTTATCAATAAACACCGATTCTATAAACGGAGATTTACCATTGTAACCATACGCATTGCCATGTGGGTCCATAGCACTGGTCTCCACGGCAAACTCTATAATATCTTTTAGTTCACTAGACTGGGAGTTAAGGGTGAAGAAGTACTCTTTTCGATAAGCATTGCTGCTGTCTGAGTTTTCTACGATGTTGATGTCCAGTGGTATTTCAATGTTTGGCTCATTGGCTTGATACCACATCGTGCTAAACTTCGGGCCGTGAGCGTCGGTTCCTACAATACCAGAAGGATCGTCTAGGACAATTTTAGAAACAACCTCGCCAGCGATATAAAGCCTATTACCAACCATCGTCTCTCTACCGCTTTCAATGGTTAATTTTGGCTGCGGAGGCAAGGTATCGATACTGCTACCCTCTGTATCAAAAATGTTCTTACCATTAAAGTCAGGATTAGCCATCGAAATATCATCAGCATAGAGCTGCGCGATATTGGTCTCAATACCGTATTTGCTCGCCATGATTTCATAATACGATTGCGCCAGATCTTTTCGGTAAGTTTCAGCGCCAAACGTGTAAGAATCGAGCGTAACTTGACTTCCTCCGGCCCCTATACCATTTGCTTTTCCATCGTAGCTAAAATCATCGTAACTAGCAGATGCAAAATCTAATGAGTTATTTCTTGGCATTCTCTCGGCAATACTATCAATTGCTTCAACAAGGAATCGGTGTAGATAGTCATTTGATGGCTTGTCTGGAATCGCTTTAGTCGTAAGCATTTCATTGGTTGCATAAGACACAACCGTTGGGTCAAACCCAAAGAATGAGTTGTTATTCGTACCTGATAACGCGTAGCGCACCTCATCAAGAATTTGAATCGCACGTTCTGAAGTTTTCTCTCCCGCTGTCACTTGATCCCACTGGAAATCAAACAAACCAGTCTGATATGTCGATAGTTCAGTAATATAGTAAGTTTGAGAACCTTTGAGCTTAAAATACACACCAATATTGGCCTTGTTTAAGTCAACCGTAACTTTCTTGGTCCCTGGATCTCTTTTCCATTGGTAATAGTATGGCTCACTGCCTTCGATACCAATTAAACGAACACGCATGAAATCATAATTCACTACGTCAGTTGTGGTTTCACAACTCGCTACGTCAAGAGCCATGGACTGGTCACTTTCCAGTTGCTGGATAGTGGTACAACTTGCAAGTGAAGTGAATTCACCACTTGGGCTCAACCCTTCAAGTTGAGCTCGCGCACCAATAAATGGTGTCACCACTTTTATGGTTGGTAGGTCAAAGCTACTTCTAAAATATACTTCTCTTGGAGTGCTTTCGTTATCAGACTCATCGACGGTTTGAATGACTAACTTTTGACTACTGTTTTCTGATACCGATTTAAAGCTGTCACCCAAAATATCTCTTACAAAAGGAATGTAATAAATGACATCCTCTACTCGCCCATTGCTATCTAACAGCGTTTCGTGCGGAATTTTTGCGATGTAATCGTCATCGGATGCGGTTGTGTCAATAACTTGCTGAAGTGAGTAGTTGTTATCGTTGTTTTGGCTTACGTAGTACTTGACGACGAGCTTAAGCTTATTAGCGTTGGAGCCTAAAACCGTATCGGTGTTTACGTCTGAAACTTTCACACGAACATAAGGGATTTTATTCTCTTTCAATAAATTAGCGTTGAAGTTACTAAAATCTATCCCTTTTAATGAGTTCTGAATCCCTAAACTTGCGTACGCATAGTCAATCTTCAGGAAATCGCGGCTTGCTTGAACATTGTCTGGGGTGTACGTATCTTGAGAGTAGATACCATCGTAAGTGGTTCGTTCACCATCTAAACCCACATTTACGTACGTCATTGACGTACCTTCAGGATAGGTTATCGTCTGTGCTGGCGCTTGATCGTCACGACTTACTGCATGCTGCGCAGCGCCCGTATTCCCTTTGCTATCCTTCGCTCGAACCTCAAAGACCGTCGTAGATAGGAATTCATCAGTTGGGTAAGCCTTACTAAACTCACAAGCATTTCCAGACTCTACAGTGACAGGAGAACATGTGACGCCCTCATGTAAGCCATCTTTAAATGAAATACTGACCGAACTAATCTCTTGCGAGCTTTCTTTTACAACCCCTTTCAGAACGTATTCTTTAAGTTGGTTATTAATTGCACTCGCCGATGTAATATCGATAACAGGCGCATCGTTATCCCATTCAAAGTTGATATGAAGACCCGAATGGCTGCCTGGAATTAACTCATTACCCAGTACATCCGCTGTATATAAGACTAACCGTGCTGCTGTTACGTTTGAGAGCCCTGTGGCAGGGTTCATATCTACACTATCGATCTCTTTGGTATTAATGTTAACTTTAACGTTGGTCTCTCGAAGGCCAACTTCAAAATCATCAAATTCAACCGAACAGAATGTGCTTCCAAAATCTTGTATGTCGTTACATTGAAATTCACCAGACCAAGAGCCATTAATCTGATACTGAATAAAGGCGGATACGTCTTCTACACCGATATCATCAACAATTTTTAGGTCAACTTTATCGGTGCCTGCAAGTACATCACGGTCAATGCGTGTCACGATAGGCGCTGTGGTATCAATCTCCGTCCCATCTCGCGGTGGAATGACGCCATCTGTACTGCCATATGTACCTAAGTCATTAAGCTTCTTACTAAAGTCGACATAGTCTGCAGCATCAGTACCTGAAATATTGATACTTGGGTCGTTTACCACGATCAAAACGTGCTGAGATAAGTCACGTGTGTAAACGTCGCTGTTTATCTTTTTCTGTCCAAAGCTGAGGGGAGTCACTGCTCCTGAAGTCTTGCTCACTTCAAGACCATCAAGAACACCATCTGCAATAACATCCCGATATTGGATGTCAGCGAAGTGCATCGAAGTGTAGACGTTATCGCTGTTGCCGTATTTTTTTATAAGATCGTAAGAGTAAGACGAGTATGCTGTTAATAAAGCACCGTATTGATGCCCAGCACTAGCAAAACTGCTTTGCCCACCTTTGGTAATATCAATAGGTTTGGTCTCATTTACGTCAAAACCATACATGCTATTGATACTATCCAAAGCGGTTGAAAAAGCACTTTCATCTGTGGCCCCCTGAGAAATTTTGTACTTTGCCAAGCCTGCTGCCAAGTTCGACAGCGGAGTAAGCATTAACTTTTGCTCACTCCCCTCTTTAAAGTTCACAACACCTTCAAATTTAAGTGTCTTCGCATTGCTCACAGATACCGTTTCATTTGTAAACGGATCGGTATAACTCCCCTCTTTTGCAACAACAAAAAGAGGCATTGACGACGATTCAAACTCTAGCAGATAGTTTCCGAAGGCATCAGACGTCGTGTTAGCCAACTTCCGACCTAAGTTTCCATTTTTGAACTCGAAAACCTCAATCTTGGCGCCATTGACTGGGGCGTCAAACACCATACCGGAAATGCTTCCTTTGCTTCTAGCTGGAGGTGTGTTGTCTCCTCCATCACCACCACCACATGCACTCAATAAAAGAGATGTAAGCGTAAGACCTAATGTTAATTTCAGCGTATTTTTAGCGAACATAGTAATTTGGCAAAATATATTTTCCCGAGATTATATTATTGAAAAATATTTTCTCAACGTGACATTAACACCAACAAAATAGGCATAAACACCAAGCCAACCGTCACTTTGACTGAATTATTAAAATTATTTTTACATCCTATAATTATTAACTTAGTTAAAACAGAGGAATTACTCATGCTTTAATGCTAGTTTTTATTTAAAATATTATACTCTACGCACAACTGTCAGTATTGATAAACCAACAAAACTAATGACTATTTTAATAATAAAAAGAAGTGTGCAAGCTCCTACCGTAGCCCTTATCACTACTGCGTTAATCATATTGATTAGCGTATCGCTTTCTCACTACTTCCTCACTCCTGTGGATAGGCTACCTACCATCAAGCCTTTAGAATTCGAAAGTGAGAATGTGCAGCCATCAATTAAAAAGAAGACTCGTAGGCAAAAAATCACTACCGGTGTTGTTGAATACTCTTTTGTCGCTTCATTATTAAAATCAGGAGTGAGTCAAAAAGAGATCAACTTGCTATTAGCACTTATCAAAAGCAAGTTTAATATTATTGACTCTATTAAAAGAGGTGATAACTTTATCTTAAGAACTAAATTAAATAGTAAAAATGAAACTTACATTAGTTCTTTTTACTATTTAGGCAGTAAAACTGATTTATTTATTATCAATGATGGTCACGGTAACGTATTTGATGAGCATGGTGTGTCGATAAATAATCAGTTCATGTTTTCTTCACCCTTTGATAAAAACTACAGAGTGAGCTCTGACTATGACTTAAAGCGAACACATCCAGTGACCAATATAACGACTCCGCACTTAGGCACTGATTATGCCACACCTGTAGGTACACCGATTCGTAGTATTGCTGATGGCATCGTTTTAAAGTCCCGCTACAACCGTTTTGCAGGCAACTACATTAATATCCGCCACACAAATGGCTCTGTATCACGCTACCTACACTTATCTCAGCGCAACGTCCATGTTGGTGAGAAGATCAGCCGAGGACAAGTGATAGGGAAAACGGGTAACACAGGAAGAACAACAGGGCCGCATTTACATCTTGAACTGCACATCAATGGTGTTCCGGTTGATTACGAGCGATACATTCAAAGGCACCCAAACACTGACGTAAATATAGAAATGCTGATTGCAGCGAGAAAAGAAAAAGCAGAGTTAACAGCGGAATGGCAACGGTATGAGCAGTCAAATAGGTAACAACAGCCACTTCGATTCGCTCTTTCTTCATTTATCTGAAGCGAGTCCTCGTAACCTTCTGAGCGCTTCGTAGTCTGTCGCCACTAACCAATTTCAGGATCAAAAAGAGCCGCTACATGCGGCTCTTAATGATTATAATTTCCCGATATTCCATCGGTTTCCCCTTAACCAAACACGTTGTCCTCTTGTTCTTGAACGCAAATGGTACGCGCCCTATCATGTTCACGTAAAAGATCAATAAAAGAATAAAATGATTACTCATTGTATTGGCTAGATATCTAATACAAAGAGGCCCAACAATACCTCTTTCTTACTTTCTAAACAGTGACGCTGTCACGATTATGAGTGGTTTCTATCATATTCAGCGCTTGCCTTTCTCAGCCCTTCTAAATCGTCTGAACATAAAAATCTCTTCAGGCTGTCGATTTTCTTATCAGGCCAATCATATATCCTAAGAGCAAGCAGTTCGTCTATCGTCTCTCGAGAAAAGCGATATTTGACATGCTTAGCTGGTGACCCCGCAACCATGCTGTAAGGCTCAACATCTTTCGTCACCACACTGTTTGCCGCAACGATTGCTCCTTCTCCGATAGTCACACCCGGCATTATCATGGATCGCATACCGAGCCAGGCGCCATCGCCAATATGAGTATCTCCTTTCCCGACGTACGCTTCTTCAATAAAGTCCATAAATGGGTACAAGGAGAACCAATCAGCTCTATGTGTACTGTTTCCCCCCATAACAATGACAACTTCCGCTGCAATACAGACAAAGTCACCTATATGTAACTTATCAATCTTCCATTTTGGTTCCCAATCTCGGCTGAACTCATCGCCTTGTAGATATCTTACAACAGACTCTTCAAAACCGGCGTCCCAACAATCACTGTAATAACTATGTTTACCTTTAATCGTTATATTTGGGTTCGTAACAACTTCATGTAGCAAAGTCACCTTAGACCAATGCTTAGTTTTCATGAATACTCCTATAAATACTATCTAATAAAACACTGTAGATAGTATGTATCTAAATAAGCTCTAATAATTACGTAGTGCCTATTACCACTAAAATTTACTTCACCACTGAGCTAATAATATGGTAAGCAGCCTCTACTCTTTCTGCATTAGGGTAGTTTTTATTCGCCAGAATCACTATGCCTATTTTTTCAGAGGGTACATACGCGACATATGCCCCAAAGCCACCTGTTGAGCCCGTTTTGTTATACCAAACGTCACGACCGAGAGTACCAGATACACTTGCTTGAACCGGTTTAGCTTTGAGAATTACATCGCTGGAGTTACCCTTCAATAATTGCGAAAGTGAAACGGGGTAATCATAACCCTCCCATCCTACGGCTTGTGTAAACGTGTCGGTATCAAAATACTTAGTATGAGTTCTCTCTAGCGCATTCTCCATATCATTATTCAGTTGCGCTTGACCCATATTTGCTTCGATATATTGAAGCATATCTAAGCTTGTTGATTTAATACCATAGGCTTGTGCATCAAGAATACCTGGATTAACTCTAACGGGTTTTCCCTCAGAACTATAACCAAAAGCATAGTTGTTAAGCTTATCCTTTGGTACATCGACAAAGGTATTGGTCATACCGAGCTCAGGCAGGATGACGGTTTCCATCATTTCCGTATAGTCTGACTTCATACTCAAGGCACCGATGTAGCCAAATAGACCAATACTAGGGTTTGAGTACTTCCTCTTAGTACCGGCTTCGTACTCCGGTTTCCACGTTTTGTAGTACTGCATCATTTCAGCGTCGTTCGTTACTTCGCTAGGGAATTGCAATGGTAGACCACCTGCAGTGTAGGTGGCGACATTAACTAGCTTGGTATTACCCAGAGCACTATTCTCTAATTCTGGAATATAATCTTTGACCTTGTCATCCATGTCTAGCTTACCTTTTTCTTGGGCGTACCCAGTCAAAGTAGCAGCAAAAGTTTTACTGATAGAGCCGAGTTCAAAAATTGTGTCGTTGGTGACTAAACTCCCCTTACTTACGTCAGCCAAACCGTAATTATAAAAATAACGTTTACCATCAATCGTTACTGCAACAGCCAACCCCGGAATGTCGTATTCGTTGATTAATCCTTTAGCGCATTCATCAACTACGCTCTTTAATTGACTGCTAACCGTTAACTCCGTTTTCGCAAACGTGACGAAAGAAGTGAGCGATAAAATGGCCAGCAAGGCATTGTTTAACTTCATTGAACCCTCAATTTTTTAATTTTAGAACCTATCCCAATAGGTTTTTAGTCCAGACAATGATACCACAGGCAAAATGCAGCATCGCCTCATAATTCTCGACTTTCTTCTCCCAACGAGTCAGGACACGACGGTAGCGATTCATCCAACTGTGTGTTCTCTCTACAACCCAACGGTGAGCCTTAAAATCCGTGTTTTTAATGGCTTCTGACTCATCCTTCCGTGACTGGATATGAGGTTCATAGCGACGACTTTTCAGATACGATCCCAACCATTCCGCTTCATACCCTTTGTCCATGCACAACCGGAGCCTCTTGCCCGGTCTGCCCGTC